>DATGYU010000194.1:0-7766 GCA_035297625.1 Prolixibacteraceae bacterium
GAATCAATCACTGGTCGACTGTTTTAAGGGCACCATTGACGAAGTGCGTATTTATAAAAGAGCATTATCTTTGGATGAGATCAACCAACTGATGAATTTGACCAAGGAATAAAACCTAAACCTATGAATACCTTCAAGACAATCCGTGCAGCGGTCATGTGCTCCCTGATCCTTCTTTTAAGCCAGCAAATCCTATTAGCTCAAACAGGCAACTGGACCCATTTCCGGGGAAGTAGCCTTAACGGCATTTCAACGGATGCTCAGCTGCCCGAAAGCTGGAATGACTCAACCAATATTATCTGGAAGACAGACATTTCCGACAAAGGATGGTCTTCGCCTGTCGTTTTTAATGACCAGCTGTGGGTGACTGCCTCTACCGGCGATGGCAAACAGTTAAAGGCCCTGTGCATGGATTTTATTTCCGGCAGCAAAGTCTTTGATCTAAATATCTTTCAGCCCGATTCTGTTTATCCAAAACATTCCATTAATTCATATGCCACGCCAACTCCTTGCATTGAGGAAGGATTTGTTTACCTCCATTATGGAAGTTATGGCACAGCCTGTGTAAAAACCTCCGATGGGACCCTGGTATGGAAGAGAAATGATCTGACCTGTGAACATGTTCAGGGACCGGCCTCCTCGCCCATGATATATAAGAATCTTTTGATTTTGCACTACGAAGGCACCGATGTTCAGTACCTTGTAGCCTTGGATAAGCATACCGGTCAGACGGTATGGAAAACAGAACGGCCTGCTGCTCTTTATGAACCCTTGCTTCCCATTGGCAAAAAGGCCTATACCACTCCCCTTGTTGTAAATGTAAAGGGCCAGTATTTACTGATTTCCAACGGAGCAGCCGTCTGTATTGCCTACGATCCTGAGACAGGTAAAGAGGTCTGGAGAGTAGTTCAGGGAGAGGATTCCACCATTGCCATGCCCATAGCCGAAAACGGGATCGTCTATTTCTATACCAGCTTTGTCACCCCTGCACAGGGAGAAAAATACGCTGAACTGCTGGCTGTCAATCCCGATGGCAAAGGAGATATTACTGCTACCAACATTTTATGGCGATTTAAATCTCCCATTCTGCAATTAAGCACTCCTATTATCACCGATGGATTGATTTACACCATAGACACCCACAATACGCTGTATTGCCTGGATGCCAAATCAGGAAAAGAAATGTATTCCAAAAGGCTGAAGTCTAAATACAACGCTTCCCCTGTATCTGATGCCAACAATATTTATTTCACCTCGGTAAAAGGGGAAACATTGGTGCTAAAAAAAGGAAGTACCCTTCAAATTGTTGGAGAGAATAAACTGCCCGGTGAAGTATATGCCACCCCGGCCATTGCCAGAAATTCAATTTTAATAAGAACCGACAATTGCCTGTATCGCATCGGCACCAAATAATCCAACCTGTAAATGATGGCTGAAATAAATTCTATTGAAAATACTACCTTAAAGGCAGGACTGCTTGAAATGATCTATGAAAAAGGAAGCATCCGCCGCATTAGTATTGGAAATACTGAAATAGTAAGAATGATTTATTCGGCAGTCCGCGACCGTAACTGGGGAACCATCGAACCGGTTATCCTGGATCAAAAGATTGAATTGGATAACACTTCATTTGACATCAGCCTTCAGGTAGCTTACAAGGCCGACCCTATCCATTTTATTGCAGATTACCATATTAAGGGAGGTGACAACACCATCCTGTTTGAAATGAATGGAACTGCTCTTTCTGATTTCCTTAAAAACAGGATAGGCTTTTGTATCCTGCATCCTATAAGGGAATGCGTTGGAAAGACAGCAACAGTTATCCATAGTGAAGGAAACACATCTGAATTTATCTTTCCAGAGGTGATTTCACCCTATCAACCGGTAAAGAATATTCAGTCTATGAGCTGGGAGCCCCAACCAGGCATCACAGCCCGGATAGATATGAAGGGTGATATTTTCGAAATGGAAGATCAGCGCAACTGGACGGATGCCTCTTATAAAACCTATTGCACTCCTTTGGAACTGCCCTTCCCAGCACTCATCAAAAAAGGAGAAACCGTATCCCAGGTGATTGAATTAACAGTTGAAACGACCGGCATTCTTCCTCAAACCTCTTCTGAACTATCTTTCACCTGGGATCAAAGCAAAACAATACCCTTCCCTTCCCTGGGAACTTCTGTAAGTTCCAGGGAAGAAAGGTTAACTTCTTCGGAAATCAACCTGCTTGAAAAACTTCCTTTGAAGCATTTAAGGGTTGAAATACAAATGGCAAATATTCAATTTATCACTGCTGCTGAAAAAGCAATTGATGAGAGTGAACGCCTGGGATGGCCCCTTTTCATCGTTCTTTACCTGTCAGACAACTACCAGGAAGAATACATCCGTTTTAATATCCTATTTAAGCCATATAAGGACAAAGTAGGCTGGATACTTCCTGTTGGACCAAATCATCTTCCATTGCCTGCATTTGATGATTTATACCCTCAGATTAAGAATGATTTTCCCCAGACAATGGTAGGTACGGGTGTAAATGCCTATTTTGCTGAATTAAACCGGGCAAGGCCTTCCATCAAAAAAGCGGATTTTGTATCCTTTACCATCAGTCCGCAGGTTCATGCTTTTGACAATGCCTCCCTAATTGAAAACCTTGAAGCCCAAGGTGAAGTGATCCACTCTGCAAAATCGTTATTCCCGCATAAGCCAATATTTGTTTCCCCGGTCAGCTTGCGCCAACGGTTCAATGTGGTGGCCACTGCTGCCGAGCCTTCACCCCTTCCCGGCCAGTTGCCTTTGTCGGTGGATATCCGTCAAAGAACAAATTTTGCTGCCCTGTGGACTTTGGGCAGCCTGAAATATCTTTCACAGGCAGGCGCTCAGCTGATCACTTATTATGAAACTGTTGGCTGGAAAGGATGGATTCAGGGCGAACAGTTGCCATCTGAACAAACCTTGTTTCAGGCACAGGCCAATGAGATCTTTCCGGTGTATACGGTTCTGAAAAAACTTTCGGGTTATACCCACATGGTACATTCGGTTTCCTCGCATCCGCTTATCTTTGATGGATTGATGCTTACTTCAAATGAAAAAATGAAGTGCATCCTGTTTAATTTCACGGATGAAGACATTGAAATACGCTTAGAGCCGGAAGTGCTTTTTGGTTCCACTTTATTTGATTCTTCAAAAGCAAACGTGAGGATAAAAGCCAACAATTGGGTGGAGATAAGTAGAAGGTTATTCAGTTCGCTAGAGTAAATTTTTATATAACAATGGACCTTTAAGCAATTAGGGATTTGTGAGCATTTTCCTTTCGGATAACCACCAAAGCCTAAGGGAAAAACCACTAATCACTCCCCATACGTACCACAAATGATAAATTTTTATTAGTACGCATTTTTAGATTTTTGCTTCGTGTAAATCCCAGATGGGAAAACACATTTCAAAGTCATTCCAATTGATATCCCCATATTCAATTGTATATTTCTGAAAAAGCTCCTTGTCCAGGTATTTCTTTGTCATTGGATTTCTGGCATTATTCAAAAAAGCATAGAAATCAATTACTTTTTCTGAGGCATCGGAGAATGAGAATTTTATTTTGTAATCTCCCAGATATTCGGCTTTATTAATAGAAATTACCATGATTCTTAAATTTTCTTTGTTATTTTCTCTGAAGAAATCTCTATATTGTAAACAAAAAAATCTATCCATTTACGCACAATATCATCCCTGTATAATTCGACAATCTTTTTGAATTTTTTAAGATTTTGTGGATCTAATGGCTCTTTACCTAAAACTTCCCTTATTAATATTTCTTTAAACTTTCCATTTTCAAAAATTATTTCTGCTTTACTCTCTTTGTCTTGAAACTTTCCATGTATATGAATAGGTTCATGTTCTTGAGAATAAAAAAGAAAAATTAGTCCAAAATATTCATAAAGTTTTGGCATTGCAATTGTCTTTTTACAAAGATAAAGTTTTTTCATGAGGACTCTCTAATTTTTGTCCACATCCCACTCAGCGTTTGGCGATGCAAACAATTGCCGGTTAGTATTTATAATCCTAACCTCTTAATCTGAGATTCTTAATCCTTCTAGTTACAGAATCCTATTTACCCTTTTATCCCCTCAAATTCCCATTAATTGGCGAACCTTTGGTAATTTATTACGCTTCGCGTAAAAAATAGTTGGATGAACTAATTTCCGTAGGATGTATAATAAAAGGGGGTTGGAAGATAAATAAATTGCAGCCAAAATCAATTTTAATACCATAAAATATCATTATTAAGAACCCTTCCAAAGGCAAATTTTCACTTGCAGGCCAAAATACTTCTATCCAAAATATCAACAACACTGCCTAAACTTTGCCTGTGTATTGCCTCTATCTGATCGATAGCTGTACTAATTCTGTACTAAATATGTACCATTTAGTACAGAATTAGTACAGCATCAGTACAGATACAGTACAGATGGGGGTAATGCAAAGGTAATATTCAGGCAAAATGCAGGACCGGGAATCAGCGCCCGGGAAGAAATAGAATATTCATCCTATCCGTTTGAAAAACAATTTGGTTGTTGTATATTTACAGGATGCCAAACAAGGCATTAAGGGTTAAATCATTGGACCATGATATTTACACCTGAAAAATATTCCATTGTAGATGAACGCATGAAGCCGTTTATCGATCCGGAAGAAATCCGGCAAATCCTTTACAACACCACTCCTTCCCTGGAAAAAATTCATGAAATCATCGCCAAATCACTCTCAAAAAAACGATTGAATCTAGAGGAAGTAGCTTGCTTACTGAACGCTGGCAGCCCTGAAATGATTGAGGAGATTAAACAAGGGGCAAAGGCGTTAAAAAGGGCGGTTTATGGCAACCGCATTGTTTTATTCGCGCCCCTTTATATCGGCAACAAATGTTCAAACGACTGCAGTTATTGCGGTTTCAGGATCAGCAATACAGAGGCGGTGCGAAAAACCCTTTCGGATGAAGAGATTGAAAAGGAAATCGAATCATTGGAAGAGGAGGGTCAGAAACGGTTAATTCTGGTTTTTGGAGAACATGCGGAATACAACCCCGAATTTATTGCCCATACCGTAAACATCACCTACAGTGTAAAAAAGGGGCATGGAGAAATCCGAAGGGTAAACATTAATGCGGCACCTCTTGAGGTGGAAGGATATCAAATGGTGAAAGAAGCGGGAATTGGAACTTACCAGGTTTTTCAGGAAACCTACCATCCTGAGGCCTATAAAATCTATCATCCGCGAGGCAGAAAAGCAGACTTTAACTATCGGCTCACTGCCCTGGACCGCGCGCAGGAAGGCGGAATTGACGATGTGGGAATTGGTGTTTTACTGGGCTTATATGACTGGAAGTATGAGGTATTGGGTTTAGTACGGCATGTCAATCACCTGGAGGCTTGTTATGATGTGGGTCCCCATACCATTTCTTTTCCCAGGATCAAGGATGCTTCGGGCATGGATTTACAGACTCCCTATTTTGTAAACGATGAGGATTTTACAAGGTTAGTGGCCATTTTACGACTTGCTGTTCCTTATACCGGGATGATTCTAACGGCCCGCGAGCCTGCCAGGCTAAGAGACGAGATCATACAATTTGGGGTTTCGCAAATTGACGGAGGTACAAAAATAGAGCTTGGAAGTTATGCTCAAAAAGTCCATACTGAAAAAGACCTGAACAGGGGACAGTTTCGCATCAATGATGACCGGTCGCTCAATGAAATCATTGATGAATTGCTGGATCAGCAGATGATTCCTTCATTTTGTACCGCCTGTTACCGGCTGGGCAGAACAGGCGAGCATTTCATGGAATTCTCAGTACCGGGATTTATCAAACGCTATTGTACTCCAAATGCTATTCTCACTTTAGCGGAATACCTTGTTGATTACGCACCCCAAAATACAGCAATGAAGGGATGGAAGGCTATTAATAAAAATATCGAAAAATTGGAGGATGAGAAAATAAAGGCATCCATCCGTGAAAAGATCGAACTGATAAAGGAAGGCAAACGGGATTTGTACAGTTAAAAAATAGGAACGCGGATGAAGCTAAAATTTATAGGAATGCGGATCTAGCGGATCTAGCGGATAAAAGCGGATCTATAAATACTATTACTCAACGATTATACAGGCTTATATATTTTTTAAATCCGTTTTCATCCGCTCAATCCGCTAGATCCGCGTTCCTATTTAACACATAAAGCATATGAAAGGACGTGACTTTAAACCGCACATTGGAATTTTTGGTCGCAGGAATGTTGGCAAAAGTTCGCTGATCAATGCCCTTACAAGGCTGGAGGTGGCCATTGTATCAGAAATAGCCGGAACAACAACCGACCCGGTTAAAAAGTCCATGGAAATATTTGGAATAGGACCTGCTATTTTGGTTGATACCGCAGGTATTGACGACTCTGGAGACTTGGGAGAGAAAAGAATCGCCAAAACATTGGATGTCATCAAACAAATTGACTGCGCCATTTTACTAATCGCCAACAATACATTTGGCAAATTTGAAGAAATGCTGATTCAAAATATCAATCGCTATCATATCAACTATTGCATCATTCACAACAAGGCCGACATAGCACCTTTGCAAAATGAAACGATCAGGCTGATCCAGCAAACAACCAATGCTCCCATTGTTGAATTCAGCGCAACAACAGATTTCAACATAGAGCTGGTTATTGAAACGCTGAAGAATACCATTCCTGAAACCGCTTATCAAAATCCGTCCTTGTTGAAAGGAATTATAAAGCGCGGGGATATTGTCATGCTCATCACCCCTGTTGATTCAGAAGCTCCGGATGGAAGAATGATTTTACCCCAGGTAATGGCCATTCGCGATGTGCTGGACAATGATGCCATCAATATTGTTGTCAAAGAAACGGAAGCTGAAATCTTCCTGCAAAAGACAGGTATTAAACCCCGGCTGGTGATTACCGACAGCCAGGCCTTTGGCTTTGTAAATAAAATTATTCCTTCAGATATTCCCTTAACCGGATTTAGTGTGGCCTATGCCCATATGCGCGGCCCTTTTTCAGAATATTTGAAAGGAACAAAAAAGATTGCCGATCTGAAAGACGGGGACAAAATCTTAATTCTTGAATCGTGTACCCACCAGGTAAGTTGTGAAGATATTGGGCGGTACAAAATCCCACGCTGGCTGAGCGCATTTACGCAAAAACAACTGGAATTTGATGTGGTGGCAGGCTTAAATGAAATCAAGAATGCTATCACCGACTACGCTTTGGTCATACAATGCGGAGGCTGCATGGTTACCCGCAAACAGGTTATCAGCCGTTTGGCAGCAGCCTTGGAGGCAAAGGTTCCTGTTTCCAATTATGGATTGACAATTGCGTATATCAACGGGATTTTCGATCGTGCTGTGGCTCCGTTTAAGGAGTAAAAATAGGAACGCAGATTGAGCTGATTAAGCGGATAAAAGCGGATTTATAAAAAAAGGAAACACCGATATAGAAATGGGAAAGGAGATTTAAAAAGATCAAGATAATAATGAGGAAAACTTAAAACTTTTGAAAGTCTCATGATTTATGAAAGAAATATTTAGATCCGTTTTAATCCGCTCAATCCGCTAGATCCGCGTTACTATTCTTTATACGATACAGAATGAAATCGGTCAACGACATATTAGATCAAAAGGAATTATCCAAACAGGATATTGTTCGCCTGCTTTCAAATACAGATCAAGCGGAACAGGAGGATTTGATCCAAAAAGCCTATTC
>DATGYU010000195.1:0-2905 GCA_035297625.1 Prolixibacteraceae bacterium
AAGCTTAATGCCCGGCAAGGCAAATAATTCCATTTCTGTTCCGAAAGAACAACAGGTCCTTATCACACGATGTGGTTTTATATCGGGTTGGTGAAGTTTGAAATCAGGCGCTTTTGCCTGGATAGCTTTCACCGTAATACACAAAATAAAAATCAGTAATATCCTTATCGCTTTCATCCGGTTACCTGAAAATTCCCTGCAAATATATATAGTTTTCAATAACTTAACACGATATCTATTTAACAGTTATCTACTTTTAACAATTATTAGCCTTTATCACACAACAACTTACTTATTTATAATGGCATTTAATGTTAATTGACATAAACATTCCGCAAGGAAAACTCCCCTTATTAGGAGCTTTGGTAATAAAAAGGGCTCCATTATCCTTAAATGACAATGGAGCCCTTTGAATATATTAAATTTATTTAAATCAATTTGATTTAAGCATTTACGGCGTTATTGACAAACAATTTGCTCCAGTGTTTAAAATGACGGTTCTTCCAGGTTCCTTTATGGTAGACATAGCTTACGATCAAAGGAAGCACTGAAGTTGCTTCAGCGAAAACCATCTGTTCATCGGTTACCTGCACCTTGCCCCATGAGCTTGCTTCTTTTAAGGTAGAAGAAGAACAAGCGCCATCCCTTACGTCGGCAACGGTAATCTGTATGGCATACTGATGCATAGGCACTTCTTTACCAAGGATTTCAGCACATACCACGGTATCCTGGGTAAAATTCTTTGGCACTCCCCCACCGATCATGAAAAGACCGGTAACTCCGGCAGCCATCTTAATTTTTGTAAGTTCCAGGAAGTCGGCCACCGAATCAATAGAGACATGTTTTTCCGGGTTCTCCCACTGATGTTTGGCCAAACCAAAACCGGCACTGCTATCCGAGAAGGCAGGACAGAAGATTGGCACATTGTTTTCGTAGCATACCTGGATCAGGCTGTCTTTCTTTACAGAGTTTTCAGTCAGCCATTTACCCATCTCCCAGATAAACTCACGGGAAGAATAGGGTCTTTTTTCCAAGGAGTCTGCTATTTCCTTGATGGTGCCATCACAGTTTTGCAATTCCTCTTCATCAATGAAAGTATCATAAATACGATCGATATACAGCTCACGCAAGATACCATCGTTAACTTCTGTGGTTCCGCGATAGTGTTTGTGACCCAAGGCTTCAAAAAAGTCCATGTCGATTATAGAAGCACCGGTAGCCACCACTACGTCGATCATTTTATTTTTTACCATATCAACATATATCTGCATACATCCTGCAGCGCTGGTACTCCCGGCGAGAGTGAGGATGTTGGTACATTCTGTATTATTTATCATTTTCAGCAAAATGTCTGTTGCATTGGCAGTATCACGTGAAGTGAATGACATTTTGCGCATTGAGTCAATGATTGGAGTTGAATCAAAGGACTTAATGTCTACGTGTTCAATAGTTTCTTTTAATAAATCTGATTTTTTCATCCTTCTAAAGTTTGACCTTTTAATTAGTATTGCTTACTAACAATCTATTTGTTTATAAATAAGTAATATAGACTCCCTCTTTTCTGGAAAAAGTTTGCGAATATACTATTAAATATTCGCTTCTTAATTGATACCTGTAAAAATTTGAGCTCTAAGCGGATGTATTAACGATATGGAAATATATTAGGTTTCAATAAGGGGAAAATGTTTGGGCATGGAGCAAGGAGCAGGGAACCCGGCTCTTAGCTTGACTATTGAGAAGAATGACCTTGTAGGTAAGCTCTGATGCATCTATGAGCTTTTTTGCCTGCGGCTAGTTACCAGCCGCTAGCAGCAATCCGAAAATTTAAACGCCCCTATTTCTTTGCCGGCATCACCATATCCTTTAAGAAAATTTCGGCAATATCGGTTATGGAAGAATCAAGGCTTCGGTAAGTGAAGCCTGTGGTACGTATTATTTTCTCCCCGGAGTATTGATTTTTTTGATTGCTGCCCGATACCGTATCCCGTGTTATTACAGGACGTTTGCCGGTAAAAAAACTACCCCACTGAGCCATCCTCCAGGCTATAAGCAGTTTTACATCCGAAGCAAAGTTTCGAGGCCTTGGTTTATTGAGCCTGTCGGCTATTTTGTTGAAGAAATCCTGGTAGCTCATATTTCCGGCGTTCAGGATAAAGCGCTGATGCTTGACCGATTCGAAGTGTGCGTCATCCATAAGCATGATCATGGCTTTTACCACATCGCGTACATCCACAAAACCGGAAATTCCCTTGGTGTAATATTTCAAACCTTTCCAAATGGACTGAAACAGTTTGGGGCTACCGATATCCCAGTTACCGGGACCCATGATGATCGATGGGTTCACGATCACAGCATCCAGGCCTTCTTCAATACCACGCCAAACTTCCATTTCAGAGAAGAATTTACTGAATGAATAACCAGATTTGCGCTTGGAAGGTGTCCAGTAAGTCTCTTCAGTAATCTGGCTCCCGTCTTGAGTTTTTCCCAGGGCTGCAATGGAACTGACATGGCAAAAGCGTCGCACCTTGTTGTGAATGGCTGCATCGATAAGGTTACCCGTCCCTTTTACATTGTTGTTGAGCATGATATCATTGTCGTCGCCATGAAAAGACACCAAAGCAGCACAGTGATAAATTTTAGATACTCCTCTCAAGGCTTCTTCCAGGCTAAAATAATCCAGAATATCCCCTTCCACCCATTCAATCCTGGAATACAGTGTATCCACCTGATCAGTATAATAGGAAAATATCTTTTTTACCCAGGCCGTATTGCTATGCTCACGCCGAAGCGCTTTCACCCTTAGCCCTGAACTTGTCAGCTCATACAACAAATGAGCCCCCACCAAACCTGTTCCTCCTGTGACTAGTATCATTGTTTATTTACAATTAGACAATTTACAATTTAC
>DATGYU010000196.1:0-1735 GCA_035297625.1 Prolixibacteraceae bacterium
TCACAGCAGAGCTGCGAAACAGGTTGTTAAAGGTAGGTTTGTCCATATTATTCCACTCTTCTCGGGAAAGGTTCATCAATTCAGGACTGGGATGAAAGGCCGGTTCATGATGGGGCTTGGATTTTAAGTTCCATGGGCATACATCCTGGCAGATATCGCAGCCAAAAACACGATCCTGGAACTTGCCTTCCAGAGCAGGATCAATCTCGTCCCGGTTTTCAATGGTCTGGTAGGAAATACATTTTCGGGCATCGAGGATATAAGGGGCCACGATGGCCTGGGTGGGACAGGCATCGATGCAACGGGTGCAGTTTCCGCAGTGATCACGGACCACTTTATCTGTAGCAGGAAGTTCCAGATCAATGATGAGCTGGCCGATAAAAAAGAAGCTGCCATGCTCCACTGACAGAAGGTTGGTATTTTTGCCGATCCAGCCAAGGCCTGCACGGGCGGCCCAGGCCTTGTCCATCACGGGGGCAGAATCGACAAAACAGCGTCCATCGCAAGGGGCAATATCTGATTGGATAAATGAGAGCAACTCACCCAGCTTGTCTTTCATCACAAAATGATAGTCGGTGCCATAGGCATATTTGGAAAGGATGGGAGCATCCGGATCTAATTGTTTTTCTGATGGGAAATAATTGAGCAAAACGGATACCACTGAGCGGGCATTTTCAACCAAAAGACGTGGATCTAATCTTTTGTCCAAATGATTGGCCATATAACCCATCTCCCCATTCATACCCTGCTCAAGCCAGGAAAGTAATCTTTCCTTTTCTTCCGCAAGAAAACCGGCACGCGAGATACCGCAATCCAGAAATCCCAGTTCAAGGGCTTTGGATCGGATCAGTTCTATGGTATTTATGCCGGTATTTTCCATGGGAAAGTTGATCCTCTAAAATTGACTTCAAAAATAGATAGAATTTTACCACCTTTGACTTTCGCTTTTCACGCAAACAAAATATCTGACTAACCAACTAACAATAAAAGGAAATGAAAGTTAAACCGTCCTGCCTGCTGCAACTGGCAATTAGCCTTTCTTTTATACTATTTACCATGACTTCTTTTTCAGAAACTACAGGTAAAGGCTTTAAGTTGGCCCTGGTACAGATGTATGTTGAACCGGGCGAACTGCAAAAGAATCTTGCCCATACCGAAGCGCTGATCAAAGAAGCAGCCGAAGCAAATGCCGATGTTGTCTTGCTGCCCGAGGTGATGGATCTGGGCTGGACCCATTCTTCCGCAAAAACAATGGCTTCAGAAATTCCCAATGGAAAAACCTGTTCCCACATGAGCAAGCTTGCCAAAAAATATGATGTCTACCTGTGTTTTGGAATGGTTGAAAAAGACGGGGACAAAAACTTTAATTCGGCCGTAATCATTGATAAAAAAGGAAAAGTGCTTCTCAAGCACCGCAAGCTGAACGAGCTTGACATTGCCCATAATTTGTATGCACAAGGTGACCGGCTGGGAGTATGTACTACCCCATGGGGCACCTTTGGACTGATGATCTGTGCAGATGCCACGGCCAAAGATCATGTGCTTACCCGCTCGCTGGGTTACATGGGCGCTGATATCATTCTTTCACCATCCAGTTGGGCAGTGCCGCCTGATCATGAAAACGAGAAAGATCCTTATGGCAAAACATGGTTTGATGCTTATAAACCCGTGGCCAAAGAGTTCGGACTATGGATCGCCTCGGCCAGTAATGTAGGCCCGGTTACAGAAGGACCCT
>DATGYU010000197.1:0-7082 GCA_035297625.1 Prolixibacteraceae bacterium
ATTCATACCACTGTATTTTGAATAAGTATATAATCGTTGTCCACTTAAGTTCAAGGCAAGATCTTTCACATGTATTTTCTGGCAAAAAGTTGAGCCGAATTTGTATCCAAGGTTCAGGTAATCCATTCTTAGAAAGCTTCCAATTAGATCGGCCGCATCAATCATTCCATCATAATTTAGATCCTTGTATTTGGTATCCCCGCCCCCAATGAAATATAGATAATTGTACATCATCTTGAGCGGTTCTCCGTTCAGGTAATAAATATTACCCTCCCTGTCCTGGGCATAAGCACCCTCGCTGGATGCATAAACTCCTTCACGTTGTAACCCATAGATGGTTCCCTGTGGTTTACCTTCATCCAAATAAGTCCCATAATAAACATTCCCTGAAGAATTTGGCTCATAAGTAATCCCATCTATAAAATGGTTTGCTTTCAACTTGCCTAACATATGATTTTTTTTCTATATGTTTGACATCACTAATATTTATGCAAAAAAAGTCCACTCAATGGAACAGGAATTGCTTCATCAGCTTAAAATGGGAAATGAAGAAGCCTATCATACAGCCTTCAATACCTACTTTCCTGGATTGGTAGCTTTTGCCAATAAATATGTCTTCGATCTGGATATGTCCAAAGAAATTGTCCAGATCGCTTTTATCAAATTATTTGAAAAGCGCAATTATCTGAACATTACCATCAGTCTTAAGTCCTACCTATACAAGATGGTGTACAACGATTGCTTGAATGCAATCAATTCTAAAAAAATCATCTCCAGGCATTATTCCCAATATGCCCAACAAGCAGACCAGCAGGCAGATTTCCAGGATGTGATGGAGCAAACTGAAAAAGAACTGCGTATCTACAAGGCGCTCAATAAATTACCTCCTCAATGTAAACTAATCATCCAGCAAAGTCGGCTGGAAGGCAAAAAGAACCGTGAGATTGCCGATGAATTAAATATCTCTATCCGCACGGTAGAAACCCAGATATCCAAAGCCTTGAAGATTCTAAGAGCAGGGATCAATTTTTTCTTTTAGGATGAGTTGGTAATGAAAAAGTTACAAAGTTACAAAGTGCCAAAGCCACAAAGTGTCTAAGTATCTGATTACCAGTATATATAAGTGCGAATAATTGTTCTCGTAAGTAACTCAGCTACTTTGGCACTTTGGTACTTTGGCACTTTATTTTAAAATATTTCCATTTCGTGTACGTGTTATCCGGTTTTCATTTGTCATGCATTTGATAAAAAGAAAACCAATGCAAAACGTAAACCCTGAACTGCTGCAAAAATTCATTGCCCGCCAAACAAGCGATGATGAATCTACCCTCGTGATTCAATGGCTTAAAGAAAATAATTTAAGTCGCGAAGACCTTGAATATGCACTTGATAACCCCAAGGCCATTTGGATATTTGATCAGATCAATGCAATGCATGATTGGGAGCTTGTAAAAAAGAAAATTACATCAAGGCATAAAGTATTACCAATTCGCACTTTCCTCAGGGTAGCAGCCTCCATTCTTATTCTTGTAACGTTAGCCGGCATTGGCTTTAAGGTTAATGAATATAAAAACCATCCACTGGTTGTATCCAATGAAAGCAGTGAAGTACTCAAATACCTTCTTCCCGATAGCAGCGTAGTAAGTTTAAACCAACATTCGAAATTAACCTACTTCGGCAATTATTTAAAAAACAGGACCATCAGTTTTGAAGGAGAAGCCTTTTTTGAAGTAAAACGGGATATCCACAGACCGTTTGTCATTAAAACGACAGAAAGCAATATAAAGGTCCTTGGAACATCTTTTTCAGTGGTGACTGATGTGAAAAACACAAGTGTGATAGTGGCCAGTGGTAAAGTTGCCTTGTATGCTACTATTCAACCTTCCGATACCTTATATCTTGAAAAAGGAGACAAGGGCGTTTTTAAAGCACAATACCGTTCATTGGAGAAACAAAGAAATAAGGACTTAAACTATTTAGCCTGGAAAACTCACCGCCTGGTATTTGAAAAAACACCCATTACTTCTATCATAGCAGACCTGGAGAAATATTTCCAGGTAAAGATAAAGGTAAAATCTCCTGAAATCTATAAGCTCAATTATACTTCCCAGTTTACTGATCCGACACTTGACGAGGTTTTAAAGGAAATGGAGATTGTACTGAATATAAGAAGTGAAGTTTCAGGTAATAACATTTTATGGTCTTTGAAATGAGAAAACTGCTATTGATCCTGGCTTTTTTAGGCTCTCTCTCTACCTATGGACAAGACCTGGAGCATCTTACGGTCATTCTACCATCAAATGATTTAAGTATCGATAGTGTGCTTTCGGTCATACGTACCCAGCAAAACCTGGTGTTTTCCTATAGCAATAACCTTCCATTGGATACAAAAGTCCATTTTGACAATACCAATCTTCAGGTGCTATCCATTATCGAAACAATGTGCTCCCAAGCTGGCTTAAGATACAAGTTAAAAGGCCGTAAAGTAATGTTGTATGTAAAGAAGGTACAGAAGTCAAGCCTGTATGGCAGTATCACTGATCAAGAGACAGGAGAGCCCATTCCGGGTGTGATTGTACAGATCAAGGGGAGCAATTATGTTGCTTCCACCAATGAGGATGGCACATACAGGCTATTTCTTGATGATGGGATGTATAATGTGATCTTCAGTATAATCGGTCATAAATTGGAAGAAAGAAATATTCTACTAACAGAGGATACGCAGTTGGACTTGTCACTCAAGGAATCCCATTTTTATATCAATGAAGTCAGGATTACCCGCCAGCGTAATTTTTATCGTAACCTGGAAGTCGGAAGAAATATCAGTACAATTCCTTCCAAAAAGATAGAATCACTGAACACGAACAACGCGTCGGACATACTTCAGGCAAGCATCCCCGGCGTTTGGAGCACACAAACATCGGGAGCTCCGGGCGATCACCAGAAAGTGAAGATCAGGGGAATCAACTCCATTTTTGGATGTACCGATCCCTTATATATTATTGATGGAGTTGCTGTTCCAATAGTAAACCTACATTCATTGGGAATAGCCGATTTGAATATTCACGACATAGAATTCATAACCGTTTTGAAAGATGCCTCTGCCTGCGCTATTTATGGCTACCAGGGTGGAAATGGAGTAGTTATCATTGATACAAAACGAGCCAATGAAAAGCACCTTTCTTTCTCTACAAAATTTGGAATTCAGCGTTTGCCAAAAAAGTTGGATTTGATGAATACAAAAGATTTTCTTTCCGCTTTAGATTCTGCGAATGTTAATAAGATTTCGACTGTCAGGAAATATTATCCCGCTTATGATGATTCTTTATGCAGTAACGATGGGCAAGATGCCGTTTTCCAGGATGGGATAATCAATGAATACCAATTATCAGCTTCTGGAAAAATGGGTAAAACAAACTATTTTATTTCAGGCAATTATTGGAACCATGAGGGCATCATAGTTCATTCAAATTATAAGAAATATACCGGCAGCGCCAAAATTAGCAGAAACATAGGCCATAAGCTCTCCTTTGAACTAAGCACCAAAAACAGTCTTCAATTGAATAATAATAACCTTGATCTTTTCAACGGAAATAATCTTTTAATTGAAAGCATTAACAAATCCCCGCTGTTAAAATGCACACCCGATTCCTTTTATCAGTCTCCTTTCCCATATATTGCAAAAAGGGATAGTATAGAAATGTTTCCCGTCAACAGAACTTACACGGATTATCGTTACACGGATGGAAAATCGAAGACTCCTGCCGATTCCATCATGGCCTCTATTGGCAATACACTTCAAATTGTAACCCATACATTTGATGCAAGGGTCAAATATCTTTTGTCAGATAACCTTTTTTTAAATGTATCCTCCTCGGTTACCTTACGAAATCATCAATTCAAGACACAGGAAAAGCTTTGGCAATACATCTTCAATAGTATTCAGAGAAATAACATGAGCGCCAACGAAAACTATACACTCCTTAACCAGATGGTCAACATGAATTACGAAAAGAGAGTTAAGACGCATGAATTTCAACTGACAGCTGGTTATCGGAATTATATAGACATGGTACAATGGGAAATAACTTCCTTAAATAAAACAACTTACAGCCCAAATCAAGACAACTTTTTAAAGCTGTCACTTGCCATTAACAGTGAACATGGAACTGCCCTTCGGCAAATACAATCCTTTTCCGGAGCGTTTAATTATAACTACAACCAAAAATACTTTGTTTCCCTGTTGACCAACTACGAATCATTAACTGTATCAAAAACAAATCATTACAATGCAGTTTATCCTTCGGCCTCTTTCAAATGGGACCTTTCACATGAATGGCCATTGAAATCCATCCGGTGGATGGACGAGTTAAGCGTTTTTGCCAATTGGGGACGCGTAGGCAATATGCCCATCAATGCTTTAGCCACAGATGTTTATACCAATTACAGGTACAATTATGGTGACACCCTTTCTAAAGGAAAGGCGATCACCCAGTTTTCCAATCATTACATGAAGCCCGAAAGGATTGATGAATCCAACGTGGGGGCCACTTTAGCATTGTTTAGAAACCGTCTGCGACTTTCTGCGGATTATTACACCAAGATAAGCAAAGATTTGATCATGATTCGGGATATACCCCTCTATTATGGAGGTGGTCGCATGATGATTAACATTGCCAAGGTGACCAATGAAGGGAGAGAAATGAACCTGGATCTGGATATAGTAGCTACCAAAAATGTCCAATGGTCAACAAGCTTTGGTATCTCGTCCAACAAGCTTCGCATCAATGAAATTGGAGAAGAAGACCAACTTGAATTTTACAATGATGATCTTTTAATCCCACAGTTTGAAATTAAAAAGAATGAAGAACTGGGTGTGATTATGGGATATCAATATCTGGGAGAATATACTGCAGAGGATAAAAAAAATAAAGACAGGCGATTTGTTAGCTTAGCTGGAGGTAAATATTTAAATAAGGACACGTTAAACACATCATTGAATGAAAAAGACATGGTCAAATTGGGGAAAACATTGCCCGATTATACCTGGCACTGGCAAAATTCTTTTTCAGTTAAAGGTATTTCACTCGACTTTTTATGGTATGGGGTAATGGGTGTAAGTAAATACAATGGAACTAAAGCATCTACTTTTATGGGGGCCACCAATCGGGAAACATTGGCTGTAATGAGTAAAACAAATAAATCGCTGACCAATATAATCTTTTACCGATCTTCTTATTTTGTGGAAGATGCCAGTTTTATTAGGCTCAAGCAAGTTACCCTGGCCTACAGCTTTCCTAAAAAACTATTCAAGGTAGCCGATATGAGACTGGCCTTGAGTTGCGAAAACTTTCTCACATTGACCAAATATACAGGTTACGACCCGGAAGCCACCATTGCTACCGACAATAGTTTTAGCGACTACGCAGTTGACCGAGGGGCTTATCCCAACCCTAAATCGGTGTATCTTACATTGAAACTTGACCTTTAACTTTTAAGGACTCTCATTATGCGACAACCCCTATTGATATTTCTAATACTATCTTTTTTTGCCACAAGTTGCGATGATATGATGAAGGAAGACCCCGTCTCCAAGCTTTCTATCAGCACCCCGGACGACTTTGAATTTGCGTTGGCAGGTTTATACCACCAGTTTGCTGAGCTAAATAACCGTGATCTTTGTATGACACTTTTAGTTAACCGTGATGATTTTGCTTTTACCAATTCTGGTTCATTTGATGCGGCACATGGAAATTGTACAAAGTCTGGCTATGCACAGACACCAGACGAGACCATGCTATTATCTGCCTATGGCCCCTTGTACAAATGTATTGCCTGTACCAATGATATATTTGAAAAGTCCAAGGACTTAAACCACCAGGATCCCCGGATACGGCATTTGCTTGGGGAGGTTTACTTTGTCAGGGCCTATTGTTATTTCTGGCTGGTTAGACTTTACGGTCAAGTGCCCATCATTGACAATGTGGATGTAGACTATTCGATTCCTAAAGCTTCTTTTACCGAAATATACATATTCATTGAAAGCGATCTTCAGCGAGCGATCAGTTTATTGCCCAATTCAAATGATGAAGCGAGGAAAAAATACGTGACTCCACACAGGGGATCAGCCAAAGCACTTCTTGCTGAGGTCTACCTGAATTGGGCAGGATACCCAATAAAGAATCCGTCCATGTACGCCCAATCAGCCAGTATGGCTAAAGAAGTCATTGATAGTGCTGCCTACTTCGGCTTTGGCTTAATGCCCGATCTGGCTGATTTATGGAACGGAAAACACGAATTAAACCAGGAATCTGTATTTTCAATTTATGCCTCTTTTGCCCTTGACTTTTGGGGAATAAACGGAGATGAACCGTTTGTGGGAAATGACGTTGATCCAACAGATATATTTTTTATGATTAGTTATAATTTTTGTAAAAGCGTGGGCATCAAATTCTACAATGCTTTTCCCAATAATTACAGGAAGGACATCACCTTTATGCGACGCAGGGTTTTTATATCCAAACCACCCTGTGTTGTTGATTCAATAAACCCCGCAAACACCTATTGCCCTCCAAAGGAACCCATTGAATACCGTTATAATACGATCAGTGCTTGTACCGATATGTATTTCAGGAAGTGTTATGAACAATTCAATGTCTCTGATTCTGTGCTTGCAAAGGGGAATTTTCATGATATGATCAATGAACATCTCAAGGTCATTTATCTATTTCGTTATTCCCATACATTGTTAACCTATGCAGAAGCAAAGGCCCGTTCGGGCCAGCTGGATGGTTCGGCATTCGAGGCGGTCAATCAGATACGGCGAAGAGCCAATAGGGTTGATCAGCAAAGTCCATCTAAATTCGATTTACAGGCAGGTTTAACCCCCCAACAGTTTGCCGATTCAGTGGTATGGGAACGAGCCTGGGAATTTTGTGCCGAACCCGAAGGCCGTTGGTTTGATTTGGTGAGGCTTGAAATGGTGGCAAATCTTAAAAACCTTAAAGACAAGAATGACGGTCCTGCCTTCCCATTGACACCAAACATGGAGACCTATTTCTTCCCCATCCCTAAAACAGATC
>DATGYU010000198.1:0-11685 GCA_035297625.1 Prolixibacteraceae bacterium
GGCGGTGAATTGATATCGGTATTGGAAGGAATACAAGCGGCCAAGCAGGCAGGATTTGAACCTGTTAAAATCAATTGCGTGATAATGGATTCTTCCATGGAACCCGATGCCATAGCAGTAAAAGCTTATGCCCAAAATAACGGATTACAGGTTCGCTTTATCCACCAGATGGATTTGAAAAATGGAACATTCTCTCAAGTAGAAGGAGGAGAAGGGGGAAACTGCAAAAGCTGTAACCGGGTACGCCTGATGGCTAATGGATCATTTAAACCTTGTCTGTTTAATGATTCCTGTTTCAATATCAAGGAATTTGGCATTGAGGGAGCATTGCAAAAAGCTGTTGAGGCAAAGCCTGCGGCCGGCACAAGAAACCTTTCAGGGAAGTTTTATAATATAGGTGGATAAACTAAATCATATATGTTGCCGGCATCAGAAAGTGAAGAGGCTTGATAATTACTGGCAAAAGCAAGAAAAGTGACTGGCAGTTTGCGGCTGGCAAAAGGCTTCGATCAAAGGCAATGGAAAATGAGAGCAGCCTGCTTTTGCCAGAAGCCAGTGGCCAATAGCCAGCAGCCAGGATTAATTATACAAACATTATACATCAAACTTATGAATTTTACACATACTGATGATCAGGGAAAAGCTTGCATGGTGGATGTAGGCAGTAAGCCTGTTCAAAAAAGGATTGCAGTTGCCGAAGGATTTATCCGGCTTCAGGCAGAAACAGTTCAACTGATCCTTGACAATGAAATAAAAAAAGGAGATGTGCTAACCGTTGCTAAAATCGCGGGAATTCAGGGAGCCAAGCAAACCTCTGGGCTGATACCATTATGTCATCAACTGCAGATTTCAAAAGTAGAAATCAACACAATGGTTGAAGAAAACGGAGTAAAGGTAGTGGCCGAAGTTCACTGCAACGGGCAAACGGGTGTTGAAATGGAAGCACTTACCGGAGTTAGCATAGCACTTTTAACCATTTATGATATGTGCAAGGCAGTGGACAAGCAGATGGAAATCGGACAAATCAGACTATTATCCAAAGAGAAAATATAAAACCCATGAAACTTAACATTCTCTCAACCAATGTATCCCTAAAAAAAGGAACGATAAAACTTCCTCAACCTTTTATTACACTCTGCTCTTATGGAGTAAACGGGGATGCGCATGCCGGCACCTGGCACCGGCAGGTAAGCCTGCTGGGTATTGAAAGTATTCAGAAATTCAGCAAAGAAGCAAGGAGGAACATCGCTTTTGGAGAGTTTGCCGAGAACATCACTACGGAAGGTATCTGTCTGTATGAGATGCATCCTTTTGACCGTCTCAAAGGCGAGAACATAGAGTTGGAAGTCACACAAATCGGCAAGAAGTGCCATGGCAGTAATTGTACGATCTTCCAGGAAGTAGGAAATTGCGTAATGCCCAAGGAAGGAATCTTTGCCCGGGTAATAGCTGGCGGGGAATTAAGGGCAGGACAACAGCTGCAGTTTGTGCCAAAAGTTTACAAGGCGATGATCATCACTTTGAGTGATCGTGCCAGCAAAGGTGAATATGAAGATAAAAGCGGACCATTATTGGCCAGGCTTGTCAGGGAGCATTTTGACAAGGAAAAGAAGAAAACAGATATAGTGACTTATCTTATTGCTGATTCTGCAGCCGCACTTACAGCATTACTGATAGATGCTAAAGAAAACAATTATGATTTGATACTTACAACCGGTGGTACTGGTATAGGCCCTAGAGACATCTCCCCCGACATCGTTAGAAGACACCTGGATAAAGAAATTCCGGGTATCATGGAACATGTCAGAACCAAATACGGGGCAGACAAACCTAATGTCCTTTTAAGCAGAGGGGTAGCCGGAACCATGGGCAAAGGGCTGGTTTTTACCCTTCCCGGCAACCCTAAAGCCATTGACGAATACTGTACGGAAATATTCAAAGTACTGGATCACGCTTTTCTGATGTTGCATGGAATAGATGGCCATTAAATAGGCTTGCTCAACAAAAGAGATATGAACACAAAGACACAAAGCCACGAAAAAAGAGTATATCAAATTTCATGGTTTGTGTCTTCGTGACTTTGTGTTAAATGAACTACCCGGATATTTAATGGACACTAATTTCTGTTGGAATCTTAACAGCCCCCTGCAGCGCCCTTCTTCTTTTTGGTCTTTTGAATAACAGGAACTGCAGATTTGCTTTGAGATACGGTGCTAACATTTGCTGCTTCAGATCCTCCACCTAATGACTGGCTGGCACCCTGCCTGAAATTGTATCTGGCCAGCTCTTCATTGGGGCTACCTTCGGCAGGCTTCTGCGGATTCATAATGGTTTCAGCCCAATAGTTGAGCCCACCCTGCAGCACGTAATTGTTTTTATATCCCAGCTGACGGGTGATCATCCACGCCTCGTTGGCTTCATTGCTGCTGTTGGAATAGAACACGTTTAGCTTTACATCCTGATTCAGCACCTCCTCAAATTCCTGGTTAAGCAAACTCTCCAGTGGTATATTGATGGCATTGGGCAAACTGAATTTATCATACTGATCTTTGCTTCTCACATCAATCAGTTGCAGAGAAGGATCTTTTGCTATAAGCATGGAAGCAACCTCATCAGGACTCATAAACTGGCGGTTTTCCATCACTTCGGTTAATAATTCTTCTGCAGTGAGTTTATAAGGTCTGGTTGTATTTTCAGGCACGGCAGCTATGATAGCTCCCAGGGGTACTAAAACGAAGGCCAGTAATTTTAACGGTTTCATTGAGATGGTGTTTAGTGTTGGTTAATTTTATAGTCTTCCCTGGCAAACTTCTTTTCAGCCCACTCTCCTACCCAGAACATGCCAAGCGCCATAAGGATGATCAGAAAAGACAACATACCGCGAGAGGTACCAATCAATTCATTCAGTAAGGGAGATCCAAGGTTTTTGGCTTTATAGAGGCCTTCCCACATGGGATAACCTTCTGCAAAAATGAAGATACCAATAAATAGTCCGCCAATAAAGGCAAATGCATCCAGCTTTCCGATGGATGCTGCGGCAAAGGAGGTGCCCGGACAGTAGCCTCCCATGATAAAACCCGCCCCCATTATTACGCCTCCAACAATGGCCGACCATAAAAAAGTGGGGTTGATATAAATAAGGCTTAAATCCAGCATCCCAAACAGGCTTAGAAATAATAGCCCTACCATCCCGGTAATGGCGGCAGTGAAAAATACTTTTAGAACAGTGGTGTCATATCCATAAAACATGCCTGCTAATCGCCTGCTAGAAGAAAAGCCATTGATTTCAAGGACAAATCCAAATGCGATACCAATGACAAATGCCAGCAGCAGATTGGTATCAGGAGATATTATTTCGTTTACTACTAAAGGTCCCATAGGTTTATAGATTAAAAAGATGAGAGATTAATTGTTTAAAGAAATTGGTTTATTACGCTGGTCGTTAGTTATATCCATAGCTTTCGGGCAAAATATGCCAGTGCAAAGGCAGTCCCAAAAATGGCAGCCATTGTGACAAATCCACCCACTGATAATACAGCCATTCCTGTTAACGCAGACCCGCTGGTACATCCTCTGCCCAGCTGAGCTCCAAAACCAAAGAATATGCCTCCCAAAACAGCAAAAACAAGCCTTGTTTTATTAGTAATCTTTGGCGATTTCTCCACCCTGAACTTTAGCCTCCCGGCAAGGGCTCCGGAGATAAACCCTCCCACCAGAACACCCATCATTTCAAAGACCAGCCATGATTTCCATGGGTTTTCTTTAGCTGAACCATATTCTTTATAAAACGGGGCTGTTGAAGCATGGGCCGGTGCGATGGCTTCCACTGCTCCAATGATTACACTTTTGGATGCGCCACTGGCTCCAAGGCCTCGACCCGATACCCAGAAGGCAGCTATAAGAACCAGCCCCAGCAGCACTCCCCCCAGATAAGGGTTCATATACTTTTTAGCTTGATTGTCTGTTGTCATATTGGTTATTTTTATTGAAGATTAGCTTAAAATTATTTTGTAGTAATCAATACAGCCATCGGCTCATCTGTCCTGCATATACGATGATGAACCTTAACATGATACTCCCAAACAGAACAAATAATACAGGTATAAGCACCGGTATCTTCTTATGACGCAGTTCCAGGATCTCCAGTGTGGCTGGAATAAACATTCCAAGTATTACTACGAATATCCAGAAAACTGCAGTATACGGGCCTCCAAGAAACAAATTAACAGCTTCTATCTGAACAGAAGTACTGGCCCTGAAACCCATGAACATATGAACAATCAGGAATAACTCGACTGCTATGAGTAAGAGGTCTATCTTCGAGAATAACAACCGTTCTTCCTTTGACCGGGCAAACAGGATGATGGTTGCTGCACCTGCCGACAATCCTGAAGCCAGGAAAAGAGGGCCCAAAATAGAAGTATTCCATAAGGGGCGGGCATTGAAGGCAGACAACAGTATCCCGGTATAGATGCCAAGAATTACGGATAGTATGATCATGACCCACGCTATTTGCAGCTTGTATTTTAATGCCAGGGCTTCCATATCTTTGAGTATTTCATATTTCCAATCCCATTTGGGTAAGAACTCGCGGATATGCATCGCTGCCCAGATGATTGAAACCGGAGTTACTGCCATTAAAGTCCAGGCTCCCCACGACATGGGAGACTCAATTCGAATAATGGTATACAACTGCCAGAAGAACAACTTGTGTTTCAGGTCCAGGAACAGGGCTAACAATCCTATAACCAGTATGAAAGGTACAATGATCGGTGCTCGTCTTACCGCCCCTGGATATTTCTCTTCCTTATTCATAATCGTATATAGAGCGGCAAAGAACATTATACCCGCTGCCAGTCCTCCCAAAAAGAGATACAGGGGTATTTGCCAATGCCAGATAGCAAGATGCGGATCCACGTAGGGATTTAATCTTCCGCTGACTATAATTTCTTCTCTCATTGCTTTTCAGTTTAAATCAGATAATAGACCTGTGGTTTGGTACCCGCCTCGGGAATCAGTGTTTTATATTTGCGGTTTTTTAATACCCTGGAGACATCACTGTTCTGATCTTCCAGGTCTCCAAAATACATGCATTTGGTTGGGCATACAGCCACACATGCCGGCTTCTCACCATTGCTGATACGATGAATGCAAAAAGTACATTTATCGACATAACCATCAGGATGAGAATAACGGGCATCATACGGACAACTGGAGATACAGGCACCACATCCGATACATCTGCTGTGGGTTACCGTCACTATTCCCCCTTTTTCATAATGACTGGCACCTGTTGGACAACAACGAACACAGGGTGAGTTGTCACAATGGTTGCATCTTTCAGAGCGCAGTTCTATTTCAAGCTGCGGGTAGGTTCCTTCGGTAACTTCAACTACCCAGTCACGGCAATAACCTATGGGAACCTTATTCTCTGTCTGGCAAGCTACTACACAATCGGAGCAACCTACACATTTCCGGGTATCAATAGCCATCGCATATCTCATGATTTCACCTCTCCCTCTTTTTCCAAACGAAATGTTACAAAATTTCCTCTCATACCGGTCCCTCCCATTATAGGATCAATTAATACACGGGTTATAAGTTGGGAATCACTGACTCCTTTCCCGTAGGCCCTGGTCAGTTTCTTATCGGTATGACCAAAGCCATGCACCATATAAACTGAATCAAATCTTATGCGCTCTGTAATACGCACCTTGATGGTAAAATCCGAGACAATGCCATCCTGATTTTCCAGGTAGACAGGCTGGTCATTTTTCAATCCCCATTCTTTTGCCACTTTAGGATTCACCCAAACAGTGTTCTCGTCCATGATATCTGTCAGATTGGGATTATTGGAAGTACGGCTAAAAGTATGCATGGGAGCACGTCCATAGTTGAGGTGATAGTAACCCTGAGGCGGTGTTTGATGAGGTGTATAAACTGGCATCGGGTCAAATCCTTCTGCTGCAATGGCGGAAGAGTACAGTTCAATCTTGCCGGAGTTGGTTTCAAATTCAACAGGCTGATCTTCCTCAAAATACAGCGGACCTGATTCCCTTGGATAGTTTTTCACCCCAATTCGTTTCATCTCTTCCAGTGATGATCCTATTTTTGATAATTGCCAATCAAGGACTTCCTCATAGTTTTCCCATTTGAAATAATCGCCAAGCCCCATCTTTTGGGCAAGGTTTTTAGCGATCCAATAAGCCGGCTTGCTGTCATACATCGTCTCAGCAGCTGGCATTCGTAAGGCAATGTTTGGATTTCGGCCATGAACTACTCTCAAATCATCCCATCTCTCCAGGTAAGTACACTCGGGCAGTACCACATCCGCATAACCGGTGATTTCCATGGGCATGGTATCAATCACCACCAAAAGGTCCAGGTGCTTAATGGCTTCCAGTGTTTGTTTCTGATCAGGCAAAGTCATGATCAGATTGGTGCCATTGACTATCCAGCCCTTGATGGTATAGTTCAGATCAGGAGTGGGAATGGTAGCTGTACAAACTCCTGATGCCAGTGCCAGGTCTGCCAGGTTATACTTCCCTCCCATGGCATCGCGCCAGGTCTTTGCCGGCTGAGGAAATGGCGGATGTGGAAATTCCGGTACTTCCAGCTTTTCGGGCATATAGAATCCGCCTCTACGCCCCCAGGACCCAAGCAGCGCATTTAAAATAGCGACAGCTCTCAGCCGTTGGGTATCATCCCCATACCAGGTAACATGCCTGCCCGGATGAATAATCACCGAAGGTGCAGCATCACGCATCGCACGTGCTGTCTCAGTTATCACATCAGGCTGTATGGTAGTAATTCCAAAAGCCCACTCTGGGGTAAAGTTTTTTACATGTTCTTTTAACTGCTCAAATCCGGTGGTATATTTTTCTACATATTTCCTGTCATACCATTCATTGTAGATAATCTCATGAATCCAAGCCAACAGTAAGGCAATATCGGTTGCTGGCTTTATGGGAAGCCAGAATTTGGACTTACTGGCAGCTGTTGAAAAACGAGGGTCCACCGTGATGATGGTTGCCCCTTTATCAATCGCATCCGACATTTCCTGCACCTGTCCGTTGTGCATATTCTCACCAAGATGCGATCCTATCAGCACCAGGCATCTGGTATCACGAATATCGGTTGGTTCCGGTGAATCAAGTCCTGCGCCATAAGTGGCTATAAAAGCTACTTCTCGGGGTCCCCGGCACTGTGCATAGGAAGGAGCGGCAATATTGGATGACCCATAAGCTTTCAATAGATTACCCAGATAATGGCCCCCCGAGCCGTGGGTAAATAGAGCAGTACTTTCAGCCCCATGTTCTACTTTTATCTTTTGCAGCTTTTCGGCAATAACGCCCAGGGCTTCGTCCCAACTGGCTTCTCGGAAGGTTTGGGTACCATCATTACCGGTCACCCTTATCAAAGGAGTCTTCAGACGGTCTTCATCATAGTACATGCCTACCCCGCCTGTTCCTCTTGGACAAAGTCTGCCATTGCAGTTGCTGTCCTCAGCATTGCCGGTAATCTTTTTGATAGAGCCATCTTCATTTTTGTGCACCCAACCGGCACACTTCCAAAAACATATCTCACAATAGGTTGGAATCCTTTGCATGCTCAATGGACCGATAGCACTGAATCCTTGCTTTGCAAAATCAGGAACCGATGACCGCAGGTACTGACTGCCAAATATAAGGCCGGCTGCACTAA
Organism: Prolixibacteraceae bacterium; assembly: GCA_035297625.1. Lineage (GTDB taxonomy): Bacteria > Bacteroidota > Bacteroidia > Bacteroidales > Prolixibacteraceae > Aquipluma. The sequence continues at coordinate 7,705 of DATGYU010000198.1, forward strand.
GGGTTGAAATCTTAATAAAATCCCGACGTTTGAAGTCCATGAATAGTTAGTTATGAATTATATGCAAACATATAGAAAACTAGATATATCTATAGGTATCGTTCTCATCTTTGCATTAACCAGCAACGACTTTATCACTTCATACTTTGCCCACAGGTTTTATATATATTTGATTATTAGTATATTTAAAAGCCATTTTTTAATAATTTAGAATGTTTGTAAATAAATCAGCAAGTTAATTTAGACACATTCTAAATATTTAGGCATTTAAATGCATATCATTTCTGATATACAAAGCAATCTCATCCGGGTTACTTTAGATAAAAAAAGCCGTCAAGGAATATTCCAATGACGGCTTCTTTTATATTATTAATTGAACAATCATATTTACAGTACGCTTTTGAATCCATCCAATGACTTCGAAATAAGACTGTATTGGATGTAGGAATTGTAGTTTTAAAGAATTGCTTCCAGTTACTGCCTACTGATCACTGATCACTGAACACTACCCCCTAATCCTTGCAACTCGCTTACTTCCTGATTTCATTGTTTTATTCGTACCTGAATACAATCTCATCGTTTACCTCATCAATCGTTACCTTGGTCCGGCCTTCCATGTTGCCGGCCAGAATCTCGCGCGACAGATCATTCAGGATATACTTCTGCAGCATTCGTTTAACAGGTCTTGCTCCATGGGCCGGATCATAGCCAACAGCAGCCAGCCAGTCGATAGCCGCATCGGTAATATCGATGCTGAACCTGTTTTCAGGGATACGCTTCATGATCATGTTGAACTGCAGTTTCACCACTTCACGAACATCTTTACGGGTCAGCGGGGTAAACATGATCACCTCATCTATTCGGTTCAGAAATTCAGGGGTGATGGTCTTACGCAACAGGTCAAACAATTCAACCCTGGTCTTTTCTTCTATCTCGGCATGGTTGCGTTCATTCATCTGCTCAAAGCGATCCTGTATCAGGTGTGATCCTATGTTGGAAGTCATAATGATGATGGTGTTTTTAAAGTTGGCCACACGCCCCTTGTTATCCGTTAATCTTCCATCATCCAGCACCTGCAGCAGCACATTGAATACATCAGGATGCGCTTTTTCGATCTCATCAAACAAGACCACCGAGTAAGGCTTACGGCGTACTGCCTCTGTCAGCTGTCCTCCTTCATCATAGCCTACATATCCGGGAGGAGAACCAATCAGCCTTGTTACCGAGAATTTCTCCTGGTACTCCGACATATCAATACGGGTCAGCATGTTTTCATCATCAAACAGGAATTCGGCCAGTGCTTTGGCAAGTTCGGTCTTACCCACACCTGTAGAACCTAAGAAAATGAATGAGCCGATAGGTCGTTTTTCATCCTGTAAGCCTGCCCTGCTTCTGCGTACCGCATCGGCAACAGCCCTGATGGCTTCATGCTGACCTACTACCCGCTGGTGAAGTTCATCTTCCAGGTGAAGCAGTTTTTCCCGTTCACTTTGCAGCATTCGCGAAACAGGGATCCCCGTCCAGCGCGATACGATCTGCGAGATATCCTCAGCATCCACCTCTTCCTTGATCAAATGCTCCCCTTTATGGCTGTTTAGTTCATTTTTAAGCCTTTCTATCTCCTTTTCAGCTTCCTGTATCTTGCCGTACCTAATCTCGGCTACCCTTCCAAAGTCGCCGGCACGTTCAGCCTGTTCAGCTTCCAGCTTAAGGTTTTCAATATCCTGTTTCTTTTGCTGAAGTCCGTCAATCAACGACTTTTCCATCTGCCACTGTGCCCTGAACTTCGATTGTTCTTGTTTGAGATTGGCAATCTCTTCATTCAGAACAGAAAGCTTCTTCTCATCTTTCTCCCGTTTGATGGCTTCCCTTTCAATCTCCAGCTGCATGATCTTACGGTCGATTTCATCCAGTTCCTGGGGCACAGAGTCCATCTCAAGGCGCAGACGTGCTGCGGCCTCATCCATCAGGTCAATGGCCTTATCGGGCAGAAAACGCTCGGTAATGTATCTTTGCGATAATTCAACCGAGGCGATGATTGCCTCATCTTTAATTCTCACTTTATGGTGATTTTCGTACCTTTCCTTCAGCCCGCGTAGAATGGATATGGCGCTCAACGTATCCGGCTCATCCACGTTGACAATCTGGAAACGACGTTCCAGCGCCTTGTCTTTTTCAAAATATTTCTGGTATTCATTCAGTGTGGTAGCACCGATGGCACGAAGTTCTCCACGAGCCAGGGCAGGTTTGAGAATATTGGCAGCGTCCATGGCTCCTTCACTTTTACCGGCCCCTACGAGGGTATGTATCTCGTCAATAAAAAGCACGATCTCCCCATTGGCAGCAATCACCTCGTTGACAACCGCCTTAAGCCTTTCTTCGAATTCACCTTTGTACTTGGCACCGGCAATCAGCGCTCCCATGTCGAGGGAGAAAAGCTGTTTTGATTTAAGGTTTTCGGGCACGTCTCCTCTAACAATACGTTGAGCCAGCCCTTCGGCAATGGCTGTTTTACCCGTTCCGGGTTCACCGATCAAGATAGGGTTGTTCTTGGTACGGCGAGACAATATCTGCAGGATACGCCGGATCTCATCGTCTCGACCAATCACAGGGTCAAGTTTACCATCGCGGGACATCTGGTTCAGGTTAACGGCAAACCGGTTCAATGAATCGAATTTGTCTTCCGCGCTCTGGCTGTCCACCTTTGCTCCTTTACGCAGTTCCTTGACGGCCATCTCCAGCTCCTTGCGGGTGACTCCGGCATCTTTAAGCATCCGGCTGATGGTATCGCCTGTTTCCAGAAGGCCTAACAAGATATGCTCCACCGAAACAAACTGATCGTTCATCTCCTGCATAATGGCAATGGACTTCTGCAAAGCCTTGTTGGCATCGGAAGATAAGTAAGTTTCACCGCCTGTTACTTTGGGGTAAGTATCAATAATACGATCCAGCGCCTGTTGCATCACCACAGGATTAGCCCCTAGTTTCTTTAACAGGAAGCCTACCACATTTTCGGCCTCGTGAAACAGCCCTTTTAAAATATGCCCGGTCTCAATGGCCTGCTGATTATTGCCCTGCGCGACCACAGAGGCGTGCTGAATGGCTTCCTGAGACTTGATAGTAAAATTATTTAGATTCATATTTTGTGTATTTTATTGTTTCTTATATAAGTTTATGTAGCCTGCTATCAAATGATTTGCCAATGTAAAACCGATGGCTCATTATGACAAACTGACTGATAGTTAACTATTCTGCTGAAATAATTTCAGCACCCCGGATGATCATACGGACTTTTCGGCAGTTCGTTTATTATATCTATCAACAAAACAGAACTTCCCTCTCTTTTTAATGATCTTTTACCTTTCCATTGCCACTATCTGTAATGTTTCTGTACTAATGCGAATCAAGGGATAAGCAGGATGTGCTAAAAAACTCAATAGGACTGGTATTTGAGGCATCCATCTGTTCCAATAAATAATTCCTTCGCTTACCATCAAAGTTCAGGGTAAAGTACTATCCCGGATGGATCACATTTGGTATTTAAATACTATTGATATACTATTGTAATACTAAAACCTTTATTTTAGTATTACAATAGTATATCAATAGTAATTTATATCCATACCTGGTCCAATTGGATTTACTATTTGCTGGAAAAGAGTTTATTAGATTACTGGTAATTGGTAGGATGCTATTAAACCGGCTGGTCCTCGGATCAGATTACCAGCCAAACCCTTGTTAATGGTCACTTATCTGTCAGAAGAATACGTATCTATCTTCAAATTCCAACCATTAATTCGCATTACTAATAATTTCAAAAAGTCTGGAAACACTTTACTGCTTCATGAATGGTGTATATTGATTTTCATTATTGACAATCGAACTGCAAAGAGCGTAAATCTAATAGTTCAGCTAGGATAATTCAATGAATTTCACTAACTTAGATTAGTCTCTTTATTGAGGCGAAGCTATCAGGATGAA
>DATGYU010000199.1:0-6273 GCA_035297625.1 Prolixibacteraceae bacterium
CATTGCAGTGGGTCAATATCTGAACAGGCTTTCCGCCCGTGCTGTCACTGATATCCTTGATCAAATCAAAGCCTGCCCTGCCGATTTTATAGCTGAAATCAATCTCGCGTTGTTTCAGGTCCTCGGCATTTTCAAAAAGCAGCTTAATGTTTTCCTCATCGGCAAGGTCTTCAGAAATGACCGACAAGGCCTCATCTACTGCAAAGGCCAGGTTAACGGCTGTCGGGCGGGCTGATTTAAGCCTTTCGGCAGCCCATTGCATCTTGCCCATGAAATCATTGCCCCGGTCTTCACAGGCCGCAAGGTACATGCCGTAAGCAGCGGTCACCCCAATCAGGGGAGCCCCGCGAACCACCATTTCTGTTATCGCATTGCGGGCCTCTTCCAAATTGCCCATGGCAACAATCACCTGCTCAAAAGGAAGCAGACGCTGATCGATTACCTCCACCACATCTGTTTTGCGGTTATATCCTATCGATTGTAAACGTTCCATAGCTACTATTCATTTTTATACTTCAAATATGCCTTTTTATTTCCATAAATTTTAAGACTTTTGTGATCTAAAATTCATCCTGGATGGAAATTTTGCAAGAAATCCGAAATATTATATTCGATCTGGGCGGTGTTCTGCTCAATATCAATCCAAAAAAAACCATCGAGGCCTTCGGCGCCCTTGGCATGGACCAACTGATCGGTGACAAGGGCCTGACCTACGACCACGAGATCTTCTACCTCATGGAACAGGGAAAGGTTACACCTCAGGAGTTCAGGGAAGGCGTTCGTAAATTGCTTCCACAAAAGGTGAGCGATCAGCAGATCGACTCAGCCTGGACGGCCATGCTGCTTGATTTTCCTGACATCAGGGTGAAGCTATTGCAAAGGCTAAGCAAGGATTTCAACCTTTATCTTTTCAGCAATACCAATGCCATCCATGTCGAAAAATACTTTGATATTTTCAGGCAACAACACGGCTTTGAGGTCACCTCGCTTTTCAAACAAACTTTTCATTCCAACGAGATAGGCTATCGCAAGCCTTCGGTCGAGTCCTTTGAGGAGATCATCCGCCTGGCTGAAATACTTCCACAGCAATCCTTGTTTATTGATGACTCGGCGGCCAACATTGAAGGGGCCGTTGCCAGTGGCATGAAAGGACTGTGGTTACAACCCGGTCAATCGGTGGAGGAGATTTTTCAGCAATACCTTTAAACCAAAGTCCATAGTAGATAAAATCCCCACTTTCAAGGTAATTTTTTATTTGAAAGTAAGCGGGCCTGTGCCCTAATGTAACCTATCCCTGCGTAATTTCTTTTTCAGATGCTCAATACCTGCTCAATATACGGTCAATACCTGGTCAAGAGCTTACGGGTACATTACAGGTACATTACAGGTAGATTACAGGTACATCACAGGTTCAGGAACCTGTAATGTACCCATTATGTACCTAGTATGTACCCAGTATCTACCTATTAACTCTTGACCAGGTATTGAGCGAATATTGAGTTGGTATTGTGCAGGTGGAAATGCCAGGCATAAATGGTCTGGCCGGAGTAAAAGTCGTAGCCCTTCATCAATTCAATCCTACAGATTGTAACAGGTTGGGCAGCAAAATTTTAATTTTTCTAAAAAGAAATAAGGAAATTCCAGGACCCATAGGCGGTGATAAAAAAAAGCACCCACGATCGTTCATGGGTGCTTTTGACATATAATAAATTGGTTTTTTCCTATTTTTCGGCAGCCGCGGTTACCTGCCTTACTTTACTACCGGGGTAAACCTTCAGGGCTTCTTCCAGTATCTTGAGCGAGATGGCCAGGTCTTCACGTTTGAGCACATAGGCAATGCGCACTTCATCCTTGCCGTAACCAGGGGTGGTGTAAAAGCCAGATGCCGGGGCCATGAAGATGGTCTGGTTCTCGTATTCAAAATCCGAGAGCAGCCATGCACAAAAATCGTCGGCATCATCCACAGGGATACGCGCCACAGTGTAAAAAGCACCCATCGGGATAGGGGAATAAACCCCGTTGATACGGTTCAGCCCGTCGACTAAAAACTTTCGCCTTGATACATACTCATCGTAGATATCATGCATATATTCCTTGTTGTTTTCCAGGGAAGCTTCAGCAGCAATCTGCCCGATAAGGGGCGGAGACAGGCGGGCCTGGCAAAACTTCATCACATTTTTCTTCAGCGCCTTGTTCTTGGTAATCAGGGCCCCTACCCTGATACCGCATTCACTATAACGTTTGGATACGGAATCAATCAGGACGACATTCTGCTCAATGCCATGAAGATGAAAAGCAGAAATATAGGGAGCGCCCGTATAGCAGAATTCACGGTATACCTCATCAGAGAAAAGGTAGAGGTCGTATTTTTTAACCATGTCGCGAATCTGGTTCATCTCCTGGCGGTTATACAGGTAACCGGTCGGATTGTTCGGATTACAGATCATGATCCCCTTGGTGCGGGGAGTAATCAGCTTTTCGAATTCCTTCATCGGGGGCAGGGCAAAACCTTCTTCAATACGTGAAGGAATGGATTTGATGACCGCGCCGGCCAGAATGGCAAAAGCGGTGTAGTTGGCATAGGCAGGCTCGGGGACGATGATTTCATCACCCGGGTCTAAACAAGCCAGAAAGGCAAAAGTCACCGCTTCGGAGCCTCCTGAAGTGATGATGATATCGTCAGCAGTAACGTCAATGTTAAAAGTATGATAGTACGCCGCCAGCTTTTCACGGAATGAACGGATCCCTTCACTTGGAGAGTACTCCAGTATCTTGCGGTCAATATTCCTGATGGCCTCCAGCGCGTTTTCAGGAGTAGGTAAATCGGGCTGCCCAATGTTCAGGTGATAGACCTTTCTTCCCTTCTCCTTTGCTTTATCAGCCAAAGGGACCAACTTCCGGATGGGCGAATCCGGCATCAAATTACCCCGTTCCGATGTATTTGGCATGTTATGAAAAAAATTATCATGTAAGGGCGCAAAGATACGATTATCAATTTCAAATAAAAACTTTAGCTTTTGGATTAATGTGAAATCTTAACAGCACAATAACTTTCGATTTAACAACAGGCAGTTATAAGAAAACGGGCAACTTGAATATTGACAGGAATAAGCAGATGAAGGGCTTCTGGAAACTGGCTTCTGGCAAGAATTGTTTTAATCAGCAGTAATGAATGATGATAGCAGCATATTTTTGCAAATCGCCGATTGCCAATAGCCATCAGCTTGAATTAAACAGACGGCAATCATTATCAGAAAAAGAAGACGCATTGTTTGAGGGCAGGATATTGCTTGTACTAAATCATTTTTTTAAAGTAAAAAAGTTAATATAATTAAGAAGTAAATGGCCAAAAATAGAAAAAGATAAAATAGTATTATTTTCTTTAAACATTGATTTGCAATTAATTGTTGAGTAGATAATAGATGTTCAACATTATTGTTTAATTAAAAGACAGAAATATGAAAACAAGACAAATTATTCCATTAGTATTTTTATTAGCCGTCATTGGCTTTGCTTCCTGTAACAAGGATGACCAGACGACAACCAACAGTACAGTTAATTTCACAGCCACATTAAATGGGGCAAGTGAAACACCAGCCGATACTTCCAAAGCAACAGGCACGGGAACTTTCAAATATGACAGAACTACCTATATGCTCAGTGGAACTGTCACTTTTAGCGGTATGACCGCAACGGCTTCCCATATTCACAAGGGAGCAGTCGGAGTATCCGGACCAGTTGTAATACCATTGGATGTTACCGCACCCGTTACATCACCCATCACGTTAGCACCTACTTTATTGGATTCAACCCAAAGAGCGGATCTGATGAACGGCCTGTATTATGTAAATATTCATAGTGCAGCATATCCCGCCGGCGAAATCCGGGGTCAGTTAGTAAAGAAGTAACTGCCAGCAGTAGCTCCGGCTATTGAACAAATCCAACCTTTGTTTGGTATTCAATGGAATTTATAGTATCGATATAGATTTTATAAATCCCGACAAGTTGAATACCAGGCAAAGCGATAAATCTAACTTATTTATTAAATGCTCCTTAGGGAGCATTTTTTATTGATTAAATTGAGTTGATTGCTGTAATTCTAACTGTAGTTGTATTTAAACAAGGAGCTTCGATCGTCTTAAAAAAAATAAATTTCAAATACGCACATATTGTTTTTTATCATGTTTTCTATTGTTTTTATACTCTAATTTTGAGCCATTAGAAACAATTAAAATACTACGCAGATGATTATTGGAGTTCCAAAAGAAATTAAGAATAACGAGAACCGGGTTGCATTAACACCGGCTGGAGTTGCTGAAATGGTCAAACATGGCCATACCGTTTTCGTGCAGGCCTCAGCCGGCAACGGAAGCGGATTTAGTGATGATGCTTATGCCCATGCAGGGGCTACCATCCTTCCCACTATCGCGGAGGTGTATGCCATTGCAGAAATGATTATCAAGGTGAAAGAGCCCATTGAGATGGAATACAGCCTGATCAAAAAAGGCCAGATCCTGTTTACTTATTTCCACTTTGCCTCATGTGAGCCATTGACCAATGCGATGATTACAAGTGATTCAATCTGTATCGCATACGAAACGGTGGAAATGCCTGACCGCTCATTGCCATTGCTGGTTCCCATGTCGGAAGTGGCAGGACGCATGTCTATCCAGGAAGGGGCTAAATATTTGGAGAAAACTTTTGGCGGATATGGCGTACTGCTGGGTGGCGTACCTGGAGTACCTCCTGCAAAAGTGCTGATTATTGGGGGTGGAATCGTTGGTACGGAAGCTGCCAAGATGGCCGGTGGCCTGGGAGCTGATGTGACCATCGTGGATGTAAGCTTAAAACGTTTGCGCTATTTGGATGATATCATGCCTGCCAATGTGAAAACGATGATGAGCAACGAGTACAACATCCGCGAGATGGTTCAAAATGCGGATGTGATTATTGGGGCGGTATTGATTCCCGGAGCCGTAGCTCCCAAGCTGGTAACGCGCGACATGATCCCAACCATGAAGCCGGGTACCGTTCTGGTAGATGTGGCTGTTGACCAGGGAGGCTGCTTTGAAACCACTGTTCCTACAACGCATGATCACCCCACCTTTGTTATTGACCAGGTGATCCATTACTGCGTGGCCAACATGCCCGGAGCCGTACCACGCACCTCAACCCTTGCCTTGACCAATGCCACCCTGCCTTATGCCATTCAGATTGCCAACATGGGCTGGGAAAAAGCCTGCACGGTAAATGATTCGCTGAAAAAAGGATTGAATGTTGTCAACGGTAAAGTGGTATACCAGGGAGTGGCCGATGCCTTTAATCTTCCTTACCAGGATGTGGAAACGGTATTGTAAAACTGCAATAGATAGCGATACTTATATATTGAAAAAGCCTCGGACAGATGAAATGTCCGGGGCTTTAAAATTTTCCACTGTGTTCATTGTAGGTCCATATTCCTTCTGGTCATTATAAAATATCCCAAAACAGTGATCTTTTCCGCAGCATCAAATTATTTCTTTTGTAGTTGATTCAATAGTTCACATGGAGATATTGCTTTGATTTCTGAACTTACAAAATCTTTTATGTTTCGGGTGATGATGTAATCAATATGATTAAATTTAGAAGCGCTTGACTGGATGGCATCTTCAAAATCAGCAATCTTATTAGAAAGAGATTCCAGAATGATTAGCTTATCTATTCCAATTACATCTACAAATTGGATTAGATTAGATATAAATTCAATAGCAATTGAATGGCCTTTTTCTTTTTTCGCTATGTAGTATATATCAGTGATTGTTGTTGCAGTAATAAATCCAAAGAAAGCCTTGTTGTCTATTATTTTCAAAACATTTGCAGAATCCTTATAATGAGGCTCTCGCTTCAAAGCGATATCAAGAATAATATTGGTATCAAACAGGAGCCGCATTTTATCTGTATTTCTCTGTCAAATATTCATATTTAGATTTATCGGTTTCAGAATTTGATAAAAATCCTGACCACTTATTAATAAAATTAGCCGCCTTTCGTTTAGAGGCCTTTGGCTTTTGCTTAGGCAATATGATTATCTCGACCTCCTTATCAAACAATTGGTGTTTCAATGGAAGCTGAATTTGTCCCGTCTTTGATATTCTTGTTTCAAATTTATAAGCCTGCATATTACCTATATTTTTTTTCAAAGGTACAAAAGTATCTGGATAAAATCATAACGTATTTATCCTGGAAATGGATATAGACAGAACACTGATTTAATGCCTGCCCAACAATGGCCTT
>DATGYU010000200.1:0-2655 GCA_035297625.1 Prolixibacteraceae bacterium
ATATGACAATGAAGCGGAAATGCGCGGTCAAATGCAAAAGATCTACCGTAAAATACAACGCAATCTCCAGCCACCCCCTCAGCTGGCCTCCATTGACACAAAGCCTGAAATCATGGACATGCATGCCATTGTCAGCAATAACAAAGTCTATCCGGGATTTGTAATCAATACAACACTGGCCCTCAACGACAGCCTGGCCATTGAAAAGGAATGTTCCAAACTGGATGTGGTCTTTGCCTCCTATTTCAAAAATATGGACCATGACACCATCTTCGTCCAGGTGGTGCACCAGGACGATTACTGGACAGAACCCACCTCCTATGTAATGAAGAAAAGAAAACTGGACAAAGGGCTACTGACCAATTAACGCGCGGCCACCATACAGCACTAAAAACCCATCAGATAAAATCAAATAAACAAATAAAACGAATACACCATGGATGACAATTTACAGCCATACGAAGACCAGATCATTGCAACGGACAGTGACCTGAAGATCTATTCAAAAAAAGCGATTATCCTTTTCTCCCTGATCTTCTCTACCATCTTTGGCGCCGTCCTTTTAATGCAAAACCTCAAGGACATCGGAAAAAAAAGAGAAGCCAATCAGGTTTTGTTTCTCTCCATTATTTATACGGCCCTCTCCATTTTCATTATAAATCTCCCGGAAAGACCCAATTTCTTTCTGACGTACCTTTGCAATTTCGTGGGGGCAATGATTCTTATAGAATTCATCTATAAGCGGTATTTTCCTGATGAAGAAACTTTTGAAAAAAAGAAAATCTGGAAACCTTTGATCATATCCATTCTCATCATCATCCCATTTGCACTCGCTCAGATTTTTACCATGTAGGCCGTAGTTGTCATTGAAAAAAGGGGCTAAAAGCCAACAGTAGTAGTACCGGGTCACCCTGCTGGTGAGGATATGTCATCCTCACTATCTGCTGGTGAGGATATGTCACCCTCACCTTTTAACAAGGGATTTTTTAATCCCTTTTCCCCAAGCCCTACTGGTGAGGATATGTTATCCTGCTCTTGCTGAGGCTGTCCAATAAGTTCATATTATGACATATCTTCTCTGTGAAACTCTCCCGACGGATCGGGACAAGTTGTGATTAACTCCATTAAACTCTGTGGTTCAATTGTTTATTTTTAACCACAGAGTTTCACAGAATAAAATCAAAGAGTTTCACAGAGTTTTTGGACAGTTCCTTCTGGTGAGGATATGTCATCATCTGCTGGTGAGGATATGTCATCCTCACCCTTTAACCAGGGATTTTTTAATCCCCTTTCCCCTATCCCCTACCCCAAAATCAATGGTCCTGTATCAAAAGACCGGAATTGCAGCTATCAGCCACTCCACTCTATCCATTGATCGTGTTTAAACCTATTTCAGCGATTAACTTTCATCTTTATGTTGTATATTGCAGCGGCGTTGGGCCCCCATTTACAACGGTACGCATGAAAGAATCATTTTTTCCCAATAGGATCATTCACATCGCAGCGCTGCTGATTGCCTCGATAGTGCTTGCATTGCCATATCCCCTGATTGTCGGCATGAATGCATTCTCGCCCGATGATTACCGCGGAACGGTTTTCTATGTGTTGTCAGGTAGCCTGTTTACGGGTATCTGCTGCCTCGTGAATTACAGGAGGCACCAAAGGATGGAATGGAACTTCTATCCGGTAGATGTCCGGCAGAGCTGGTTACCGCTTATCGTGCTTTTACTTTTTTCTATTGGGATCCATTATCCGGTGAACAATTTAATCCTTCAACTGATGAATCATCCTCCGGAATTAACCAACCCGGTGGTCAGGCCCATCCATGCCATTGGCGCCATCCTTGTCGCTCCTGTTGTGGAAGAAATCATCTACAGGGGCATCGTGTTGAAAGGTTTACTGACAAGGTATGCTCCCCAAAAAGCGATACTCCTGTCCGCGCTTATCTTTGGCATCATGCACTGGCTCCCTTTACAAATCTGGGGCGCCTCCATCACCGGGCTGATCCTGGGCTGGGTTTATTACCAAACAAAAAGTATCGGGACCACCATTCTGCTTCATTCATTGATCAACACGGCAGTGCTCATCAGCCAGTATGTATTCTTTCTATATCCGGACCTGCTTTCATCCGCTTCCGCCAACCTGTTCCTGCTCATCTTGTCCATTCCGTTGTTAACGATCGCCGCCAGGCAACTGTTTTCGAAATGGAACACTTTGCCGTTGGCAAGCAAAACAGATGACGGGGAGATCATGATGGAGGGATAAGGTACAAAGTTATATGGGAACGCGGATCCGTTGAATGCCCTTTCGAAGCAGTACCCGGGGGAGCTGCGCTCTGTGAGCGCATTTAACACAAAAAAGGAAGTCACAGACTTCCGCTCCCCTTGCTCATTTTTCAGAGCAGCAACCGGGTCCGTTGGCATCCAGCCGACGCTTCGAATCAAAAGATAGAACCATCCTGTACGGGCAAACCTATGTGTTTGCCCCATTTATCGCTTATATTTTCCCTTTTTTCCCAGAACAACGCTCTTCGTCAAAAGGGCAGACACGCAGGTCTGCCCCTACAGCTTTTGGCTAAATTGAAATATTGAAAAATTGAAATTTTATCCTTTTATACAATATACAATCTTACAACGTTTTATGCTTGTATATCCT
>DATGYU010000201.1:0-24567 GCA_035297625.1 Prolixibacteraceae bacterium
TCAATTAAAGAAACTTAAATACCAAACCTGCGCATGAGGAAATCTGTTTGTTTATTGGCCATGGCAACTGTTTTGTTTGCCTGTTCAACACCACAAAAACCAAATGAAATGACACAAAGTTACACGCCTGAAGTGCCTAAACTTTCTTCTGATATTATGACACCCGAAGTGTTGTGGAGCTTCGGCCGTATTGTCGAACCCACTGTTTCTCCCGATAAATCGACCGTATTGTATGGAGTCACTTATTACAATGTGGAAGAAAATAAATCATACCGTGAACTGTACACCGTTGGAGTAAATGGGGGAGAGCCTGTTAAAATTACCTCAACGCCCGAAAAAGAAAGTGCTGCAGTGTGGAGACCCGACGGGAAGAAGATTGGTTATCTGTCCAACAAATCAGGAGATATGCAGCTTTGGGAAATCAATGTTGATGGAACCGATGCTGTGCAGATTTCAGAAGTAAAGGGCGGAATTACTGGTTTTAAATATTCTCCCGATGCTTCAAAAATAATTTATACTGCCGATGTAAAGGCAAAACCTGATGTGCATGATATGTTCCCGGATCTTCCAAAGGCAAATGCCCGCATTGAAACCGACTTGATGTACAAGCATTGGGATGAATGGGTGGAGACAATCCCTCACCCTTTTGTGGCTGATTTGAACAATGGCAAGCTTGTAAACATTGTGGACATTTTGGATGGTGAGCCTTTTGAAAGCCCTATGAAACCTTTCGGCGGAGTTGAACAACTGGACTGGAGTCCTGATGGTAAAACCATTGCCTATACCTGTCGCAAGAAAACGGGCAAAGAATATGCGCTATCGACTAACTCTGATATTTACTTTTTCAATGTTGAAAGTAAAAAGACCGAGAATAAGACCGAAGGCATGATGGGATATGATACCAATCCAAGCTTTTCACCTGATGGTAAGTTCATGGCCTGGGAAAGTATGGAACGCGATGGCTATGAAGCCGATAAATCGCGTCTTTTTGTATTGAATGTTGAAACAGGGGAGAAAACCGATTATTCTGTAGGATTTGATCAGAACTCCAATAATCTAAGCTGGGCTGCCGATAGCAAGACCATTTATTTTGTAAGTTGCTGGCATGCGGTAACACAACTTTATAAACTTGATCTTGCTTCAAAAAAGATCACGCCAATCACTTCAGGGGTTCACGATTATGCTTTTGTTGCTGAAGCAGGTAATAAACTGGTGGGCATGAAACATTCGATGAGCCAGCCTGATGAAATTTATGCCATTGACCCTCAGACTGGTGCCGAGACAGCCCTTACCGCTGTAAATAAACCCATCCTGGATCAGCTTACCCTGGCCAAGGTTGAAGAGCGGTGGATCAAAACTACTGATAATAAAGAAATGCTCACCTGGGTGGTTTATCCTCCTCATTTTGATCCAAATAAAAAGTACCCAACTATTTTATTTTGTGAAGGCGGGCCCCAGTCAACAGTTAGTCAATTTTGGTCTTACCGCTGGAACTTTCAGCAAATGGCAGCCAACGGGTATATTGTGGTAGCTCCTAACCGCAGGGGTCTACCCAGCTTCGGTAAAGAATGGCTGGAACAGATCTCCGGTGACTACGGTGGCCAGAATATGAAAGATTATTTGTCGGCCATCGATGCTGTTGCCAAAGAGCCTTATGTCGACAAGGATAAGCTGGGTTGTGTGGGGGCAAGTTACGGAGGTTATTCTGTATACTGGCTGGCCGGTCATCATGAAAAACGTTTCAAAGCATTTATCGCTCACGACGGAATGTTTAACCTTGAACAGCAATACCTGGAAACTGAAGAGATGTGGTTTGTCAACTGGGACCTGGGCGGACCATACTGGGACAGGCAGAATAAAATAGCCCAGCGTTCGTATGCCAATTCACCCCACCTTTTTGTTGAAAAGTGGGATACACCGATCCTCGTGATTCATGGTGAAAAAGATTACCGCATCCTGGCCTCCCAGGGAATGGCTGCCTTTAATGCTGCTGTGTTAAGAGGAGTTCCTGCCCAATTGCTCATCTTCCCTGAAGAAAACCATTGGGTACTTCAACCTCAGAATGGAATCCTGTGGCAGAGAGTGTTCAAAGGATGGCTGGATAAATACCTGAAATAGTTTAAAGTTCCAGGTTTAAAGTTTCAAGTTGGTGTACAGGGTTAAGCGTTCGATGATTTGAATGCTTAACCCTGTACTTTTTTACTTACTATTGACTTTAAACTCTAAATAATGGACGATAGATTAAGGATATCAGACCAAAGATTTAAATGCTTTAGACTTTCATTCAAAGCCATTAACTTTAAACTTTAAATTTTAAACTCTTGTATAACTATTTATCAGATATACCACGAGCAGTATACCGATTATCACTACAAAGAATGTAAGTACCGCGTCAAGGGTATAAGAGGAATGCCATGTTTCGGTATCGATCTGTCTTTGCACTTTACGGTACCTTAGAAATGAGATGGCTCCCATTACTGTTCCCAAAGCCACCAGTGAAATTCCCAAAACCGCAGAATAACCATGGGAAGGGATTGAAACATTGGCAATGTTTTGCTGTCCCATGAGCAAGGCCATCTGCTTGGTAAACAACGCGAATTTTTCAAGTACAAAGCCAAAAGCCATAAGGCCGATACTGGTTCTTATCCAGGCAAGGAATGTTCTTTCATTGGCCATATGAACGCGGCGATTGAAGAACTTTTGCTGCTTATCAGCATCTAAACCAGCGAATGGATCATTAACATCCATTTATTTTTTATCTTTTATAAATTCAAGCAAATCCTTGTTAAGCTGTTCGGTATGCGTGACCGCCAAACCATGAGGACCGCCCTTATAAACTTTCAGGGTAGCATTTTTTACAAGCTTAGCCGTGTACATTGCCGTTGTGGCAATGGGAACTATCTGATCATCGTCGCCATGAATGACAAGGGTAGGAATGTCAAATTTCTTTAGGTCCTCATGAAAATCCGTTTCAGAGAATGCCCTGATGCATTCCAGTTCATTCCACAGACCACCCGTCATTCCCATCAGCCAGTAAGCGTCAATTATTCCCTGTGAGACTTTGTGATCCTTCCGATTGGCACCATAAAACGCGATGGCCAGGTCTTTAAAGAACTGAGAACGGTCGTCATTTACCCCTTTTCTTATTTCATCAAACTTTTCCATGGGGACCCCTTCCGTGTTGGCATTGATTTTCATCATTATGGGAGTCACAGATCCCATCAGAACGGCTTTTGCAATGCGTGAAGTGCCATGCCTGCCAATATAGCGTGCCACCTCGCCTCCCCCGGTGGAATGGCCCACCAAAATAACATCCCATAAATCAAGTTGATTGATCACTTCAGCAAGGTCATCGGCATAGGTGTCCATGTTGTTACCCTCCCATGATTGAGCTGAGCGCCCGTGTCCACGCCGGTCATGTGCGATGCAACGAAAACCTTGCCTGGAAAGAAATACCATTTGCGATTCCCATGCATCCGCATTAAGCGGCCAGCCATGACAGAAAACAACAGGTTGACCAGACCCCCAATCTTTAAAATAAATCTGAGTGTCGTCTTTTGTAGTGATTGTATTCATAACCAGAATTTTAATGAGACAATGTGAAAACTATTAAACTTTTGAAATTCAGTATATAAAGGTCATGAAATGCTGGAATTTATTGTTACACAATTCAATATAGAAATTACAACAATTATCCAGATGGCATGTAATTTTGGAGATTTGTTATATGCTCAATATACGGTCAATACCTGCTCAATATATGCTCAATGGTTTACAGGTACATTACAGGTAGGTTACAGGTAGATAATGGGTTCAGGAACCTGTGATGTACCTGTAATGTACCTGTAACCTACCTGTAATGTACCTGTAAGCTCTTGACCAGGTATTGACCGTATATTGACTTTGTATTGACCTTCTAATTGTGCGTTTCAAAATAAATACAAATAATATTTTTAGAATTATTAGCACTTTTTCGATGCATTCTCAGAAATTATCGAATGCACGTTAGGTGATGAAATATTTCTTTTTACAGGGATCAAATCGTGAAGAATATGCAGGAAGATAAAATAATCGATTTTGAAAGTGCTTAAATCATGTAACTTATCAGTAAAATGTTGTAACGTCTTGTCCATCGATTCTCTTTAGTTTTGACCGGTAATTAGCTATTAACAATTTAAAACTCAGAAAAATGGATAACGATAAGAAAATCGATGTTTTGAATGATCTCATCGAAATCAACAACGACAGAATCGAAGGCTACGAAAAGGCCTCTAAAGAAACAGATGAAATGGATCTCAGGAATTTGTTCTCTTCCTATATCAGGACAAGCCAAAGATGCCGTTCCGAATTAATTGACGAGGTTCGTGCTTTGGGCGGAACTCCGGCAGAAGGAACAAAAGTATCGGGTAAGTTTTACAGGGCATGGATGGATATTAAAGCAGCCATTACAGGCAGAGATCGTAAGACAATCCTTGATTCATGTGAATATGGAGAAGACGTAGCTGTTGACGCTTATGACAAAGCAGTTAAAGACTTTGAAGAAATAGGTGGAAACATGTCTTCACCGCTTCATGCATTGTTAATCAGACAACGCAACCTGATTAAAGCAGACCATGACCAGGTAAGATCCTTACGGGATATGGAACATCATGATGTTCGTCATTGATCGTTCTCCGACTTCCTGTTTACATATTGAATTGTTTTTAAAAGACAAAGGGCCTAAATACAAATTAGACCCTTTGTTTTTTGTTGCTGCTTGTGCTCAGTATTCAGTAATCAGTTTTCAATAAGCAGTAGCAAAAAGAGCCCTGATCACTGAATACTGATTACTGCCAACTGCTCTATTCTCCCGTCTCGTGATTGGGCGCATCCACCGGTTTTGATTGCGGAGATCCTTTCTGCCTCAGAAATACTGTTAATATGATAATGGCAAATACGGATAAAAATTCACTTTGCCAGTTTTGAAACGATTCAAACCAAAAGCGTGCATCGGTAAGATATTCTGCCGGTGTTTTTGTGGGCAATGATTTTAAAAACAATTGCTGGTTCTCATCCTCCAGACTGCCATAAAAATGAAGGGCAAAGGAAATAAGGAATAAAATGACAAAAGCGATAGTAAGTGAATATTTATAAATAGCCAGGATCCATCCCCCCTTTCTGACAGGCCACGGAGCCCCTTTTCTTTTAGGGTCAGGCTCACGGTCAACGGGTTCATCCTTCTCGAAGTCTTTGGATTCGGAAGAGCCTTTTTGCTGAAGAAAAATAGTCAAAACAATAAATAAGGCCATTTGTAAAAATTCACTTTCCCAGTTTTCAAAGGTCGATTCTATAAAATGACCCGACGTGAGATATTTCGCCAAGGATAAGGAGGCTCCTCCTTGTTCAAGCAGTTCACGGTTGTGTTCTTCACGACCGAATTTAATCTGACCGGCAATGGATATTAAAAACAGAAGTATAAAGGCCAGCGAAAGACTACTGTTTTTAATAAATTTTTTCATGCGTATAGGATATATTAGAAGGAATATAATTCTGTGAATCAGCTAATCATGTTTTAAAAGAAACAATTATTACATTCAGTTTCAGAAACAATAGAAAAAATGAAAAGTTTTCTTTTCGGTAAATAAAGCATAAAAAAAGAGGCTGCAGATTGGATCGCAGCCTCTTTCCAAGATAACTAAAATCAATAAGAATACCTAAATAACGAAAGGTGTGGACTTCTATTCATTTCAGGTGCTTTTTATTTATGGGATCAACTGTCGGTTAAAACATATATCCGATGGATAATCCAAAGCCGGTATTTTTTAATGATGTATCAGCGTTAGGATTGGTGGTATTCTTGGCATTAATTTTTGCCAATCCGAGCTGAGTTTCAAGCTGTATAAACAGTCCACCCTGCAATTCATAGCCGAAGAATATATTGGCTCCATAGTCCATTCTTTTAAAGTATTCACCATAAGGAAGGATCCCTGTGTATTCATTGGCAAATTTGATATCTCTTTTCCCTGTAATGCCTACCACATTAATATCCGTCTTTCCGTTTAGCCCATAAGCTACATAAGGTCCAAAACCCAGCAGAAGGTGTCCGGTTCCAAGCAGTGGCCGGTACAAAAAGCTGAGGGGTAATTCAAGGTAATTGATGGTGAATTCTGCATTGGAATTCAACAAACTTTTGGTTTTAGCGCCTTTGCTATTATAAAGTAATCCGGGTTGGAAATAGAACTCAGGTGCTACCGGAATATTGGCCTGGACGCCTGCGTGAAAACGCAATACCAGATCATTGTTAAGGCTTTTGTTATCCGCATCTTTACCGTTGATGTTCTGGAGGTTGATTCCAGCTTTTATCCCAAAAGACGTTGCTTCGGTTTCCTGGGCGATGGTAGAAATGCCCAGCAATAACATACATGCTATTAATAATATGTGTTTTTTATTTTTCATATTCAATTGTATTAAGGGTTTACTGATAATGATTAAAAGTAAAAGGCATCAATTTCAGCCTTAAGGAGTTTCTATTGTGCTTCCTGTTTCATTTTTTCGTTAGCAGTGATGGCAAATTCCACGCGGCGGTTTTGAGCAGCGGCAGCTTCCGAATCACCGGCCACCTTGGGTTGTGTTTCGCCAAATCCTTTTGTTGTCAGACGGCTGCCTGCAATACTGTTGCTTTTCAGGTAATCTGCAACAGCCCTGGCCCTTCTTTCCGACAACCTTTGATTGTATTCATCAGAACCTTTACTGTCGGTGTGGCCATAGATGGCAATATCCGTATCGGGATATTTGTTGAGTATGGTAACCAATTTACCCAGGTTGTCTTTTGCATCCTTGGTAAGATCCGACTTGTCGAAGCCAAAAAGAATGTTGTTCTTGAATTCAACAACGATACCTTCGCCAACACGTTCGACCTTGGCGTCGGGTACCTGATTTTTGATTTCCTCGGCTTGCTTATCCATTTTTCTTCCGATTACTGCTCCGGAAACACCACCAACAGCAGCACCAATTACTGTACCCATGGCTGTGTTGCCTGATGCTCGTCCAATAATTGCGCCTGCAGCCCCGCCGGTAGCAGTTCCAATGGCTGCTCCCTTCTGCGTTTTATTCCAGGAGGAACATCCGGAGAACATAAGGGCTGAGGCTAGAATTGCCGGTAAAATAATTCTAAATATTTTCATAATCATTTGTTTTAATTGAATTATTATATTCTTATCCTTATCTAAAATAACTTCTACTTAAAAAGTTATCCGCGATAAACTCGTTGTTTGATTTTTACAGGTTTAGAAAAAATTAGTTTCATAATTTTTATAAAATAAGTATTGAATTGCCTGCATATAGCAATTTGTGGTGTTTTATTCCGTAAAATCCCTTTCAAAAAACCGGAGCCTGTTTCTAAGCAGCATCATTTCATGCTGCATTTCCATGATGCGGTTCAGTAAATGGTTAATGGTATCAATACCTTCCATGTTTATATCCAGTTCATTGTGCAGGCGAACCATTCTTTCCAGTTCCGGCAATTGGCTGATGGGTATAAAGCCAATATCTTCAATGGTCTGTATCTCTATGAGTCCGGTTTCTTCCAAGGATTGGAGGAATGAAACTTCGACGTTATGAATTGTACAAAATTCAGTAGTTGAAATTAATTTTCTTTGTTCCATTCTCATGATATTAAGATTTTGAAAGCTGTTTAAACAGATCTTTTTGCTTCTCGGTCAGGTTGGTAGGGATCTTTACCTGATAAGTCACGTACAGATCGCCAAATTCACCCGGCTTTTTGTAAACAGGAAAACCCTTTCCTGATAATTTTACCTTGCTGCCATTTTGGGTCTCAGGTTTTACATTCAGCTTCACCTTTCCCGTCAGGGTATCGATTGTTATTTCGCCCCCGAGCACTGCCGTATATAAATCCAAATCAACGGTGGTGTGAAGATTATTTCCCAGTCGTTTAAATCTTGGATGCTCGTTAATGATAAAGGTGATGTATAAATCGCCATTGGGTCCACCATTAATGCCTTCACCCCCATGGCCTGCAATCTTAATGGTTTGACCATTTTCTATACCCGCCGGAATGGTAATACGGATGTTTTTCCTGTTAACAGTGAGGGTCCTTTTGTGGGTTTCATAAGCTTCGGTAAGGTCCAGATTTAATTCAGCAGTGAAATCCTCTCCTCTGTATTTTACATTACGGCCTCTTCCTCCACCTCTAAAACCACCAAACATGGATTCGAAGAAATCGGAGAATTCTTCATCATCCTCCATGCGGGTATAGCTGTCAGCCCTTGACCGGCCACTTTGTTGTTGCTGTTGATTGGCACTCTCAAACTGATCGGCATGTTTCCAGTCTTTACCATACTGATCGTATTTCTTGCGTTTTTCGGGATCACTTAATACTTCATTTGCCTCGTTAATTTGCTGAAACTTTGCTTTGGCTTCCTTATCATTGGGATGTAAATCAGGATGATATTTTCGGGCCAGTTTACGGTATGCATTCTTAATGTCCTTGTCGGTTGCCGTTTTATCTATGCCTAAAATTTTATAATAATCGATGAAGTCCATATGGCAGTGAATTGTATATGTCAGGCTTGTTTTATTTATCTTTTTAACTCAGTTATACAAATGAGAAATCAATAGGTTACATTAACTTAACCGGAACTTCTTATCTCATCGAAATAAGGGGTACTACGAGTCTGCACGCATTTTGCAGCATATAAATACATTGCTGCTGACCACGATTGCCAGTCTTGTCCCATAGGTTTACCAGTCTGAGCTTTTATCCATTCGTTGAAGCCAAAGTCGACCTTTTCTTTTTTAGACAGACGTATCAGTTTTGTCAGGTGAATAAGTTTTTCTTCTGCAAGGCGGTATTTCTGTGCTGCCACCAGGGCTGCAATGTAAAAGCCGTCGATAAAAGGCCATATGCCCCCGTTGTGATAATCGCCCGGCTTGTTGAAGCCTTCATAACGATCTATCCAGTCAGGATCATTGGGTTGTATAAAGGGGAAAAAGTTTGGGGGAAGATCTACTACAAGACTGCCTTTTTCTTTCATGGCATCGCATTCTTCTTCAACCCATGATATCATTTCAATGGATCTTGCAGGTGATGCTAACCCTGAAAGGATGGCCAGGGCATTGCCCAATAGATCGAAACGTTCACTGCTGTATACTTTATAAGACCACATGGCATAATAGGGTTTGTGTTTTACGGCCAACCCTTCATGCACATGTTTATGCATAAAGCCTTCGGTGATTGTAAAATGGTTCATAAAGTTCTTTAGCAGCTGTGCCTTATCATCTTGATTGTAAAGCTTTAGGTAGCTATAAACCAAGGTGTTAACAAATAAGCCGTATCCTAATACCCATTGTTCATCCCTCCAGTCACTGGTTGGTAATTGGCCAACAATAATCAGATCTGTCGGACTTTGATATTCCATCCAGGTCATTGCTTTTCGAACTGCCTGATACAGAAATTCAGGCTTTCCAGTCAATTGTCTGAAAATACCTGTGGCCAATAAAAACAAAGGTGTAGAATCACTGGATCCTCTGTTTTCAGGATCGTGAACCAGGGAAGGAATATGGCCATGGGAGGATTGATTCTCTGCAAGAGTTTCCAACACCGTTTCCATGCTTTTTATTAATTTCTCATTGCCCGAGATGGCAATCCCGAATATGGTGATTAAAAGATCTCTGGTGTAAGGCTCAGGATATCCCCAGCCGGCAGTACGCGGTAGTTGATGGTAAGGGCCCTTGCTGTTGTGTAGCAACACCTCCAGGGCCGCCAGCTTAGCGTCCTCTATTTCATGAAGATTTTCAGATGTCATAGCTACTATTTATTTCTTGTATTGAGGAATATGCAAATTCATACCATCATTTAATAAATACCCAGCCTGTTGTGAATAATCTGAACAAATAGTTCAGCTACTTTGCGGTAGTTAAAAAATTCTACAGCGCGCGCTCTTCCGGCTTTTCCCATCTGTTCACGAAGAGTTGGATTGGTCATCAGTTCCAAAAGATATTGTGCAATATCATTTACATCAGCCCTGTAATCAACCGTTCTGGGCGTATCAAAGATGATCTTCTTCTTTATTAAATCAGGCCCTGTTTCAATTGTAGTTTCATTGATTACTATTCTTTTGTCCACTTTTGCCAATAGGGCGGTTTTGCCGTGAATCAATGTGTCTAACATTCCCATGGCACTTATGCCAATAACAGGTTTTTCACATGCACCAGCTTCCACCTGAGGCATTCCAAATCCTTCCAATCGGGAAGGGGCTGCATAGATATCGCATGCGTTCATTAAAAAGGGCATAAATTCCCTTGAGATAATTCCTGAAGTATAGATAACCTTTTTTTCGATGCCAAGCTTTTGGGCAAGTTCCCTATCATACTGGTTTTGGATACTTGTGCGATGCTGAGGCCATACCTTGCAAACATACCTGTAATCGGGAACCTTATGATCTATTAAAGCAAGCGCCTGCATTACTTCCTGTGCACCTTTGGAAGCGGCATCCCCTCCAAGGGTTAGAAGCATTAACTGTTCGGGCAGTATACCCAAAAACTGGCGAATGGAAACGATTTTTGGATCTTCTCTGTCGATGGGAATAAATGCGTCGGTAGGACAACCTACCGGAAGTACTTCGATCTTGTCGGCTGATATGCCATCTCTCACATACATTTCCTTCACCCAATGGGAGGTTACCAAAATAAGAGGCAGCGCATTCAGTTCCTCCTGGTAATTGGCAATATAACCGTCGGCCACTAACCAAGGCACCGGCAGTATGCCGTATTTTTTGGGATGAATGATAATATGAGGGGTGTGGCCCCAAAAACCAATCCCAATGGCAACATCGGGTTTAAACCAATGATAATACCATTGTTTTTCCAAATCGGATTCCAAATTGACCGCTATGACCTCTATGCCAATTTCCTTTAGCCCCTTGTACAGAAGATCTCCCTGGGTGGAAAGTCCGCCTGGCCCGGCAGGATAATCAAACATTATCAATACTTTCATTTTTCCTTTGGTGATTTAGCCAACGAACAGCATCTTCCGGTTTAGTGAACTGCCAGAATGATTCTGTTTGTGGAGTTGTTTGTGCTTCCCAGCTGGTACTTTCGAATCCGTAAATTTCAGTTACCAGCCTATATTTGTTTAACCAAATTTCTTTATCAAGTTGATGAATAATATTGGCCGTTAAGACTGGTCTGGGATAATATTCCCTTGCTCCGTCTTCGTAAGCAAAACACCAAAGTTCCCGGGCCTTAAGAGTTCCTTCATGCCAAAGCATGATCACTGCTTCCGATATTTCTTCATGTCTTAAATGTCGGGTGTATTCCCCGTTGGGATGATGGGTGATGATAAGATCAAAAGTTAAAATAGGCAGCAAATCAACAATATGCTGCATTACCTCTTTTTGATCCAATGGTAAAAGCTCGGGGCTGTCATCCATGTTTCCCATGTTTCCCAAGGCTCCCAATTCATTCAAAACATGAAAAAACTTCGGTGCACGGTCTTTGTCTTCACCCCTGCACAGGGATATAACATAAACTTCCCATTCCGGATGGTTTAAGATTGTTCCTCCAGCCCACAAGGTTTCATCATCCGGATGGGCAACTATGACAGCAACGGATTTAAAAGTTTCCATGATGTGAGCATTACTAAGTATTGTGCAATAATTATTGTCGAGCTTATTTATTGAAATGGCTACCAGTCGATTGAAATATTGAAGGAGTGTTTATCCGCTTTGGCGGAAAGCCCTGATCACTGCGCCTTACTCTATGCTCCTTGCATTTCTTTCTACGACATTATTTTGTTCTTAATACTTAATTGGTTAATCATTCAAAACGATTGATGTGTACCCCCCTTTCTCGTTTGATGAATTTCTTGAAATGTTCTTCCTTTTGTCTTTGACGAGGTTTTGCTTTTAGTTGTTTTTCAACAGTTAGACGTGCCATCAGATAGCTTACTATGGATTCTGCTCCCTGATTAAGGTTGACGTTTTTCTCTTCCAGTCCGTCAAAACATCCCCCTGTACGTGGATTATAAATAATTTGATGGATGCTGTTATGTCCTAAAAACCAATCAAAGGCCAGGGTCATTTTTGTTGAATATTCAGTCTCTTTAAACACGTTATAAAATTTACTTAAAGCCATAACGGTATAGGCGACATCAATGGGTTGTTCTCCGAATTTTTCTTTTTCCATCCCTTTGATAAACCATGTCTTGTTGGATATTACTTCAATTCCTTTTTCGGTGAATATATGGGACAATAAAAAATCAAATGACTGTCGGGCGATATTCTTATAATTCTCATCAGCAGTCACCAGCCATGCACAAAGCAACGCTTCAGGCAAAACACTGTTGGCATAGGTGAGGTAACTTTCATACCATTCCCAGTTTTTCTCAGAGGCATGATGGTATAGCTGCACCAACCTATCGGCCATTGTTTTTATAGACACCGCAACAGGAGTTTTTGACAGTTCATGCTGGTAATAATACAATCCTTTTATGCAAAAAGCGATAGCCCTTGTTGAATAGATATTTTCAATCTGAGTGATTGCCTTTTCCATCATCATACGGGCCGATAGGATCAATTCTGAAGGCAGTATCGCCTTTTTGGAAATGAGATATCCTAAAGCCCAGATGGCCCGGCCATTGGCATCATCTAAGTTAACTGTCTGGTTTTGTTCGGTATAGTTTTTCTCATCATCCACATAGTTCAAGAAATGACCGTTAGCCTGCTGGCAATAATCGATAAAGTTTAAATAGATCTGCAGATAAGTTAAATCCCTTTCGTTGGGATACAATTCATAATGCATGCATATGGCAATTAGCGCCCGTGCATTATCATCCAGGGTATAACCGGAACTTATATCAGGCTGGCTTATCTGCGAGAATTGGAGCATCCCAAAATCGGTAGTCATTCTATATAAATGATCTAATTTTACAGGGGGCAGATTGTATTTTAGTTTAAGTCTTGAACCCGATAGCTGATTGAATAAAATACCATGTGACACTGCAGAATTTTCCCATGAGGTGGAGATAATTTTCTGCAAGGTATTCAAGATGATCTTTTTTCTTAAAGGCTCGTCGTGAAGTAGTTTGTTAACTGCATCAGCCAGTTGTTGAGAGTTGCAAAAATCAAAAATGATACCGGTATCTTCTGTCAGTAATTCTTTTGCATGAGGTATGGGCGTGGAAATGATGGCGCAACCACAACTCATGGCATAGGCAAAAGTACCGCTTACTGCCTGATTTGGATCTTTCGAACTAAAAATATAGATATCCGTCATTTGCAGGTATTCCAGCAGTTCGGTCAATTCAAGGTAACGATTAATAAATTTCACATGTTCCGTTAAGCCATTCTGGATAACTTTTGCCTCAAGCATATGTCGATATACCTCCCCTTCATGTTTAACCACTTCGGGGTGAGTGGCCCCAATGATTAGAAACAGCACATCCGGATTGGTTTTGATAATGGCAGGCATGGCATCGAGCGTAGTCTCAATACTCTTTCCTGAGCTTAACAAACCAAAAGTGCTAAGTATCTTACGATGGCTTATCTGGTATTTTTCCTTCAGATAATCCTCATCTACATGATCCGTCAAGTGGGTGCCATGAGGAATTACCAAAATTTTCTCCGGTGCAACTTCATAATCATTTATCAGGATCTGTTCCGAGTTATGGGTCATCACAATAATTGACCGGCAGGCAGCACTTATTTGCTGAACCTTGGATTTGAATACCTCATCAGGGTGGGGCAATACGGTATGAAAAGCACAGATAACAGGCTTTGTCAGTTGATGTATGAATTGAAGAAAAGCTTCTTCCTGCATGTAATATAATCCGAATTCATGCTGTATAAATACAATTTCGATGTTTTTATCCTGGTTAATCGACAAGGCTATAGGGAAGTAAGACGTTGGTTGTGAGGTGTCCAGCCTATATAATACTTCATCTCCATATTCAAAAGAGGCATCTCCTGTTTCAAGGGCACATACTTTGATGTCAAAAGAAGAGCTAAACTTGTCGTCAAGCGCTTTAATCAAATCTTTTGAATAAGTAGCAATCCCACATTCACGTGGAGGATAGGAGGAAATGATAAGGACCTCGGGTTTTGTTCCCGGCTCCTGCAATTTATTTTTTTCTGAATGTGTCTTATCAGATGACTCCCTGATATCGTGTCCAAACATCTCTTTGAGACGGCTGTTGTCATCTGTCGCTTGATTATTAAATATATTGTCTTCCATTACTCAAAATTTTAAATTTACACCTACCAACTATTTAATAGTTCAGCAATTAATTTAGATAAGCTTAAGGATGCACATGCAATATGTTCGTCGGCAGCCCCGTAATAAATAAAGAGAGTATCCCCAAATAATGCAGTTCCTGTTGGGAAAACCATACTATTTACTTCGCTTTTCTTTTCTCCTGGGTATTCTGGTTCAATTAATGGATAAGGCAGTCGGGTGATAATTTTTGAAGGGTTTTCCAGATCTAAAAGGGCGGCTGCACAAGCGCAATATTCTATTCCCTGATCGGTTTCTTTTGCGCCATGATAAATCAGCAGCCATCCATATTCTGTTTCAATGGGAGGGCATCCGCTTCCAATATAACTTGACTCATGCTCATAAAAAGGATCCATAAAAATGTGATGCTGGAAATGAAGAAAATATTCATCCCAGAATTCTTTGTTCAGCTCCTCCAGATTTTCAATGACAGCTATTTGTATTCCCGGCCTTATGCAATGGAGAAATACCAGCTTGCCTTTGATTCTTCTTGGAAAAAAGACAATATTCTTGTCCCACACCATCAATACGTTGCCTGGCAAGGCCTCCTTGTAATAATAAAGCTGATTGCGGTAATATCTGTCACTCATTCTACCTCCTGTTTTATTGCCCAGCATAAAATCGGAATAGGAGACAGGGGGAGAGATCAGCCCCAGCTTTTTAAAATGCCGCAAGTCTTTCGAAATGGCCAGTGCCCCTTGTGAATTGAACCCGTCATACGCGGTATAAGAAAGATAGTAAAGATCATCGATCTTTACTATCCTTGGATCTTCCAGTCCCTGCTTCTCAATTTCCAATTCGGCCTCTAAAAGTGGATATTCCAGCCGCTCTTCGATGTAAATTGGGCCATCAAGTCTGCAGTAACCAATTGTTGAATATTCTCCCTGACTTACTGCACGATAAAAAAGATGAACAAAACCTCCTTCTTTGATAACGGCAGGATTTAATACTGCCACGTTTTCAAAAGCATGATTTGTTTTCTCCAGGATAATACCCTCTTTTTTTATTTTTATCATGATATAAGCCCATTTATCTCAGAGATAGATGTTATCTCTGTTCTTTCAGCTTTTCAGCATTCCTTTTAATGCTTGATTTGATATCCTGAAGGGTACTCTCTGCAAAATCACTAAGCCTGTTTGTCTTATCCTTGATAGCTTTTGATTCCCTGTCCACGATCTCCCGGATATCTTTGCCAAGGTATTTGGTTCTTAGCACTAATCGATTTCTGGTGCGGCTCCCTTTGTAAGGTGCAAATAGTAGGCCTAAGGCTGCTCCTATTACTGCCCCGGCAGCAATAGAACCAATTAATATTCCTGCATTTTTTGAAGTTTTCATATATGTTTGTTTATAAGTTATTGTAAATAATCTATTTCCAACATTTGAATTCAAAACTATATAACTAAGTGTAAGCAGTTATTGTTCGAATTGGAAGGTTCCCTTTCATTAAAAGCCCAAAGCTATTGCTGCAATTTGGAAAAATTGAACTGCAATTGTGTTACACAATTTTTATTGGTATTTACATCATTTAACGCTATGGATAATAAAACACTAAATAGTTGGCGTAAATGCTAAAACACCCTTAGGAATTTTATAAATTAGCTAATACAAATGCACGTGTTTACTAAATAAATGATATTATGGCAGTAACTATCAATAGAAAAAAGGTTATATTTTCTCCTGACCCTTCCCGGGTGATCGCCCGTTTTTTGCATTTAAGTGATGAACGGTCAATAAATATTATCCGGCAGGTACTGGCATTGAATGACAAGGATTTAAAAATTGCAATGAGTCAGTTATTAAGGGGCTTTTCCCGCAGGCATCGTAATATTTCCCGCATCTTTGAAAACCATTTTGAACGATTGACGCCTATTTTTGAGAAGATTGATGTTAAAAAAGAAGATCTTTCCATTGCCCAGAAAGCTTTAATCGGTTCCTATTTCACCATGGAGTATTCCATTGAATCAGCCGCTTTTTTTAATCCTTCTATAGTGGAAGATCCCGATCAGTCAGAACTAAAGAATGACGAAGTAAGGGTGATTATAAGTTTTAGGGCCACGGGTGAAGGTCATATCTCATCCATCGTTTTCCGCTCGGGTATACTGGATCATAATAATAACCTTCAGGTTGAACCTGTTGGCAAGATGCTGGCCGAGGCCGACAAGATTATCCGAAATACATACAGCAAAAATAGTTTCCGTGATAAACTGGAAGGCATGTATGACAGTGTAAATGCCCTTTCTCCAACGCTAGTGAATTCCCTGGACGAAATTCAAAATCCGGAGAATGTGATCCCTTCTGTGGTGTTGGATAAAAATGAACCGTCCGCGGAACCTAAAAAACCTGCTGCCGCCGATTTTATTCTCGATAAATTAGGCGAAGTATTTACCTATGGTGAATTGATGAAATGCCTCGAAAAGGCCATCAAGGATCCTGACATTAAGCAGGATCAGATAAAAGTCATCAATCAGATGCTCTGGCTTGCCTCCGCGCATTATGAAATTAACTTTTCCATCGACTCGGCCATTTCCGAAAGGGTGATCTTTCCTGTTTCTGCCACTGAACAAAAAGGCATTGAAGATGCACGCTTTGTCAAGTTTACAGAAGATAACGGCGATATTACCTATTATGCCACTTATACCGCCTATGACGGAATGACCATTTTACCCAAGCTGATCAGCACCAAGGATTTTTATAATTTTAAGATACTGCCTATCAATGGGGAAATAGCTCAAAATAAGGGAATGGCCCTTTTCCCTCGCAAAGTAAACGGTAAGTTTGCCATGTTATGCCGTATCGACGGGGTAAACAATTATATTGCCTATTCCGACAGTATCAATATATGGCGTGATGCCCAAATGATTCAGCAGCCTAAGTACCCCTGGGAATTTGTCCAGTTGGGAAATGCCGGATCGCCCATTGAAACAGAAGAGGGATGGTTAATGATTACCCATTCTGTGGGTTCAATGAGGGAATATACCCTTGGCGCCTCTTTACTTGATTTAAATAACCCGGAAATAGAAATCGGCAGATTGGACTATCCATTGATAATGCCCAATGAATCGGAAAGAGAGGGTTATGTGCCCAATGTAATTTATTCGTGTGGGTCGATGGTTCACAATGGGGAACTTGTCATCCCCTATGCAATGTCGGATTGGGCCTCTACCTATGCTACTATTAACATGAAAGAACTTCTTAATGCCCTGAAATCCAGTAATGGTAAGGATGAATAACCTGTGTTTTGTATCTTTTTTGGATTACCCTCGTACAATGAAGTAAATAAAGGGAAATTATATAAAAGTTTGTTAAAATTATATAACCATCTACAACATTGGATCTTATAATTTGTTTCCCTTAAATAGATAACCTATTTAAAAGATAACAGTAATGGATGTAATAGAAAATGACATTTTTATTGAAGAAGAAATAGGTAAGCTCAAACAGAAGTTTGCCAGTTTAATGGAAGACGATTTGCTCTATGAAGAGGGAAGAAGGGAAGAACTATGGGCGAAATACCAAGCTTCAATTAACCAGACAAGAGAATTGCTGGAAAAAATAGTGTCTTCCCTATAAAGTATTAATCTGTAGAGGTGTAATAATAAATCAAAGATTTAAAATTACACCTCTACTATCATTTTGCCCTTATTCTCGCCATTAAATAAACCGATAAATGCTGCTGGCAGCTGTTCAAAGCCTTTTATAATTGTTTCCTGGTATTTTAAATTACCCTCTTTTATCCATTTTGATAAACGCTGAAATCCTTCGCCAAAACGATCCTGATAATTGCTGACCATAAATCCCTGCATGGTGGCACTGTGTGACAGTAACAATGGCTGCAATCGTGGCCCTGTTGGAATATCCATATTGTTGTAAAGGGAAATCTGCCCACAGATAGCTATACGTGCCTGAAAATTAATCAGACTTAATACCGCATCCGCGATTTCTCCTCCTACATTGTCGAAATAAAAGTGCACTCCATAAGGACATGCTTTTGCCAAATCGCTTTTTATATCGCTGCTGGTTTTATAATTAATAACCTCATTGAAGCCGAATTCAGATTTTAAAAGTTCAACCTTCTCGTCTGAACCCGCAATACCTATCACGCGGCAGCCCATAATCCTTGCTATTTGCCCGGCAACTATTCCTACTGCGCCTGCTGCCGCGGAAATAACTCCGGTTTCTCCTGCCTTAGGCTTACAAATATCCAGCATTCCAAAATAGGCCGTTAAACCAGGCATTCCCAAAATACCCAAAAAGTAACTGGGAGGGGCTATATTGGTATTGATCTTTTGTAATTCTCGAACATGTACCACATTCAATAGCCTCCAGGGTAAGCGACTTAATACCAAATCACCCTCCTTTAACGAGGATGTGTTACTTTGAATTACTTTCCCAACCACCCCGCCTGACAGCGGCTGATCAATCTGGAAGGTAGAAATATAGGATTTCGCGTCATTCATTCTGCCCCGCATGTAAGGGTCGACCGAATAATACAATCCTTCGACCAGTACTTCATTTTCCTGTAATTCGGGCAATTCAACATTTTCTAATCTGAAATTATTTAAAGTCGGAAAACCCTGTGGTCTTGCCGATAAAACAATTTGTTTGGTTTTCATGATTGTGTTTATGAAATATAACGTGCTAACTGGCAGCTAGTGCTAAGTGGTAATATCATCCCTCCATCAACATCCCTGCGGGTTTCAAAGATAATATTCTTTTGCTAAATCGCTTAATCAAAATCATCTCCTGTGTTTTCATCCAAATCTTCATGGTTGTCTCCCCCCAGGCTGTAATAATTATTTTCCTCATCCTCACTGCCAATGATTTCCTGGTCATCATCCAACTCTGCTCCCGGAATATCAAGATCATGGGCGATATAATCCTCTTCTTCATTTTCCCTAACGGACAGAGGCCTCGTTTTGTCAACAGCATTTTTGCCTTCATAAGGGTGTTCTATGTCCACTTCTTCCTCTTTTTTATAAATGCTGTAAATATCTTCATCGGGCGGATAGGCTGGATAGTCAGGGAATTGTTCATCCAACTGCTCTTCTGTAGGATTGTCGAAATCCTTCTTTTTTTTCATTGAAGCACCTTGAGCAGGCTCACTGACTTTTGAATGTTTTTCTCTGTTTTGATTGTCTGAATAGTTCATGATAATCGAATTTATGGTTGCATTTTAATAACAATCACGGCTTTCCTTTAGTTTATCGATTCAATAATAAATCCCTGATAATTAACGTAAGTTGCCAGTTATAAGAATATGGTAACCTTAACAAGAAATGAATAGCAAAAAGGGCTTCTGGCTATTTGCCCCGAGTTTCTCGGGGCAAAAATGCTTCGAACAGCAGCTATGCAAAATTTCGGGACCTGTTTTGCCAGCAGCTAGTTGCCAGTTGCCAATAGCCGACAACTTCAATTAATTAGTTGTTAAAATGCATAAGATACCTGTCCAAAGGGCATCATCTTATTTGTATTCAACAACCTGTGGTTTTGATATTTCAAAATCGGCCAATCCATAGTCTGTCGTTTTATAAGCATTTAAATTGAAAACATTGTATCCCCTTTCCGGCAGAAAAGGATAAAAAGTAAAGGATACCTGAAATGTGTTGATAAGCAGATAATTGTTTTTAATTAGCACGCCTAATCCCAGTGCCGAATAAAAGCGATTGCCCGAACTTATGTTATCATGATTAGATAACAAACCAAAGGATGAAAAGATATAAGGCCCCAAACGGAATCCATAAATTTCCCAGGGAGAATAACTCTGGGTCTGCAATGTTAAAGCCATCATTCGGGTTGCGGGGTTCTTCAGTTCGTCAAATCCTTTCATGGCATCTCCCAGACTTAAATTGTCAGTGGGCAACCTGTTGATTCCTACAATTACTGTGGGCTTTATAAATTGCCTGATCCTCCAGTATCCCGCATTAAACAACCTGGTGTAATAATTGATCCTGGCCGAAATAACCTGTTGCCTGAATCCATTGGTTCCTATAAAGGTGCCATATTCCATAAGTGTGCTCAAATAACCAAAGGCATAATTATCACCCCACACGGCTTTCAATCCCAAATAAAACTGATCATTTTTCTGCCGTAGAACTCCCGTAGTTATGCCAAAAGAACGCCCCACGGGAATGTCTTCTATTTTCCCGTAATTAAACACATACCGGTCCTGGATATATCTTCTTGAAGCGATGCCAATACCTGCCAGGTAAAAATTTTCATTATTAAACAAGCTGGTGGTTTCTGATACCGCGAGAACTTTTGGATACCTTGTTCTTAGGATCCGGGCTGAAATAATGATGCCCGAAGTCCTTGATGCCTGTGAATAAATGGTCGGTAAAGGCAATGACACTGCACCCCATACATCCTGTATGCTGGTTTTGGAAGATATGTACCTGACACTGTCCTTGTCAATATAGTTTTGCCTTGTGGCTAACTGACCCAAAAAAATGCCTCCAGCCCACCTTGCCAATGGAGAAAAGAAAGGCCTGTACAATTCAATACTCCGGATAAGGTACCGGTTGCTTAGACTTAATGTGGGAAGGTTATAACTTAATGAAGAATACACTGGTTTTCGGATATCCTGGTTGTTGATCAGATCATTGTTGCCCAAAAAGTAATACTGAAAACTTCCGGTAATATGGGAATCTCCGATATTTGAAAGAATATAGCCCAATTGAGAAACTGAGCCATTGATATTTTTTCCAAACCTTGGATCCAGTTGAAGCCTGTTGCCCGTTCCTAAAAAATTATTGTCTGCCAGGCCTGCCTGGTAACTTTGGCCTGTTTTGCTCCATGAGGGTATGATGCTCCAAATGTCGATTACCCTGATGTGGATATCTATGGAATCAGCTTTTGGCGAAGCCAGGGAAGGGTATGCCATCACATCCTGCACATATTTTTGGGACCTTATCAATCGAACTGATTCTTTAAATAATAAAGAATCGAAAGGTTGATGGACATGTATCAACAACAGGTTTTTGATGACCTTTTCCTTGGTGTGGATATGTAAGGCGTTGCCAACCTTTTTTGTTAATTGTTGGGGAACTAATGTGGTATCCTGTAGGCTATAGCCAAAAGGATCAAGTAGCTCAATGTCAATGGTGCGGATGATTTTACCTTCCAGCGGGTAGTAAGCCATTGGCTTAATTCCCAAAAATTCCTGATCGTAGTCAATGGTGGTAATGTTTGGACTGAGAATGTGGTTGTGAATAAGCTTTCCCAGTAAAGTTTTATGGGCAGGACCGGCAGCAGGAGGACGATAAATGGTATCTTGTCCTGATTCTGCTTCATGAGCAATCGCTCTCATGAAGCCACTTAGAATCAGGAACAGTGTTAAAAGTAATCTAAGGCACATAGCCCAGGGCTATTTTGATGCAATAAAACAACTTGTAGAAAATCATTAAAGCCTTAATTATTTCACCCTTTCAATTACTTGGCATGGTTCATAATTTTTTCTTTTTCGTTCTCTACCCATTCTTCTTTCTGAAGGTTCCTTGCCTGTCTTCTTGCTTTCTTTTCAAGATTCCTGGTGATGTTCTTAACATCATTGGTGAATTCAGTTATTTTGCTGCTTTCCCTTTTGGTCGAGAGCAAAGCTCCTATTGCAGCGCTGGCCAATGTTCCCATGGCCAATACTCCGAGGAATTTCCTGGTATTAAATGATCTGTTCATCTCAACTGTATTTATATATTGTGTATGAACAAATATGCATTTATCGGGCCATTAAAATATTACACAATTAGTAAAATAAGTTACATCATTTGCCCGGGTGCAGCAGTTTTGAGTTTAATGTTTAAAGTTCAAAGTACCCTATGCTCAGAACTTCTTGCTATTTATTGTTTTGTTTAAAAATCAATAATTCAAATGTTTTCGTTCCCCTTGTCACCTTTTCTACACCTCAAAGCAAACACTCTCCGAGTAATCCCTGTGGTCTCTGGAGGCAAAGAACAGGTAGAGAGGCATGGGACCCGGAGCCTGGGGAATGGGGTCTATAGGCAGTGAAAACGTGCCACCCAAATCATTCCTCGCTATGCCTGTGGGTGTAATGTCGGAATACTGCCCATCCACACCACTGATGACCATCAGTTCATCAAACAGGTGAACCCCTCCCACGTGCATTTCTTTAGGCCATTTAACTTCAATTCTATTTTCATCCGTTTCCAACCTTCGGGCTTCCAATCCTTCGGGAAAGGAAAGATTGCCGATGGAAAGCCTTATCTTTTTGGCATCCGGGATACTTCCATCCGGGGCAAAGGCCGATTTGTTGGTTTTTATAAACAGGGCATAGCCGCTCATTCGTTCACTTAGCCCGTTCCAGATCTGTGGAATGACCGAATCCTTAAACAAAGAGCAAAAAGCGTTGACCCGTTTAAAACGCTGTTCATTCAGCAGCATCCCCGGGGTCCATGCCTCTTTTTTTCGCTTTGGAAGTTTTCTGGTATAGACTCCTCCATTGAACTGAACATACACCAGCCCGTCTGCCTTTCCTGAAAGCTGTAACCGGGCCCCTTCTTTTACTTTTGCCATATTGGGTACGATATAAAATTGTTAAACTATTTCACATGCTCAATATTCGCTCAATACCTGCTCAATACCATCTTAAGAGCTTACAGGTACATTACAGGTACATTACAGGTAGGTTACAGGTACATTACAGGTTCCAGAACCTGTAATGTACCTGTAACCTACCCCTAATCTACCTGTTTAGACTTGACCGGGTATTGAGCAGGTATTGAGTTTGTATTGAGCATGTAGGTAAAAGTTTAAACAAGATTACGGTAAACTATGAAATAGGGTTACATAATCATGGGAAAAGATTATGAAAAAAATCCCTGCGCCGGTTTTACGGGTTTAAAAGGCAGCATATTTTGGAAATATAATTCTGATACCCGATGGAAAGATTTTTGAATGAAAAAGGCTGAAAGGGTTTTACCTTTCAGCCTAATGATATGCTCTTTAATTTGTTTTGACTAACAGTAAGTCGTTATACCTGTGTTTATTGTTCTTTCAATTGATTTAATCGACCTTATAATTTGTAAATCGATTCAATAAAAACGCATTAATGTTTATTTGTAGACCGAGAACATGGCATCCATACGTTTTTGCATTTCTTCGAAGGAGACATCTTCCTTGTGGGTCATGATGGACCATTTATGGCCAAAGGGATCGGTCAGGCTACCGGCGCGATCGCCATAAAACTGATCCTTAACATCCATATCACCGGTTGTTTTTGCTCCTGCCTGCAAGGCTTTTTGGAAAACGGAATCAACATCATCCACGTAAATACAAAGCGTTACGGGAGAGCCTCCCAGGGTCCTTGGGCTTTGATTGCCCCACTGTGGGTTTTCTTCGGCAAGCATGATTTTCGAATCCCCGATTTGAAGTTCCGCATGGGCTACACTTCCATCGGGCATATTGATCCTTCCGGTTTCTTTTGCTCCGAATGCCGTTTTATAAAATTCGATCGCTGCTTTTGCATCGTTTACACTGATATAGGAGGATAATGTGTTAAATCCTTCCGGAATGGCTGATATTTTCTTTTCCATGGTTGTAATAATTTGATTGAAATGAATTATTTACTGCTGATTACTTCATACTGGAGGCAGATTACCCCCGAAGCGAATGTTTTACTTGTCAGTAGTCTAAGCGGTATTGAAGCCCCTGTAACATCAAACATCTTTTTCCCTTTGCCCAGCAGGATGGGATTGACAAAAAGCCAGTAGACTTCCACCAGATTTTCTGCCGTTAAGGCGCGTGCTACGGAAGGACTTCCAAACAAGATGATGTCATTTCCCGTTTCTTGCTTTAGGGCACTAATATTTTCAGAAAAGTTGTCGCGAATGATGGCTGTATTTGGATGTTTTTCATCCTTCATGGTTTTGGATACAACTACCTTTTTGACCTTTTTATACCATTCAGCATGCTCGATATCATGCTTTGAGGCATTGGGCTGATCGGCCGCAGTTGGCCAGTAACTTTCCATTAGTTCATAGGTGACCCTGCCGTATAAGGCGATTTCGGATTCACTAATAAGGGTTGCCACATAGTCAAACATTTCTTCATCAACCTTTATCCAATCCATTTCACCGTTGGGTCCTGCGGCATATCCGTCCAGTGAGACATGCATAAATGCTACTACTTTTTTCATAAGGGTGGTTTGTTGTTTGAATTTTAGAAAATATGGATCATGGGAATAATGTTAAAAGGCTGTTGGTTTTCCAATGATTATGCTTTTTCATAAGCCTCAGTCAGTGTTTGTAGATTAAGCTTTTTCATTGGAATCATAGCACGCATTACCCT
>DATGYU010000202.1:0-2119 GCA_035297625.1 Prolixibacteraceae bacterium
ATATTAACAAGATATTTCTATTTTGTCTTATTTCATAATCTTATCTTCGACACATCAAAACCTTATGCTTCATGAAAAATCCATGTTTGCTCCTCATATTGGGATTATTGTTTGCTTGTAATCCCCAGAAACAAGGATTAAAAACCCTCGATTTCAAAGCCCAGTGGGATACCCTCCGGGTACTGGAAAACCCCCACAAAGGCTGGTACCATCATCTGCTGGACAATGGCATCGACAAATATGCCATCAGCAACGATTCCCTCTTCAGTACCTTTCCCGCGATGGATCACCTGTATGTGAGACTTGCATGGAGCTATCTGGAACCTTCTGAAGGGCACTTTGACTGGCACCGCATTGACGAGGTGGTAGAGAAATATGTCCCTTTGGGCTATCGTATTTCCTTCCGGATATCATGCAAGGAAACCGGCACATTCCCAGGCTCTGCAGGCCAGGAGCTGAATGGAGTACAGTATGCCACCCCGGTATGGGTGCAAAAGGCCGGTGCCAAAGGAACAGTGGCTGTAAATGATGGTATCCGCTCATGGGTCCCACAGTGGAATGACCCGGTGTATCTTGAAAAACTGGATAATTTTCACCGAGCCTTTGCTGCCCGGTATGATCATCAGCCTTGGGTAAGCTACGTGGATATTGGCAGTATTGGCGAATGGGGTGAAGGCCACACTCATTTTTCCACCAAAGTGCCACCTACCGTTGAGGAAGTAAAAGCAAACATGAATGTGTATCTTAAGAATTATAAAAAGAGCCAGCTGATTGTTACTGATGACCTGCTTTATTACGGAAAATCTGAAGCGGAAGTAAAAACATTGCTTGATTATGCCCTCTCAAACGGCATTTCCCTGCGTGATGACAGCCCCCTGGTGGAGTGGTACATGCAGCAGAATCTGGACACCTGGTCAGTGAGCCATCCTCAGTTTTACGATCCATTGTATCTAACAAAGCCCATAGTTTTTGAACTGCAGCATTATGGTGTTGTCAAAACAAACGGCAACTGGCTGGGCAGCAACGGAGCAGTCAAGATTGAAAAATACGGAACTTCAGGGGCCGAGGTGATGACCAATGCCATTAAAGCCATGCATGCCACTTACATAGGATACCATGGTTATGCAGAAGAATGGCTGGCTGACAATCCGGAGCTGACAAAACAATTGGCCAACCTTTGCGGCTACTGGTATTTCCCCGAAAGCGCTTCCTATTCCCAGGTGATGAACCCGGGAACCAATGAAATCTCTATTCAATGGCTCAATAAAGGAGTAGCCCCGGCCTACACCGATTTTTCGCTGACTTTTAAATTTGAATCTAATCAACTGCAGAATTCCTTTACCTTGTCTCCACTGCCTTCTGGGAACAAAAGCTGGCTGCCCGGAACTTCAAAAGATGAAAATTACCGCTTTGAATTGCCCGCTCAGGCAGCCAAAGGAAGCTATACCCTTAAATTCAGGCTTGAAGAAACTTCCGGTAATGAAACCCGCCCTGTTGAATTGGGCATCAAGGAATCAAGGATGGATAAAGATGGATTTATTGAACTGGGAAACATTCAACTGAAATAACCTAAACAATATAAAGAAAGAACTTATGAAGAAAATTTTTTACCCCCTTGTGGCTTTGGCTTTTGTGCTGTTAAATGCCTGTACCCCTTCTGCTTCAAAAACGGAAGAAAAAACAGTTGCAAAAGTTGAAGTTCAGTTGGCACAGAAGCCTCCCATGGGCTGGAACAGCTATAATTGCTTTGGCGGTAATGTAACCGAAGCAGAAGTAAAAGCCAATGCCGATTACATGGCCGAACATCTGAAACAGTATGGATGGGAATATGTGGTAGTCGACTTTTTGTGGTATTGTGATGACCAGGATTCATACCTGAAATTCAGCAACCGAAGGCCTCTGCAGTACATTGACGAATATGGAAGATTAATCCCCTCGGTTAAACTACATCCTTCCTCGCAAGGCGGAAAGGGATTTAAACCTTTAGCTGATTATATCCATGCCAAGGGCTTAAAATTTGGCATCCACATCATGCGCGGTATTGCCAGGCAGGCCATTGCAGCCAATACGCCCATTATGAATTCACAGGCAAAGGCAGCAGAGATCGCCAATTTACCCG
>DATGYU010000203.1:0-7874 GCA_035297625.1 Prolixibacteraceae bacterium
GGTGTAATGACAAGGTTAATTGAATCAAATACCACGATCCCTACCCGGAAATCTGAAGTTTTCTCAACAGCCAGCGATTCACAGCCTTCGGTTGAAATCCATGTGCTGCAGGGAGAGCGTTCAATGGCACGCGATAACAAGAGCATAGGAAGATTCCATCTTGACGGTATCCCACCTGCACCAAGAGGAGTACCTCAGATTGAAGTTACATTTGATATTGATGCCAATGGTATCCTCCATGTTTCGGCTAAAGACAAAGGAACAGGCAAATCTCAACAAATCAGGATTGAAGCTTCTTCAGGACTTTCAGAAAATGAAATCAAACGTATGAAGGACGAGGCAGCCGCTAATGCTGAAACCGACAGGAAAGCCAAAGAAGAGATAGATAAACTCAATAGTGCGGATGGTATGATCTTCCAGACTGAAAAACAATTGAAAGAGTTTGGTGATAAAATACCAGGTGATAAAAAGGCACCAATTGAAAGGGCACTTGCCGAGCTTAAGGAGGCTCATAAGAACAAAAATATCCCGGGAATTGACTCAGCACTGGCAGCACTTAATACTGCATGGCAGGCAGCAAGTGAGGATATTTATAAAGCAACCCAAAATCAGGGTGGTGCTCCGGGTGGTGATCAAACTCCCCCACCTTCAGGACAACAAAGTAGCGGGCCCGATTCAGAAGTTACTGATGTAGACTTTGAAGAAGTAAAGTAATTATTTCAGAATAGTTAAAACAAGGAGGCTGAACGCATTGAGTTCAGCCTCCTTTAACTTTTATTAGATCACTTTTAACAACATCCGATTCTGAATTCGCGTTAATCATAAAAGGGATTATCTTTGTTGTAGTACTAAAAATTGAACCAATGTTTTCAAATAATACCCATCGGTTTCTTGTACTTCTTTTTTTGATTTTGCAGCCATTTTTTACTTGGGCCCAGGGTAAAAAGCCGGTACGGATTGAGGTTCCTGTAAAAGATGATACCGAGATATATAAAGTTGTACCACTTAACAACAATGGATGTGCGGTACTTTTCTTAAGTAGTGAAAACGGTAAGAATGGTCAGATGAATTGGGTGACAGCTTTTTACGATAACAAACTTAAACAAACAGCCGCCTATAATTTTGAAATGCCCAGAGGCTTCCTGCTTGAAGAGGCGTTGTATAAAGATGACCATTTAGTTGCATTCTTTTATACCAAACGGACATCCGCCGATACCAATTTTTATCTGGTTGATTTTAATATACCCGATAGCAGCATTACAACACTCAATTACCCTGTTCCTGAAAGAGCCGGGATTTCACATTT
Source organism: Prolixibacteraceae bacterium (assembly GCA_035297625.1). Taxonomy (GTDB): domain Bacteria; phylum Bacteroidota; class Bacteroidia; order Bacteroidales; family Prolixibacteraceae; genus Aquipluma. Next base: position 1,307 of record DATGYU010000203.1, read on the forward strand.
TGATTTAAACAATGAATTTGCCATTGCCGGTATTAATACCCGTAATGAAAGATCTATGATACTGAAATACAATCTGAATGATCAGTCTATTTCATTGCTATCCCCCGGATTATCCGAAAAGACTGTTGTTGAATCTGCCTCCGTCAATAATATTACAGGCGGTTTTTCTGTCATTTTAAGAACAAACCAGTCATTGAAGAAAAGAAATTACTTTTTGGTTAAGTTTAACAGGACTGGCGAGGCTTACTTCACGCACATGTTTACTAAATTCCCTGAATCTCTTATTAATACGGCGTATATTCATGAAATTGACAACCGCTCTGATATTATCATTGGTTCTTATGGTGTGAGCAGCAGGATCCGTACGATAGAAGGCATAGAAATGAGTGGTGTAGCCTCAACAGGTTTCTTTTCGATAACTATTCATGAATCAGGTGAGGAAACTATAAATACATATGATTTTACCGAATTTGACCGCTTTTACAGATATCTTAGGAGACCTGCAGATATAACCCCAAGAAGGACGATTCTCAGAAGGGAGCGCCCGGTCAGCGATTTATCGACTGACCATAATCTGTTAACACACCGGTTATTCAAACAAAACGGAGAATTTGTCTTTATTGCTGAGGCCTATTATCCTGAATACAGGACAGTTACAACAATGGTCTATGACTATTATGGAAGGCCATATCCTTCTACATATGCAGTCTTTGAGGGATACAGATACCTTACAACATTTGTAGCGGGATTTGACGAGAACGGACAACTGAAATGGAATAATGATCTTGAATTATCTGATGCCCTTACCAACACTTTGAATGAAAAAGTTACTCCTTATACAAGTGACAGCACTAACCTGATGCTATGTTATGTGGATAATGACAGGATTGCCTATAAAATCATTAACAAGGGACAAAACCTTACTAATCTGACCTTTGCTAAAATAGAACCGCTGCAGCAGCATGATAAAGTGCAGAAAGAATCAAATAGTTTTATCCTCCCCTGGTATAAAGATTATTTCCTGGTACACGGCTATCAGACTTTAAGAAATTCATATACATCCGAGAAAGCAAAGAATGTTTTTTACATGTCGAAAATGGCATTCCGGCTCTGAGATTATATACTCTACGTATATTTACCTATTTTATTGAAAAAGTTATGTAATAGGTTACCATTTATAATTTTTCTTCGTAACTTTATTTTATCTGAATGGTTAATGGTACTGGCACTTGTTGGCTTATCATGAAATTATTATTCACCCTATAACCGAAAGTTATGAGACGAAACCTTTACACAACAGCATTAGCAGTCGTTTTTCTCTTTGGTTCAATCAATGTGTTTTCTCAAAATTTCACTCCGTCTGAAATTAAGAAGCCTGTTGGTTATCGAGTTCTTGAGAGTTTGAAAGATGCAACACCTATACCTCCGCAGTATCGCGATCGTACCTGGAAAGAAAAAGTGATACCTAATAAGAAAGATTTTCTTGCTGATTTTCAGGTTCCATCCACGTGGACCGGACTAGATCCGGTATTACAGGACTTTCAATCCGGTAGCAGGACTTCAGTGACCATTGATAAAAATTTTGATGGGCAGAATAACACTTCAGGTGTCGCTCCTCCTGATACCCAGGGCGATGTGGGTCCGGCACATTATTTCCAAATGGTTAACCTGTCTTTCAAGATTTTCAATAAGAATGGTAGTACCGCATATGGGCCGGCTGATATCAGCACATTATGGAATGGTTTTATTGGTGATTGGACTGGGACTAATGATGGGGATCCCGTTGTATTATACGATGAAGTAGCTGACAGGTGGCTGGCAACGCAATTTTCCCTTCCATATTATCCTGCAGGCCCCTTTTACCAAATGGTTGCTGTCTCGCAAACCAATGATCCAACAGGAGCCTGGTATCAATACGCATATCAATTTGCTAACATGCCTGATTATCCTAAGTTTGGCATATGGCCTGATGGATATTATTTCACAATTAATCAGTTTAAAGCCAGAAGTGGCTATTGGGTTGGCGGTGGTGTGTGTGTTCTTGACAGAACGGCTATGTTGAATGGGAACCCGAATGCTACAATGCAGTTTTTTAATTTGGGTGGATCATTTGGTTCTTTATTACCGGCAGATTTTGATGGAGTTGTTCCACCGGCAGGTAGTCCAAATTATCTTGCTGAACTTACGACTTCATCTTTAAGGATATGGACGGCAGATATTAACTGGAGCAGTCCATCAAGTTCAACATTGAACTATAGTAACCTGCCTGTTCAATCGTATAATTATACTGGAATTACAATAAATCAACCAGGCACTAGTCAAACGCTTGATCCACTATCGGATAGGCTTATGTACAGACTTCAATACAGGAATTTTGGCACATACGAATCGATGGTCACAAACCATACAGTTAATGTTGGAAATGGACAAGCCGGGGTAAGATGGTATGAATTAAGGAAAAGCGGTGGAGGCAACTGGTCAATTTATCAACAGGGTACTTTTGCCCCGGCTGATGGATTGGACAGGTGGATGGGAAGTATCGCAAAAAATGCAGACGGTAATATTGCTTTAGGATATTCAGTTTCAGCCAGTAGCAAATATCCTTCTATCCGGTTTGCAGGACAAACTGCCGGTTATACCCCTTTGGGCCAACTGGATATTACTGAAACAAGCATATTTGAAGGAACAAAATCACAAACAGGTCTAAACCGCTGGGGTGATTATTCAATGATGTCGGTTGACCCAACAAACGATCTCACCTTCTGGTATACAACGGAATATTCAAACGGAGGATGGAATTGGAAAACAAGAATAGCATCATTTAATTTCGGTGCACCTCCTGTCAATACGGATCCTCCGGTAGCTCAGTTCATAGCAAGTGCTACTAATATACCTGAAGGAACTACCATTAATTTTACCGATCAGACTACTAATAATCCAACATCCTGGTTGTGGGATTTCCCGGGTGGTACACCTGCCTCAAGTACAGCTCAAAATCCTTCTGTAACCTATAATACCGCGGGGATTTATAATGTCCAATTGACAGCTACAAACGCATATGACTCTGATTTTGAATTAAAAACGGGGTATATTACGGTAACCGCATTACCGACAGTATATTGCTCTTCACAAAGTAATAGTGCCTCAACTGATTTCATAGATCAAGTGTCAGTTGGTGGGTTTACAAAATCATCTGCTGGCTCTACATACTCAGATTACACTTCTAGTGTAATTCAACTAACACAAGGATTATCTAATCAAGTAATATTATCGCCTAATACAAATAACCGTAAGGAGTTCTGGCGTATCTGGATAGATTACAATCATGACTTCGATTTTGCTGATGCCGGTGAGCAGGTTTTTGCTGCAAACAATAAAAAAGGAAACGCTACAGGAAGTTTTATAGTTCCAACAACAGCATTAACAGGTCAAACCCGGATAAGGGTCAGCATGAAGTATGGTGCTGCTCCAACAGCCTGTGAAACTTTTGCCAATGGAGAAGTTGAAGACTATACAGTTAATATCAGTGCATCACAAGCACCATTAGCAGGAATTTCACAGGGTAGCGATGAAAAAGAGCTTTTACTTGAACTATATCCAAATCCTGCTGGTAACAATATTAATATAAACGTCACAGGCAATGGACAAAAGATCAATGTAAAAGTATATAATGCTTTAGGAATGATCATTGAAGATTTTAATATTGAGAGCAGCCAGGCATCGATTGACCTTGGAAATTATGCCAAAGGTATCTACTATGTTGGAGTTGATGATGGTGTTAAAACAGCCTTGAAGAAGTTTATCAAAGAATAGCCTGGGGGCAACTAACTGAAAAAGCCTTGAAGAGGATCTCTTCAAGGCTTTTTGTTTTAGTGGTACCCGAGGCCGGACTTGAACCGGCACGGCCGCAATGGCCAAAGGATTTTAAGTCCTTCGTGTCTACCAATTCCACCACTCGGGCATCCTTGGATAAAAAAACCCCGTTTTAGCGGGGTTTGAGCGGAAAACGGGACTCGAACCCGCGACCCTGACCTTGGCAAGGTCATGCTCTACCAACTGAGCTACTTCCGCTTGTTCGCGTTAAGCGGGTGCAAATATACAACCAGTTTTCAATCTGCCAAAGAAATTCAGGATTTTTTTAAAAGATTTTTGATTTCATTCAGTTTCATCAATGCTTCAACAGGGGTGAGGTTGTTAATATCTGTATCAAGGATATCCTCGCGAATTTGTTCAAGCAGTGGATCATTTAGCTGGATGAAACTCAACTGGAATGGATCACCTGATTTGGATTGCTTCTTTGACGAGGATTGCTTGTTTAATAATCCCTGTCCATGTGATTTCTCCAATACACCCAGCATGCGGTTGGCATTTTCAATGACCGCATTTGGCATACCTGCCATCCTGGCAACATGAATTCCAAAGCTGTGTTCACTGCCACCAGGCTGCAATTTTCTTAAAAAAATGATCACTTTTCCGGTATCTTTTACAGAAACATGAAAATTCTTGATGCGGTGCATAGAATTTGCCATTTCATTCAACTCGTGATAATGAGTAGCGAAAAGTACCTTTGGCCTGAATAGAGCATGTTCATGCAGGTATTCAGTTATTGCCCAGGCGATACTAATACCATCATAGGTACTGGTGCCCCTTCCGATTTCATCAAGCAATATAAGGCTCCGGTTTGAAATATTGTTCAGGATACTTGCTGTTTCGTTCATTTCAACCATGAAGGTTGATTCACCGGAAGAAATATTGTCCGAAGCGCCAACCCTGGTAAAAATCTTATCAACCAAACCGATTGTGGCAGATTCAGCCGGAACATAGCAACCTGCCTGTGCCATCAGCACTATAAGGGCTGTTTGCCGCAGCAAGGCTGATTTACCTGACATATTTGGCCCGGTAATGATTATGATTTGTTGCTCCTTATCATCCAGGATAATATCATTACTGATATATTTTTCGCCAGGTGGTAGTTGCTTTTCAATGACCGGATGTCTTCCCCCTTTTATATCGAGGGTGTAATCATCACTTATCTGCGGCCTTATATATCCATTGCTCCTTGAAACAGCGGCAAATGAAAGCAGACAATCAAGCCGTGCAATAATATTGGCATTTACCTGGATCTGGCTGATATAGTCAGTAAGGCTCAGAACAAGGTCATTGAATAGTTGGGTTTCAATACTGATGATCTTTTCTTCAGCTGTGAGTATTTGTTCTTCATATTCTTTTAATTCCGGAGTGATGTACCTTTCAGAATTAACAAGTGTTTGCTTTCTTAACCATTCCTCCGGAACCTTGTCTTTGTGGGTGTTAGTCACCTCCAGATAATATCCAAAGACATTATTGTATGATATTTTTAGTGATGGAATACCAGTCTTTTCTGATTCTTTCTGTTGCAAACGCACCAGATAATCCTTGCCTGAATGTGCTAAGTCCCGCAAATGGTCAAGTTCTTCGCTAACACCTGTGGCTATCACATTTCCTTTTATAACTGCTACAGGAGGATCTGTATTTAGTTCCTTTCCTATTTTCTCAGTAATCAGTGTACATGGGTTAAGTTGCTCACCTGCCTGCTGAAGCGAGAAAACCGGGGATGCAAGGCAAGATTCTTTAATTTTAATTAAAGACTCGAGGGCGAATTTAAGTTGAATTACTTCGCGGGGATTAACCCTGGCTACGGCAACTTTGGCTATTATACGCTCAATGTCACCAATAAACTTTATTTGTTTGTGGAGATCCTGTGTAAGTGAATCATTGCCAAAAAAGTAACTGACAGCATCCAGTCTTTCAAGTATTGGTTTCTTTTCCTTTAAGGGCAGCAACAGCCATCGACGCATTAAACGGGCCCCCAAGGGTGATACAGTCTGGTCAAGTATATTGAGCAATGTCTTGGCCTGTTCGTTGGGTGAAGAAATGATTTCAAGATTCCTTATGGTAAATTTATCGAGCCAAACATAATGGTCTTCCTCAATCCTGGAGATCTTGCAAATGTGCTGAACCTTATCGTGGTTGGTTTCATTCAGATAATGCAGGGCGGCACCTGCAGCAATTATTCCGTACTCAATTTCTTCAATTCCAAAGCCTTTTAAAGAGGTTGTATGGAATTGGGTTAAGAGAAGCGGATTGGCGAAATCAAAAGTGAATACCCAATCATCAAATGTCGTCAGATAGAATTTGTTCCCAAAAAGGTTACTAAAATCATTCTTTTTTGAGCGTTGGACGATTACCTCACTTGGTTTAAAAGTTTGAAGAAGTTTATCGAGGTATTCATTACTACCCTGGGCAACAAGGAATTCGCCGGTTGAAATATCAAGGAACGATATACCGCTTACCTTTGGCATCAGGTGGATACTTGCCAGAAAGTTATTCTGCTTATTTTCTAAGATTTTATCATTATAAGATACACCCGGAGTAACCAGTTCAGTTACTCCTCGCTTAACGATGTTTTTAGTCAGCTTTGGATCTTCCAGTTGGTCGCAGATCGCAACTTTATATCCGGCCCTGACGAGCTTAGGCAAATAAGTATCCAGGGCATGATGAGGGAAACCGGCGAGTTCAACGGATGAGG
>DATGYU010000204.1:0-12884 GCA_035297625.1 Prolixibacteraceae bacterium
ATGTCTATGAGCCCGGAATGGTGATGATGGAAACATACTGGGCTCAAACCAACAAAACGGTCAATTATACCCTCGTTTTGAACAGCCAGGGATGGCTTGACCATCAGGAAGGAAGCAGTGAAAGCCTGGAATATGACGCGCAGGGATACCTTATCCAAAGCATTTTAGGGGCCACCTTTAAAAGCATTGTTGAAGAGGGGAACCTGGTCAGGGATGAAACCTGGATACTTTCGAATGGTACGCCGGTATTAGATGGAGTCTTCACAAGAACCTTCTTTAAAGATAAGCCCAACACCATCGGCATGGAAAACCAGGGCCTTCCTTTTTTTGGCAAACAGAACCGGAGTCCTGTCAATCGGGAAACTTACTACAATCCAAAGCTGGAACTCGAAACATCTATTACCTGGCAGTATGAATATGATGCCCAAAACAGGATCATCAAAAGCAGCAGGTCAGATATCCCCAACACCTATACAAAATATACCTATGTGGAGTAAGCTATATTTAAATGTTTTACACTCAGTAAATGGATGAATTAAGCAGCAAAGTGCCAAAGTAAAACCTTTTAACCTTTTTAACCCTTCACCTTCATGAACCGCATCTTCTTCCTCCTGTCTGTTCTCTTCCTGAGTCTCTCTGTTCCCGCGCAGCAAAAAACGGAATATCATCCTGTCGATCAGCCGGATGCTGATGGTAGGATTATCAGGGGACGTGACGGTACGCACCATTGGCAGTCTTACATGAAAGAGGCTGACCTGAGCGATTACCATCATGCACCTGTGGAGGCTGTTGAAAGTTTTAAAGATTTAAAATACGGACTGCGTATCCACTGGGGCATCTATTCCATTGTCAACGGCAGGGAATCATGGGTGATCAAGGAACATGATTCCACCTCCCTGGCTTACCAGGGGTTCTATCATAACCTGTACAAATCCTGGATGCCCTATGCCTTCGATGCCGGTCAGTGGACCAGCATGATGGTCAAGGACGGCTTTAAGTTTTTTGTCTTTACCACCAAGCACCACGATGGCTTTTCGATGTACGATACCAAAACTACGGTTACCGGCCGCACCAGTTTCTTTGGGATTAATGCCGGTTCCATTGAACCCTGCCATCTGCACTATAGCATCATGGAAACGCCTTTCAAAAGGGATGTCACCGGAGAACTAATCAACGCCGCCCGGGCCAAAGGATTAAGGATCGGGCTGTACTTTTCCCATCCCGACTGGTACGATGCCGATTTTCGTTTCGATGAGTGGAACCCTAACCGCGATACGGCCTATTCTCCGGCAAATAATCCCGAAGCATGGGAGCGTTTCCAGGCCCGTCACAGTGAGCAGATCAGGGAACTGCTTACCAATTACGGCAAGATTGACATGCTTTCATTTGACATGTGGCTCCCGCAGTTTGCCTGGGGTCATATGCAGGAGGTGGCTCGTATGGCCCGTCAGCTCCAGCCCGGATGCATGCTCCGCTGGAGGGGGATCGGCAATTACGGCGATTACCAGACACCGGAGAACTATATCCCGGGCGACGAGAGCCAGGGAACCATGCCCTGGCAGGTCATCCACTGCCTGAGCACCCGTAATTACTTTGGCTATGAACCCGATGCCCGCTATATCAGGGGAGGCGACTGGATCGTTTCCAAACTGATAGATATCGTTTCAAAAGGGGGTAACCTGATGGTAGGCGTCGGTCCTGACCTGACGGGCAACTGGCATCCAAAGGCACTGGAATCACTCGATTATGCCGGTCAATGGCTCAAGGTAAACGGGGAAGCGATTTACAATACCCGCCCCTGCAAGATCACCCGGCAGGATAAGGTCTTCTACACCCGCAACAAGGACAACACGGTCACCTATGCCCTTACAGATGGCTGGCCCGGCGAAACCTTATTTGTGGACCATATCGCCCCAAAGCGTCCATCGGATATTTACCTGCTCGGTTATCCTCAGCCACTGGCCTGGGAAAAGAAAGGCAGCGGAATCATCATCCATCTCCCTGCCGAACTGCAGGATAGCAATAACCGGCCCTGCAAACAGGCTTTCGCCTTTAAAATAAAAGGACAACAACAATAAAAAAGAAGAGGAACGCGGATCCAGCAGATCGGGCGGATATGAGCGGATAAAAAGAAAACAAGAACACAAATGCACACAAATGCACACAAATAAGAACGCCCTGCCCGCCCATTATTGGCTTTCGCATGGCAGGCGGGAAACACAAATGAAAAGGGTTCATTGTTTTCTTTAGATTTGTGTTCATTGATTTTATTGGTGAGCATTTGTGTTCCTTTTATGTATTTTTTTATCCGCTGGATCCGCTCAATCCGCTGGATTCGCGTTCCTCTTTTTATTATAACTTTATGGACCTAAAAAAATCATGAAGATGAAAAATAGCTGCCTGATGAAATACCTGTTCTATGGCTTTCTTTTGATGCTTATTTTACCTGCTTTTGGTGTGAAAGCAGCAGATCCATCGGGGCATGCCGTCCGGGTAGTAAGCCTGTGTTTTCCCAACAAGGGACTCGATGAGATAGTCAAAGTGGTAGATGCGGAAGGCTCCAAAGGGAGTGACATCATCGTGCTTCCCGAAACCTGGCGCGGACAGTCGCATCCCGAAACCCTGGAAGGGGAGACCATTAGCGCATTGTCAAGGCTGGCGCTCAGGCACCATACCTATATCCTTTCACCCATCGACCGCACCGATGGCAAACAACGCCTCAACAGTGCCGTGCTGATCGACCGCCAGGGGAAAGTGGTATTTGTCTACGACAAGATTTATCCCTACTGGGGCGAATTTGATTTATCCCCTGCCGTCACCCCTGGCACCAACTCCTCCCTGGTGGTGGATACCGATTTTGGCCGTATAGGAATCGCTACCTGTTACGATGCCAACTTCCCCGAAGTATGGCAGGAGCTCCGCGATCAGGGCGCCCGGATCGTTTTCTGGCCCAGTGCTTACTCGGCAGGCTCGCAATTGCAGGCCTACGCACTGTTGCACCATTATTACATTGTCACCAGCACCCAATCGCGCGACTGCCAGGTGTATGATATCACGGGCCAGCGAATACTGGATCTGAACAGCGGAGATATCACCGTCGCCCGTGTAACCCTTGACCCGGATCGCGGCATCTATCACGAAAACTTCAACATGGACAAACTCCATCAGCTGTTAAAGGACCATGGCGATGAAATAGAGAAAGAAATCAGCATGCCCCGCGAACAATGGTTCGTGTTAAGATCCCGAAAGCCGGATGTGTCGGCCCGTTCCCTGGCCAGGGAATACGGTCTGGAACTGCTGACCGATTACCAGGATCGCAGCCGAAAACAGATCAACCAGAAAAGAGGCCATGGCTGGGGAGATAGCAGTGGGCAGTAAAACAGTGATCAGTGGTCAGTAAAACAGTGATCAGTGGTCAGTGGTCAGTAAAACAGTGATCAGTGATCAGTAAAACAGTGATCAGTGGTCAGTAAAACAGTGATCAGTGATATTAACAGTAATCAATTTACAATTAGACGATTTACGATTTACGCTTCGCAACATGAAACAAAAAACAATCCTTGAATCCTTCCATCCTTCCATCCTTCCATCCATGAGCCCCAAACACCTCCTCCTTGCCCTGCTTTTCCTTGCCATCACCTTCAGCGCCTGTAAGAAAACGGAAAACAATGAAGTGATCTTAACCAATCCTTCACTGCTCATCAAGACTGCTACCCAATACCAGGATGGAAAAGTTACCGGTACCACCACCTATGAATACGACAACTTGGGAAGGATCGCCAAAATCAGCTATAACGCGGGACGATATGAGAAATACAACTATGTTTCGGATACCCTCCTTTTTATCGAAGCATACAGCAATATGGTCCACTACAACACCGATACGCTTTTGCTGAACAGCAGGGGACTGGTAGCTGCCCATCACAAAAAAACCGCTTTTGAGTATGACTCTGAAGGCTTCCTGGTCAAATCAACGACTATGAATTATCCTGCCGACATTAAAAGCTACGAAGTAGGAGAGGGAAATGTATTGGGATATACCTTTCATCAGTTTGACATGGGGGATAATTCAGAAACACTTAGCGTGTATACCTGCCAATACCTGGAGAATTCCGTAAATACCATCGGCTATGAAAACATGGGCATATCTTTTTACGGCAAACAGAGCAAAAACCTGTTGTCAAAATCTCATTTAAAAATCATTTATACCGACTTTACACGCGAATTTGACGCTGCCTTTTCCTACCAGTTCGACCGATACCGGCGCGTAATCAGACAAACACAGGATAACAGCCCTGTCAGCTATTATACCGTCTTTACCTATAACGATTGAAGGATTGAAGGATTGAAAGATTGAAGGATTGAAGGACTGAAGGATTGAAGGGCTGAAGGATTGAAGGGCTGAAGGATTGAAGGGCTGAAGGATTGAAGGACTGAAGGACTGAAGGACTGAAGGACTGTTTAATGTTTCAAGTTGCGAAGCGTAAATTGTAAATCGTCTAATTGTAAATTAGATTACTGTTCTGCCCACTAACCACTGATCACTCTGATCACTGACCACTGACCACTCTGATCACTGTTCTGCCCACTGTTTCCTTCCCTATTGAAATTGTCAAATAAAAGTACTAAATTTAATAGTAGCTAAATTGTGCAGGCCGTTGCCGAAAATAAATTGATGCCATGAGAACATTTGAATTTTTATCTTTTTTAGTATTCATCCTCGTATTAGGGGTTATCTCCTGCGTTGACGATATTCTTTTGGAGGGCAACGGTGATCAGCGGTCAGAGTTCCGTGCAGCCTCCGGTTTTGACCAGATAGCCTCCAGCGGTGATTTCATCGTGATGGTTAAGCCGGGCGATGAGTATTCGGTAGAGGTGAATGCCGAATCTAATCTTCTCTCCTTTATTGAAACAGAAGTATCCGGTACCACGCTTAAGATCAGGACCCGCGGGATTCACTCTTTGGTGAAAAATAACCCGGTGGAGATCAACATTACCACCCCTGTACTGGAAGCCCTTTCGTTAAGCGGCTCTGGGCTGATCAGGACGGGCAGGTTTTTGAGCGACGATTTCAAGGTAGCCCTATCCGGTTCAGGCGACATTGAGGCAGAGGTCAAAGCCGACCATGTGAAGGCCAATGTATCGGGTTCAGGGACCATCCTGCTCAAAGGTGAAGCCCGGGAGAGTGAATTGGTAGTGAGCGGTTCAGGCAAGATCAAAGCTTACGACCTTCCCCACAGGAACTGCGATGCCGTCATCTCTGGATCCGGCAGCATGTATGTCAATGCCAGCGAGAACATCACCGCACGTATAGCAGGCAGCGGAATGGTATTTCATATCAGTGACCCCGTGATCCATACCAGCATCTACGGCTCGGGCGGGGTGGTCAACAAAAACTAATTCCAGAGCAACAGGCAGTGATCAGTGGTCATTACTGAATACTGACCACTGACCACTGTTCACTTATTCTTTCCCGTCTTCCTCACGAATCTGCACTCTCCTGATCTTGCCACTGATGGTCTTTGGCAGTTCAGTTACAAATTCAACAATACGCGGGTATTTATAGGGAGCCGTCACTTTCTTTACATGTTCCTGTAATTCAACAGCCAGGGCATCGCTGGCTACGTAATTCTTAGACAGAATGATGGTAGCTTTTACTACCTGTCCGCGATCAGGATCGGGTACAGCGGTAATGGCACATTCCAAAACGGCGGGGTGTTCCATCAAAGCGCTTTCCACTTCAAATGGGCCAATACGGTAACCTGAGCTCTTGATCACATCATCGGCCCGTCCAACAAACCAGAAGTAACCGTCTTCATCACGCCATGCCATATCGCCGGTATAATAGATATCATCATGCCACACTTTTCTGGTCAGCGTCTCGTCACGGTAATAACCGTTAAACATTCCCACGGGTGGGTTTTCATGGGTATAAATCACGATCTGGCCTTCCTCTCCCACTTCACTTGAATGGCCCTGATCATCTACCAGGTCAATCTGGTAGCCAGGAGTAGGTTTACCCATTGAACCCGGCTTTGGGGTCATCCACGGATAAGTTGCCAAAGCGACGGTGCATTCTGTTTGCCCGTAACCTTCCATCAGTTTAATGCCTGTTGCTTCCAAAAATTGCTTATAGACTTCAGGGTTTAAAGGCTCTCCTGCCACCACGCAATATTTCAGAGCGCTTAAATTAAATCTGGACAGGTCTTCCTTGATCAAAAACCGATAGATGGTAGGCGGGGCACAAAAAGTAGTAACCTTATATTTTTCAATCACTTCCATCATGTTCTTTGGAACAAACTTATCGAAATCATAGGTCATCACGGCGCTGCCCGACAGCCATTGTCCATACAGTTTTCCCCAGGCCGACTTGGCCCATCCGGTATCGGCAACGGTGAAATGCAGTCCGTTATCCTGAACATTCTGCCAGTATTTGGCCGTCAGGATATGGCCCAACGGATAGATATAGTTGTGATTCACCATCTTAGGCATACCGGTAGTTCCCGAAGTGAAATACAGCAGCATGGTGTCATTGTTTTGGGTAGCCATCTCGCCTTGTGGACGGGCCAGCTCTTCTGAACTGCTTTCCATGCCTGTATTAAAATTCAGCCAACCATCGCGATCCTCACCAATCAAAGCTTTCATCTTAAAAGAAGGAGACTTTTCTTCGGCTTCTTCCACATGATGAATAACTTCTTCCTCAGGCACACAAACGATCATTTTAATATCGGCGGCATTATTTCTGTAAACAATGTCTTTGGTACTTAAAAGATGAGTGGCCGGAATTGTTATTGCCCCAATTTTATTTAGCGCCAGGGTGCAAAACCAGAATTCAAACCGGCGCTTTAAGATCAGCATGACAGGATCGCCTTTTTTAATTCCTGCTGACAGGAAAAAGTTGGCTGCCTTGTCGCTGTATTTTTTCATGTCGGCAAAGGTGAACAGGGCTTCTTCGCCTTTGTCGTTACACCACACCATTGCAACCTTTTCAGGCGTTTGGCGGGCAATTTCATCCACCACATCAAAGGCAAAATTGAAGTTTTCAGGAACCTTTATCTTAAAATTTTCCATGAAATCCTGGTAAGATTCAAATTCTGTTTGTGCGAGGTATTTATCGAGTACCATAATATCGTGAAGTTTATTTAAAGTTGCATAACTATTAATTGCCTTCCATCCTGAACTTATTATCATTCAATGAAATGGAAAGGTTAATTTCTTAAAGCATCTGACCTGGAAATGATTTCTAAATGATGACCGCTAAAAACTTTGCCGGTTTACTATTTAAAGCTTTCATGGCGTGCTGGTAACTGGAATCAAAATATACCGAATCACCTTCATTCAGGATAATCTCATGATTATCAACTATTACCATTATCGATCCTTCCAGCACATAGTTAAATTCCTGTCCTGGATGAGAGTTGAATTCCAGGGCCTTATCTGTAGGTTCAGGCTGTACAGTTACAATGAATGGTTCTGCCTTTTTATGGATGAAATTATAAGCGAGGTGTTCATACTGGTATTGTTTCCGGCGGTCGACGTTCAGCCCTTTGCCTTTGCGCACCACTGAATAGACCCGTAACCTTGGCTGATCGCCCATCAACAGGGCCGACAGTTCCATGTTGAATTTACCGGTTACTTTATACAAAAAGCCTACAGGAATATCCGTCGTCCCACTTTCATAATCCTGACACAGTTGTGGGTCTATATTTAATTCATTGGCAAAGCTTTCAACAGACAACCCGGCTATTTCACGGAGTTCCTTTATGCGTGCGGCAATCAATTTAATTTGTTCAGTCATGGGTAGGTTTTTTGTTTTTCAAGATACACCTTTTATCCTTTCATTAAAGGAATGTGCAAAAAAATCAAAATCAATTATAAAATGCAATATAAAAATGCTTTTTCGCCATTAAATATCAATAAAAACTCCTTCTTAATAATGAATTTACAATTGACGGATATAAGAGAACATCCATTACTTTATATTCCCGAAAATCCTGATGATTGCAAAAAGTACAACCTACCGGCCATTTTTTTGTTATTATAACTGAATATTTATCTATTAAAATAATATGGATTTTTCGATCACTCAATATGGATTTGGCGAAAGGCCCGGGGTAACACTGCCCCCGCATGAGTTTCTGGAAGTGATGACAGAGGCAGGAATACGAAAAATGGTTAGCGATCATTATGATTTGCTGAGCCAGAGTGATGTAAAGCACCTGTTTCCGCGTATCGATGAAGCATTGGATAAAGCCAAACAACGTTCGTCCGATTTCTTTATCCAGATTTGTGGTGGTCGTCCTTATTTCAATGAAAACCGCGGAAAGCCCATGATGGCCTCGCGTCATGCCCAGTTTACCATCACCCCTGAAGCCCGGGTGGTATGGCTGAAATGTTATGAGCAGGTGCTTTCAAAGCTGGATATACCCGATGAGCTGAAACAAAAATTTTGGAATTATCTCAATGTGTTTTCCACCTGGATGGTGAATACTAATAAGAATTAAAGACCATATTCAGCATGTATATTAATCTGAATAACAGGGGTTTCTATTCCTTTAAATGAAGGATTAAACAGCCTGGGGAAAGATCGCATAATATTATCATTTAAATTCACAGTTTTCAATTCAATCATCATTTCCCAAAATTATTTATTAGATTTTCAACAGACCGGATATTTGATTCAATTGTCTGATATTACAGGATATCACTTCGAATTTCTTTATTGTCGAATCTCTTTTAACAAAAGCAACCTGAAAGCCTGATTTATGAAAAAAAAAATGGTAAATTTATTAGTTAAAAAGCTCAATTTCAGCATCAAATTAGTAAATGAACCCTTAAAACAATTTATTATGGCTTACAAAATCGACGAGATTGAAGGTATTGGACCAATGTTAGCAAGTAAACTTGCTAATGCCGGTGTTAAAACTGTTGAGCAATTGTTGGAAGCTGGTGCCACTAAAAGTGGCCGTAAAAAACTAGCCGAAGCAACAGGAATTGATGAAGGAAAACTATTGACATGGGTAAACATGGCCGACTTATTCCGTATCAAGGGAATTGGCCAGGAATACTCAGAACTGCTTGAAGCTGCCGGAGTAGATACTGTTAAAGAATTACGCACCCGTAACGCAGCAAACTTACATGCAAAAATGGAAGAAGTCAATGAGAAAAAAAAGCTGACAAGAGCTCTGCCTGCGCTAAAAACAGTGGAAGGGTGGATCGAATATGCTTCAACTCTTGACGCAAAAGTTACTTATTGAGCTCATCTATAAAACTTATAAGGCGGATTTATTTCCGCCTTTTTTGAATATTATTTCTTGTTTTTAATTGGATATTCAATATTGATTATTGGATATTTAGGATAATAAGGAATTCAGGATATATCGAATTTTTAATATTGAACTCACCTGTCTTTGCGCTAATTATCTTCTTCTTCGGCCTTTAAAATTGATATAGATAATCACCAGCACAATAATCAGAATCAATACAATAAAGAAAGTGGCATTATCTCTCTGTGTTTTATTCCTGGCATTTACCCCTTCAGGAGCATTTCCTTTGGCTTGAGGCTGTGTAAATTCAGGGGTTGGTTCGGCTGTATAGCCCTTGAACCATCCTGCCAGCCGTGCTTTGCTTTCCAGCCAGTTTTCCTGGTCGTCGGGCAGCTGTGAGAAAAAATCAAAGCCTGTCAATTTCTCCACTTCATCCGTTGATACCGCAAAATCGGTTATCGGACGGGTACTTCCTTCATTGGGTAAAACAAAAGCAATCATTTTAGGCTGATCTGTCGGGTCGTAAATCACCTTGTAATAATAACCGGGAACCGCTACCCTATCCGCGCCAATTGTTCCTTTATCATCTTTAAAGATGGGGCCTGTAACAATATACAGCTTGTGCTCATCCCTGGCCCATTCCCTCACCTGTGTTTCCAGATCCTTCCAGATGCCACGGTTAAAGTCTGGCGCCTGGGGTGACATATTTGACATCAGGAAACTCTCTTCCATGGCAATGTGATTAAATCCCATATCCCCTGCCGGACAAAGATGCCCTTTGTCGTAACCGCTTCTGCTGTAATCGGAAGGCTTGGCAGATTTCGTACCCACCATTTTATCCTCTTTAAAACGATTGGTCCGCTCTTCACCTGAGTTAATAATCATACTGTCGGTCAGGGTATAATACACCCAGTTGGCCTGTTCGTAATCCTCGTTGTACGAAAGTTTGTAATAAGTATGTTCCACAAGGTTGGGGGCCGGAACTGGCGAATAATCCTGGCCATAAGCTACCGATAGATTAGCTGTAACAATCAATAAAAGAATTCGCAAAAATTTCATAGCAGGGAGGAATAAATGGTGGATGATTATTTATCGTTTTCAGCTTTATAATACCTGCGGAAAAGCACCTTTTTGAGGTCTCTGAATATTACCTGGTGTGCCAAAACTTCCAGATCGTTGTAATGAGGCAAATCGGCAGCAGCCCTGGCAATTTCCTTTTCCGTGATATCTACCTGGTAAAGGGCGGCCATCAGTCTGCTGTAATCCCTTTCCAATGAAACCGAAATCTGGTTGATCAGCTGTTCATGAAGTTCCGTATACGCGTTTTGCGTATCGCCAGAGAAAGTAATCTCAATCCCAAACATGCCAAAATCCTTCATTATCTGGGCGGCTGTCTCCCTTACAATATCTTCCTTGTTCAGATAATGGGCAATGTTGTTGTTTTGCAGGTCGGGTAAATTCATAGTATTTTTTTTAATGATGAAGTAAAAATAAGCAGTGTTGCTTCTTTACTTAAAACGCTTAATTAAGAAAGATATTTTCTCCTGATATTGTTTTCAAATTCTATCTAAAATCGACAAGCAAAGATAAGAAACCTGTTTCAAGCTATTCGCGATTTTTGAATTTATTGACTTTTTGGTTTTAAGGTAAAATCCCATGTAATCTTTTGCATTTAGCATCAACCATAAATAACTCTTGGCTGACCTGCAATTTCCCAAAGTGAAAATTATTCCTCTACTAACTATGGTTTGCTTCAGTCCTGCTTCTAACCTGCGTCTAACCATACTCTAATATAATTCGAATATAATACCAATCAAATTCGAATATAATACATATATAATTCGAACAAATACGTATTATATATGTATTATATTCGAATTATATATGTATTATATTTGAGAATGGTTAGAAGCAGATTAGAAGCAAGTTAGAAGCAGGTGACATTCGAAATTGAAGGCCATAAAAAGCAATAGTGTCGTTAAATGGCTTTACTGTGAGATAGGTTGAGACAGGTGTATTGCACCGGTTTACAGGCACCCTTACTTAGTGAAGGTTGAATTGTAAGTCGCTTAAATTGCGATAGATACCATCGGGTAATTGAACCAATTCTTCATGGGTACCTTTTTCTGCCAATTGTCCTTGATCGAGAACAATGATCTGGTCGGCTTTTCTGACAGTCGACAAGCGGTGGGCTATTACCACAGAGGTACGGCCTTTCATCAGTTTTTCCAGTGCATCCTGTACCAGGCGTTCAGCCTCGGAGTCCAGTGAGGAAGTGGCTTCATCCAGAATCAGGATTTTAGGATCCTTCAGCACCGCCCGGGCAATAGCGATACGCTGGCGCTGTCCGCCCGAGAGTTGAGTGCCCCGCTCCCCTACTACAGTGTCCAGTTTTTCGGGAAAGCGGCTGATAAATTCCATGGCATTGGCCTTTTGCGCTGCCTCAATAATTTCATCGTCCGTTGCAACGGTTTTCCCGTAGGCAATATTTTCACGGATCGTTCCTCCAAACAGGAAGATATCCTGTGGCACCAGGGCAATCTGTCGCCTCAAGGCTGAAATGGAATAGTGACGGCTATCCTTCCCGTCAAAAAGCAATTCACCTGAAACCGGATCATGTAAACGAAGCAACAGGGCAGCAATAGTTGATTTTCCTGCACCGCTTGCACCCACAAGGGCTACCATCTGGTTGGCCGTTATCTGAACGTTGATATTCTTTAATACATTTTCCTCAGGCCTTGAAGGATAGGCAAAAGTTACGTTTTTAAAGGTTATTTCGCCCGATATGATGTCAGATGGTTGTAATACCTCAACTTCCTTAATATCCTCTTCAGGCTCATTAAAAATGGCAAAAAGATCTTCGGTAGCGCCGATAAATTTTTGAAGGCTGGTATAAACAGAAGCCAGGCCGCCAATTGTTCCGCCCACAAAAGCTGAGTAGATCACAAAAGAAAACAGGTCGCCCGCCATCAGTTCTCCCTTGGCCAGCAAGGCTGAACCTCTCCAGATTACGGCTACCAGGGCGCCAAAAAGTCCAAAGACGATAAATGCGGAAAAAGCTCCCCGGTATCTTCCGCTGACAATACCGATGCTTGCAATCTCTTCTGTTTTGCCTTTATAGCGGGCAATCTCAAAAAACTCATTGGTATATGTTTTGACACTTTGGATGCCTTGCAGGGTTTCTTCAACAATGGTATTGGATTCCGCTACTTTGGCCTGCACCTGTTTGGAGAACTTTCTGATGAACCTTCCAAAGACACGGGCCAGGATCATGATGGCTGGAAGCACGGCAAGCATGAAAAGCGTCAGCTTTGGAGAAGTGTAGGTAAGCAGGGCAATACCTCCAAAGATAATGATGATCTGCCGGATAAATTCGGCCAAAGTGGTGGTGAGTGTTTCCTGCAACAAGATGATATCCGCGGAGATGCGGCTATTGAGCTCACCTACCCTGCGCTTGTCAAAGAATTT
Organism: Prolixibacteraceae bacterium; assembly: GCA_035297625.1. GTDB lineage: Bacteria > Bacteroidota > Bacteroidia > Bacteroidales > Prolixibacteraceae > Aquipluma. Next base: position 12,735 of record DATGYU010000204.1, read on the forward strand.
CAAGGGCAGCTTTATCAGGTGATTATAGGTATCCTGGCGTAAGTAAGCCAGCGTTCTTTCGGTGACATTGTTGAATAATACGATCCTGAAATAGGAGAAGGTGGATTGAATCAGCAGAATGGCACTCAGCAACAGCGCAATTTCATTTAG
>DATGYU010000205.1:0-2692 GCA_035297625.1 Prolixibacteraceae bacterium
TGTCAGATAAGGTTGCCTTGGGTTTGATTACAAGTTATTTGCCTGATCTTCTCAATGAAAACTACGATCACCTGATTTATTAAATCAGTACTTTACCGTTGCTGAAAAGCCATTGGATTACCCGATGGCTTTTTTTATGGGATGACGGAAGGATTAAAGGATGAAAGAGATCAATTCTGAAAGCCTGTGGATAGCCTGCAGGATTACCTTTCTGCCGGATGTTTTTGGATTTAAAAGCCAATCGGCCTGTTCCATTAAACCTTATCCATGAATAAACCTTCGTAGCCAAAAGTTCATATACCCATTGTCTACCTTATCAACCTTGTTAATATCAATGGCTTACCTTAAGGTTGATAAGGTTAAGACCAGGGGTATTTAAACAGGGCTACGAAGGTTTTGTCATAAAAGAAGTTTCAGCTGATCCATCCTTTTAAGGGATAAAAATGCTTTTGCTGCCATGCAACCTTTGGTAATCATCCACCGCATTTTGAGATTGATTCAATTAAAGGATTGAAGGAGTGGCAATGGCAGTTGAAAAACACAGGCAAATTGGACCTGGCATCTATAAGCGTATTATCCCATCCATACCCTCCTTCTATTATAAGTACTATTGATATACTATTGATATACTAAAATTGAAGTTTTAGTATATCAATAGTATATCAATAGTACTTAATATCCAAAGGTGGTCCCTCTCTAATAAATATCAGGGATGGCCTGGTTGAAAAAAAGATATCATTTACGTGAACTGAGCTGTTGGCTTAATGGCTTCCCCGGAACCTTAAGATCTTTGTGGACTATAAAATCCTAAAATTCAGGCAGTGGTAGAGGAAATGCACACGACATTCTGCGGTAATTTTTACTGAACTCTGAACACTGATTCCTTTTTCAGATGCATCCGCAAACAAACCCTTCGGCCAATCCTTCATTCATAGCTTCCACAGCCTTTATTTCCCGCTCTGTATCCTTGCAGTTGTCACATACCGGCAGATTCAGCTCTTTGTTTTTATGCACATTTTGCGCATCTACGGGAGCATCACAGACAAAACAATGGTTTTGGAAATCTTTCATAAGCCATACTTTTACGGATGCTAAAATAGTTTATTCTTTGAAATGTCAATTGCTGCGGTTAATTACAGGTTGTTTTGTCATAGCAAAGCCCTTTAAAAGGCCTTATTCCTGATTTATTGTCAGGATAATTGTTTTCTGTACAGAAAATGGCCGAATTTACTGCATTTTACACCATGGCATGATTATCGTAAAAAGCGATTCTAAATTTCAACATTATAACTACATTTGTGACTTTAAAAATTGATCAATTAAAACCATTATAATGGCATTTCTAAATAAGATTCTGGGAAAGTTTCTCGGCAACAAAGCAGATAAGGATATGGCAGAGATCGCGCCAATCCTGGAAAAGATAAAGAAAGAATACGAACGTATTAAATTAATGTCCAGCGATGAGCTAAGGGCAGAATCGGCACGCATCAAGGCGCTGATTCAGGAAAGGATTCAACCTGAAGAAGACCGCATCAATGAGCTTAAGGAAAAGGTTGAAGTGGTTGATGTACAGGAAAGCGAAAAGATTTATCAGGAAATAGATAAACTCGAAGAGAAAATTGATGACAAGATTGAGGAAGTGTTGAATGAAATTCTTCCCATCGCATTCTCTGTCGTGAAAGCGACTGCCAAACTGTTTGCCGAAAATGAAAAGGTAACAGTAAAGGCCAGTGATTTTGACCGTGATCTGGCTACTATTAAAAACAGTGTGGTCATTGAAGGCGATAATGCTATCTGGTACAACAAATGGATGGCAGGCGGCAACCAGGTGACCTGGGATATGGTACACTATGATGTTCAGCTGATTGGTGGGGTAGTGCTGCACCAGGGTAAGGTGGCGGAAATGGGTACCGGTGAAGGAAAAACACTGGTAGCGACGCTGGCCGTGTTCCTGAACGCATTGGCAGGAAGGGGCGTACACCTGGTAACCGTGAACGACTACCTTTCAAAACGTGACTCCGAGTGGATGGGACCTATCTACGAGTTCCACGGACTGAGGGTTGACTGTATCGACAAGCATCAGCCTAACTCTGACGGTCGCCGTAACGCCTACATGGCAGACATCACCTATGGAACCAACAACGAATTCGGCTTCGACTACCTGCGCGACAACATGGCCATCAATCCAAGGGACCTTGTGCAGCGCAAGCATCATTATTCCATCGTCGATGAGGTCGACTCCGTGTTGATTGATGATGCCCGTACCCCGTTGATCATCTCAGGACCAATCCCTAAAGGGGAAATTCAGAAGTTCGAAGAGCTGAAACCCAAAGTTGAAAAACTGTACAGTGCACAGAAAAATATCGTCAATCAATGTCTGGCTGAGGCAAGGCGTGTATTGACCAATCCCAATGCTACCAAGGAAGAGAAAGAAAATGGCGCTATCCTTTTGCTTCGTGCCCATAAAGGACTTCCAAAGACCAAGGCCCTGATCAAATTTTTGAGCGAAGAGGGCATCAAGGCACAGATGACCAAGGCTGAGAACTATCACATGCAGGACAATAATAAGCTGATGCATATTATTACCGATCCGCTGTTCTTTGTCATTGAGGAAAAGCTGAACTCAGTGGAACTGACAGATAAAGGTATTGACCTGATCTCGGGTGATGTGGATGATCCTACCTTCTTCGTG
>DATGYU010000206.1:0-6758 GCA_035297625.1 Prolixibacteraceae bacterium
GTATCAGAGTGCTCAAAAAAACACCTCCCCGTCCTTTGCTGCGTCCTGCCAAAGGGTTGGCCAAAGCGGCACAGGATCTAATGGAAGAACAGCAAAGAACCGGCGGGCTGGGTCATATCTCCCGCAAAGGCACTACCCCTCAGAAAAGAATAGAGAAATATGGGGTATGGGACATTTGTTCCTCAGAGGATATTGCCTATGGAAGTATCAGTGCCCGCCAAATAGTCGCTTCCCTTTTAATTGATGACGGGGTACTCAATAGGGGTCACCGGGAAAATATATTAAATCCATGCACTAAATTTGCAGGAGTGGCCAAAGGCAATCATCCCAAATACAGGGTCATGTGCGTGATTGACTACGCAGGGTCTTATAAATCAAAATAATCATGAATATAAGGCATCAAAAAATGAGGCATCGGCAAAAGCAAAAGAATGCTTTGCTTAAAAAAGCAGGATGGATGAATTGGTTGCTGCTCTGCCTTTGTCTTTTGGTGCCCAAACAGGCTTTTGTACAGGAAAGTAAACTCAGCTTGAACGGTTATGTCAAGGACCTTTACATGTACTACATCCCAGGAATTTCTCTTCCCGGTGCAGAATTGGATAATTTATGGACCAACACATTGCACAACCGTCTTAACTTCAAATGGTACACCACTGCCAAACTAACTACCGTAGTCGAGATGCGCAACCGTTTGATCTTTGGTAACCTTGTTAAAGATTATCCTGAATTTAAATCAACCTTGGGAATCGATAATGGCCTTGTTGATATGTCATGGATCATTGCCCAGGATAATGGCTGGTTCTTGCATTCGATGATCGACAGGGCCTATCTGGATTATTCATCCGGCAAATGGCAGGTAAAAGTTGGCCGCCAGCGTGTCAACTGGGGAGTTAACCTGGTATGGAATCCCAATGATATCTTTAACAGTTTTTCCTATTTTGATTTCGACTATGAAGAAAGGCCCGGCACGGATGCTGCCCGTATACAATATTATACGGGGGTTACCTCCTCTGCGGAACTGGTTTACAAACCAGGACGCGACAATGCCCACACCGCATTGGCTGGCATGTACCGCTTTTCCGAATGGGATTATGACTTTCAATTTTTGGCCGGGCAGGCAGGCAACGACTATGTAGCAGGGGCCGGCTTCTCAGGTGATATTCGTGGAGCAGGCTTCCGGGGGGAGATTACCCATTTTGAACCCCGCAACGATAATTCCTACAGATCAACTGTTGCTTCTATTTCTGCCGATTATACCTTTTCAAACAGTTGGTATATCCATTCCAGCATCCTTTACAACAGCAATGGCAAAACAGGCAAAGCCGGGGGCATGAATGTATTGTTTGATTCAGACCTTTCGGCCAAACAACTGTCCTTTGCCCGCTATTCAATATTTGGACAGGTATCCAAACCGGTAACCCCCCTTCTTACCGGAAGCTTTTCAGGGATAGTGAACCCATCTGATCATTCGTTTTATGTGGGACCTGCCCTCACCTATTCCCTTTTGGATAACCTGGAACTGATGCTTACCGGCCAGCTTTTCTTTGGCGACAGCGGGACAGAATTTGGCGATATTGGTCAAATCGCCTTTGGCAGGTTAAAATGGAGCTTTTAAGCATTTCGAGGTTTCTTTATAAATACGGTTGTCCTGATTTACCCCTTGCCTAACAATCCCTATATTCGTTTTTATCAACAGATATGATTTCACATCTTCTTTTCTTGGGATAATTTTCGTAAATTTAAATGTTAAGTGATGTTGAGTGTCCGATATAAAGGAATAATCCATCATTACAGATTACAAAAGATTCGACAGGCTTGGTAAGAGTAATAAGATAAGGCATTTTTTGATGATCATTCTGCATGGATTAAGGCCATTCTTCTTCTGATCAGGAAATAAAATTGTAAATCTTAATAATTCATACTGATGAAAAACTTCAAAAAGATTGCACTTTGGACAATTGGTGTCTTTGCATTTTTTATTGTAGCAACTCTGCTTTACCTTAAGGTTGCCCTTCCCAATGTAGGTGCAGCGCCTAAAATGAAAGTGGAAATAACCACTGATCGTGTGGAGCGTGGCAAATACCTGGCCAATCATGTAACGGTTTGCATCGATTGCCATTCACAAAGAGACTGGACCCGCTTTTCAGGGCCTCCCAAGGAAGGAACTATTGGTATGGGCGGTGATCTGTTTGATCAGAAGTTTGGCTTTCCCGGTGCCTATTATGCCAAGAATATCACCCCTGCAGGAATCAGCCATTATACCGATGGGGAGTTATTCAGAGTTATCACCACCGGAGTGGATAAAAACGGCAAAGCTTTGTTTCCTGTCATGCCCTTTCATTATTACGGGCAAATGGACATCGAGGATGTGGAAAGTATCATTGCCTACATCCGCACGCTAAAACCCATTGAAAACCCTGTACCACCATCAAAATCAGACTTCCCTATGAATTTTATCATCAACACCATACCGCATAAGGCAAGCTTTACCAAACGGCCGGACAAAAGCGATGTGGTCAATTATGGGAAATATCTGACCAATGCGGCCTCCTGCGTGGAATGTCATACCAAATTTGAAAAAGGATCCTTGATAGCAGGAACTGAATTTGGAGGAGGAAGGGAATTTAAATTCCCCGATGGCTCTGTGCTCACTTCAGCCAACATATCGCCTGATCCTGAAACAGGAATTGGCGGATGGGATGAGCAAACCTTTGTAAGCTTATTCCGGGCCCATGCTGATTCTTCCACCCTGACAACAAAGCTTCGTCCGGGTGACTTTAATTCAATTATGCCCTGGACCATGTATGGCAAGATGAATGAAGAGGATTTGAAAGCCATATTTGCTTATCTAAAGACAGTAAAACCGGTAAATAACCGGGTGGTGAAATTTATACCTGCCGGACAACAGACCGGAAAACTGGACTAATGGCCTAAAGGAAGTTTTTATCCAGATACTCCTGGAACTTATCTTTATACTGGTCGCTCACCGGGATATACGTCTTGTGAAAGATGATACGGCTGCGTTCAATGGTATCAATCTTGTCTAGGTTGACAATAGAGGTAATCCATCGAGTTCATCAGTCCAACTTTAATTTTTCACTCGACACCTGGTAAGATTCAGCAATGGCAATCGTCTGTTCTATATTAACGGCATATTGCGATTGGCCGGGATGACCTTCCCGAATGCCTGTTCAATGTCCTTCCTCAATTAATTCTTGGTGTTGATTTCATCCAGTTCGCCATCCGAGATGCCAATCTGTGCCACAGAAACCTGCTTTTCAACTTAAATAATAGAATATAGCAGATCAGCTCTTAAAGCAAAAGCCGCTGGTACAGTTCATAATTTTCCTGATCAAAACAGACAAAATAAACCTTTTGAATTTGAGTATCAGCTGCCAGAAAACTATTTACAGTATCTACAGCAATCTGCGCGGCTTTATCTTTTGGGAATGAATAAACGCCCGTGCTGATATTGGGAAAGGCAATGGAATGTACCCCATTCTGCAGGGCCAGTTTTAATGAATTTCGGTAGGCATTGGCGAGCAATTGCTCCTCGTTATGATGGCCACCATTCCATACCGGGCCAACGGTATGAATGACAAACCGGGCTGGCAAACTCCCACCTGTTGTAATAACAGCCTCACCTGTTGCACACCTACCCTGGCGGGCCACAATCTGGCGGCATTCTTCCAAAATGACAGGTCCTCCCGCCCGATGGATGGCTCCATCCACACCCCCACCACCCATCAACGATGAATTGGCCGCATTGACAATGGCGTCCACTTCCATTTTGGTGATATCGCCCATAACAATATGCATTCGTGAAGCCTTCATCACAAAAAAATTGAATCTTCCTGTAAAGTTAAGGATTTCTTTTCTCTTAACTTATTAAAATTGGCCTTAGTAATCAATAATTTAACCCCATAAAAAAAAGAGGATACACAGCAGCATCCTCTTTTTGCATTTTTTTAGTATAGCCGACCTACAGTATCTGGTTGAATTCAAGTCTTTCACCATCAGGACCAAGAATATTGAAATATCTACATCCTTTTTCCCAAAATGGTAGATAAACCGGTTTATCTTCAATAATATGGAAACCAGCTTCTTTTAATGCCGAAAAGGTTTGGTCGATATCACTCACATCAAAAGTGATATGATCGATATGGCCATCTTTTCTTTGGCGTATTTCAGCAAGATCTTCCGAGGGCAATTCATACAATTCAACAATAATATCTTTTAACTTCATCATCATCATTTTCCCTTTGCCATTGTTGTGATCAAAAGCAGACCGGGTGGCTTCGTGAAAACCCAGTTTACCATAGAAGGCTGCGGAAACCCCTATATTAGTGACCGGGATGCCGATATGCTGAAGATGATTAATTTCTACTGTCATTTTTTAGATTGCTGGCGGGCTATTTTTAAGGCCTCAGTTGTGGTATAGTACTTGGTGATCATTCCCGGAACTTCCCAGTCGGGCAGTTTACCATCCACCAGGTACTGCAGGAATTTTTTGGTTACTTCACCAAAATGAGCCTCATGACCTACTTTGAATTGTTCAGGAATTTCAACACTCCACAGTTTATCCTTTATCTTTACCAGTTTCAGGCCAGGGTAATTGACCGCGATGTCCTGTTCCACCGCCTTCTTTAAGGCAGCTTCAAATTCATTTACCCCCTGTTTGAGGTTGGCTTCAATGTAAACGGTAGGTTTATATCCTTCTTCCTTACCTTGTTTGATGATCACGTTACATTTGTTGCCCCGCATGATGCTGTAATGAGAATCGCCTGCCCCTTCAGGAGCTTCAAAGTTCCATACTACCGACACTTTGGCCACTTTGCCTCTTAAGCGGTAAACGATTTCTCCATTGGAATATACGTCCAGCTTGTCGTTTTCCACATCTTTACGCAGGAATTCAGGAAACTCTTTCAGGGAGGTTACCTGTTCGAACTGCTCGGGCGTTATTACGGTAGCCCAGCGTCTTGCCGAAAGTAACTGAACATCCGATTTGTTAAGTACGGTTTCGGGAAAACAGCCCCATTGCACAAGATCCACCAGGTGAGTGGCCACATCTGCCAGTCCTTCGCCCTGCTGATCTATATCGAAAAACCATGATGGGCGTTTTAGCGCCACCCCGGACACCACTTTTGAGAAGTTATGAACACTTTCTATATCAACTGCTGGTACTTCAGGAGTGCCATCCACCAGCCCGGCAAATACTTCGGGCATTTTGGCAAGCTCCCGCTGGATGATACTGGTAATCTCATAGCGTTCGGTCATGATATCATACAACAGCACGCCTTTTTGCTTGGCAGTATCAAAAGCCTGTTCCAGTGAAGGGAAAGCCTCAGGGGTGATGACCATGGGTTTGTCGGCCAAAACATTAATGCCATCTTCCACGGCCTTTAAGATATATTCCGTCTTTTTTGCATTATTACCAGCAACCACCATTACATTACCGGGCTTATCCTGCAGCATCTTCTCCAGGTAATCAGGGTTGATATACACATTTTCAACCCAGGCGGTAGGATTCTCCTCCCTTTGGTTGTAGGCATCAATACGTGCCAGATGTTCGGTTACGTCCGAACCTTCAGGAGCATACACATATACATTGGGATCAATCTGGTCGTACATTGACTTTTGCACCAGTGCGGCATGGAAATGACCTGGGTCGAGGGTCATCAATTTAACTTCCCCTTTGGCGCCTGTAAATTTAGTCATGGCATTTTCTTTATCAACTGTCTTGGGTGCCTTGCCTGTACAAGCAGTTAAAAGGGCAGCCACAGCAATGACAACTACAAAATTTTGGTTCATGGGTGGATTTTAGGAATTATTACAAACAAAAATAAAGTTTTCTGATGAAGAAAACATCAATTTGATGAAATGAGTGTAGACTAACAAAAAAATAGGAACTCTGATTGAGCGGATCTGGCGGATAAAAGCGGATTCAAAAAAAAGATTAAATGATTACAGAACAGACAGGATTACAATATGCTTCCTTTTTTTTGTCTATTCATCTAATAATCATTAAATCATGTTCAGGAGTTTGTAAAATCCGCTTTTATCCGCTCGATCCGCTCAATCAGAGTTCCTATCTTCTCTTAAACCACGTTCGATGGCCATTTGCATGCCTGACAGCTCGGCAAGGCCTTTCATGCGGCCAATCAGCGGGTAGCCGGGGTTGGCCTTTCGGTTATAATCGTCCAGCATCTTTACCCCGTGATCGGGACGGAAGGGAATACGGAAATCTATGCGCCCTTCCTCTTTTCTTCTCAGTTGTTCTTTAAGTAAGGCTTTTACAATGGGGTACATGTCGATATCCCCTTCGATATGACCAAATTCATGAAAAGCCCCATTGTCCAAAAAGACATTGTTGCGCAGATGGGTAAAATGGATACGGTTAGCCAGTTTTTCTACCATCTCCACTAAGTTGTTTTGGCGGTTTACTGACAGCGATCCGGTGCAAAAGGTAATGCCGTTGGCAGTGGAATTCACCTGGCTGCAAATCCATTGTAAATCGTCCAAAGTGCTTACTATCCGTGGCAGGCCAAGCACCGGGAAGGGCGGATCATCAGGATGAATGCATAAATTAACCCCTGCCTTTTCCGCTACAGGCACCACTTCCTTTAGAAAAAGGGAAAGGTTCTCCCTTAGCTGATCCCGGTCGATGTGACGATAAGTTCCCAGGAAGGATAAAAAGGCCTTTTTATAGTCAGGGGTTGAACCGTCCACCACACCGTCGATAAAGCCCTGGGATACGA
>DATGYU010000207.1:0-13308 GCA_035297625.1 Prolixibacteraceae bacterium
GTTTAATGGGTTTAAACATTCAATACATGGATGCATGTTCGTCAGTTGACCCAGTTACATCTTTTGCTTGAAGAACTATTTACGGCCTTTAAAATGGCAAAAACAAGATATTCATCAAAGATGGTTCGCATTAAATAAAACCCCGCATAAAGTAAGAACTTTATGCGGGGTTTGTTATTATATCATTCGAGTGTTTACGAACCTATGGCGAATAAATCGCGAACAATTGGAATAGAGTCTACCTTTTTGATAAATCTCAATATAATAGTATTAATATCCCCTTGTTGTTGGCTTTTCTGTGCAATTAATTTACAATTAGACAATTTACAATCTACTATGTGGCGCATTGACTTGGAACTTGGAACTTTAAACACTTCATTGTAAATTCTCCATCAGAAAACTAATTGCTTCTTTCTTTTCTGGTAGCAGCCAGGACCATTTTTACACCCACTTTATTTCCCAATTGCAGCACATCGACCAATGACTGCACTTCAATGGTGTTGTCACTTCTTACAATTACATATAGTTCTGAGGCATCCTGTTTCATTTTAGTAAGCTGAGGTTCGATATCCGAGAACTTAACCTGGGTATTGTTGACGTAATACTTTAAGTCCTTTGTTATTGAAATAGCGACTTCTTTAGGAGGCTTATCCATCGACTGGGTATGATCGGCCTGCGGCAATGCCAGTTTAATAATGCCCGGGGTAATCATTGTGGATGCTATCAGAAAGAATAACATTAGAAAGAACATTATATCGCTGAACGAATTTGAGAATACTGCAAACTCTTGCTTTCTTGTATTTCTGATATTCATGGTTTTTAACTGTTTATAAGATCAATGAACCTTACAGAGCGGTATTCCCATCTTTGGATCATCTTATCGATCTTATTATTTAAAAAATGATAGAAAATATAAGCAATAATGCCAATGAAAAGCCCTACTCCCGAGGTAATAAGTTTTTCATAAAGTCCACCCGAAATAAGTGAGATACTGATATTGTCAGCTTTTGAGATATTATAGAAGATTTTGATTACTCCCGAAATGGTACCTATAAATCCAAACATAGGAGCAATACCGGCAATCACCCCCAGGAAATAAAGGTTGGATTCATATTTATATACCTCGAGTTTACCCTCCATTTCCATTTGATGATATATTTCATTAACTGGCTTTCCCAGGTTGGCAATGCCTTTTGCCAGTATGCGTGATTCAGAAGTATCGGCGCTATTGCATAATGCCATGGCAGTATCGGTCTTGCCTTCCTTTATTAGTTCCTTTAAATTGTTAAAGAAATGATTGTCTGTTTTGTCATGTGCTTTGATAAAGAAATACCGGTCAAAAAATATAAAAACAGTGATTATGGACAAAAGGAGAAGAGGTATCATTAGCCAGCCACCTTTCATCATCATATCTATAACTGATTCATTTGCTGGGGTCTCAAGAAATATCATAATTATAAATTTAAAGTTTGTTAATTCTCCGCTGTTACAAGGGTTGAAAATTATAAAAACAATTTTATAACGCTAATTGTGGTTAGAAAATGTATTTAGGTTGAAATAAAAAGAATCAAATAGGTAATTACTAGCTAAATCAAAAGTACAGAGAGAAAATGAATATCTTTTTGTATGAAGGAGAGAAGATTCCTATTGCTAATGGAAAAATCACATTTACTATGTCTGTCAATTGAATAATTGGTTTTGGGAATGTGTTTATAACCGATGGTAAACTGATTTGACGCTACATCATTTCCCTCAATAATACCCAATGAAACTATTGCTATTTGAGCAAACTCTATTTCACCCCCAGCATTATCATGAGGGTAATATTGGGAAATAACGGAAGTATGTTTTTCACCACATTTTGCATTTGCACCAAAAATCCCAATAACATTAATCAGCAGTATTAAAATGCCTCGAGTCATACATTATTTCCAAACTGAATAAACCTAATTTTCAATTAGCAAACAGGGTTAAGCCTTGAATTTTAACTTTTTCGAATAGGATTCGTAAAATAAAATTTCGGTTGCAAAGTTGAGTAATATATCCAAACAAAGATAAGCATAGATAAAATAAAGGTGACGAAAATCATCTTTTTTTAATATTTGTCTATTGAGATTTTGAGTGTTGAATAATTAAACACTTTCCTTATATTAATAATTAGTTAAAATTTTTGAACAAATATTATAAAATTTCTAAAAAGCTTTATGAAAGCCAATATAATTTGCGAATTTTACGTCAATAATTAATCATTATACGATGGCCAGAAAACTATTAATAAGAGATGTAACGCTTAGAGACGGACAGCAGTCTTTATTTGCTACACGCATGAAGCAGGTTCAGATTGAACGTGTTTTGCCTCTTTATAAAGAGGCAGGTTTTTATGCTCTTGAAGTATGGGGAGGGGCAGTGCCCGATTCCATTATGAGGTACTTGAACGAGGATCCCTGGGAACGCCTGGAAAAGATCAAAAAGGAAATTGGCAACATTTCCCATTTGACTGCTTTATCCCGTGGACGTAATCTTTTTGGATACAATCCATATCCGGAAGAAGTAATTGAAGGTTTTAACCGTAATGCCGTACAGTCAGGAATCTCTATCATGCGAATTTTTGATGCGTTAAACGATACCCATAATATTCGCTCTACAATTAAGTACGTAAAGGAAAACGGTGGTCTTGCCGATTGCGTAACCTGTTATACCGTTGATCCTAAATTCTCCAAAAAAGAACGTTTAATTGCCAAAATAAAGGGCAAACCATTGCCCAAAGCAATTTTTACAATCGACTACTTTGTCAATATGGCAAAGGAACTGGAAGCCATGGGAGCCGACATGATTACCCTGAAAGACATGGCCGGACTAATTCCACCGTTGAAAGCAGGAAAAATTATCAAAGCCTATAAGCAGAATCTGAAAATCCCGGTAGATTTCCATACCCATTGTACGCCTGGATTCGGATTGGCTTCGGGTTTAACGGCAATAATGAATGGGGTAGACATTCTGGATACGGCCATCATGAATTTTGCAGGAGGTCCTGCTGCTCCTTCATTCGAGCTGATACAGATTTTCTGCAATAAATTAGGCATTGAGACCGGTATTAACCTGGATGCAGTGGTTCGTATCAACAAGATACTAAAAGAAATCCGGTTGGAAATGGCTGACATTGACAGCTATAAAGTATATCCGATAGATTTCGATATTACCAAAGACCAGTTACCTGCCCATATCGACCAATATTTTGATGATGCCATTCGCTATGCCCAGGCAGAAGATGAAGCCAATCTAATGGATGTTTGCGGAAAGATTGAAAAGTATTTCAACTTCCCCGATCCTGATGAAAAGGTTAAGTTGGCTGAAGTTCCGGGAGGAATGTATACCAATATGCTTGCTCAGTTAAAACAGTTGAAGCAGGAAGAATTGTTGCCAAGGGTACTTGAGGTGATTCCTACTGTTCGCCTAGCATCAGGTTGTCCTCCACTGGTGACACCCACCAGCCAGATTGTGGGAGCACAGGCGGTAAACTGTGTGATTGATGAGAAGAACGGAAAACCATTTTATACCAACAACTCTATTCAGTTTGTGAACCTGGTAAAAGGTTCTTACGGAAAAACACCTATTCCTGTGGATCCGGATTTTAGGGAAAAGATTGCCGGTACCCGTACCGAGATACCTTATAATACGGCAAATTATAAGAAACAGCCAAATCCTTTCTTTCCAAAATACGGTGAAGATGTAAGGCTGGCTTCCAATGAAAAAGAAGAACTTTTGTTGGAATTATTTCCAACAGTAGCCAATAAGTTTTTGCAGGATAAAGTGGACCGTATCTATGGTGAAAAGCTAAGAGAAGAGGAGTTGGCCAAACAGCGCGCCTATGAAGCAGAACGTCAAAAATACCTTTCTCTTTCTGCTGAAGCTAAAGAATCAAGACTAGTGGAAGGATTATACCATTGGTATTAATTACTTGAATAAGCATAAAAAAAGAGAGGAATCAAATATTGATTCCTCTCTTTTTTTATGCTTATTCAAGTAATATAAGACGATCATCTGATTTACTTAAACAAGGGTATTAACGTTACAAATAAACCGGTAATGATAGCTGTGGTGATTACCCCCATGATGTTAGCCCCTAATGCTTCGGGCAATACAATAGCATTTGGGTTAACCTTGCTTACCTCTTTTTGAACCACTTTAGCAGTACTCGGGACGCAACTTACGCCGGCAATTCCGATGGCCGGATTAAAGTTACCTTTCCTGATAAAGAACATCACGTAACCTCCGATAATGCCACCTATTCCGGAGAACAGCAGGGCTATAATACCAAGGATCAGCAAGGTTAAGATCTTAGGATTCAGCAAAAGGTGAGCTTCACACAAAATACCCAGCAGAATTCCCAGCAAGAAAGTTGAACCGTATAACAGCGGTCCTTCTATGAAACTTAAAATATGGGTTAACCCTGATTCCCTGATGGCTATTCCAATAAATAATGAAAAGAACAGGGGAGAGGCTACCGGGAATAAGAAACACAGAATTACGCAAAGTATTACTGCTAGTCCAAGTTTCAAACCTTGTGATACAGGTTTGGCATTTTTTTCGCGCACTACATTTATTGCCCTGTATTTTTTAGGCACCAACAGCCGGATTAAATAGGGATATCCACCATAGGTTAATCCAAGGTATAGGTAGGCTACCACCGTGATGGGCACAAATAAATGTTTTGCAAGCGATAATGAGGTGTAAAGCACCATTGGCCCATCAGCGCCACCCACCATAGCAATGGAGGCAGATTCCCTTAAATCGAGGCCCATGGCCATTGCTACCGGGATGGTTGCAAAGGTACCCAGTTCTGCAAAAAGTGCCATGAGCATACTTGAAAAAGGGCGCTGAACGATATAGCCTATATCAATCATTGCACCGATACCCATAAAGATAAAGCAGGCGATTAAGCCATTGCTAAACATGTAGGTATAGATGGGTTGCAGAAAGTTGATCTGAAGTACATCGAGTAACTGATTGATATCCATTACCAGAGGATCCACAAAAAGGTTTCCCTGAGTTCCATCAGGAAGAAAAATAATACTGGCATTGATCGTTGCCATTCCTAATCCCATGGGGATCATCAGCAATGGTTCAAGCACCCCTTTGCGACCCAGATAAACTAATAGTAATCCCAGAAAAATTAATCCAATACGTGTAAATGCAATTACAGGATCGGACAAAAGCAAGGTTGAAAAGCCTTGAAAGAGCTTTAAAAATATTTCCATTTCAATGATAAAGTAATTAGTTTAGTTTAGGTTCTATTGTGCTGTTTTTACATTTTTATGCTTTAACCGCTTCATCTCGCTATAAGATTCACGTCTGATGATCTTGCTGGAATCTTTAGGAGCCATTGTGGTAAAAAGCACCCAAATGATAAATGCCACAAAAAAACCAATTACAAAAGTGAGCCCGTAAATCAACATGATGTTATAGAGTATATTCATCGTTGGAATATTAAATTATTCGATTTCGATTAATATATCACCTTCCATCACAGCGTCACTCTTGTTAACTTTGACTGAAGCTACTTTACCACTTTTATCAGAATTAATAATGTTCTCCATTTTCATCGCCTCAAGGGTGATCAGCTTATCGCCTGCTCTAACGGTATCGCCTGCTTTGACGTGGACATCGATGATCGTACCAGGAAGCGGTGATTTGATAAATCCTGAACCTTTTGGTCCGGCTGGTGAACTTGTTTTTTGTACCGAGGGTGTGATATCAGTTGAAGGAACAGCTTCTGACCTGACGAGTTTAGGTGTTTTGGTAGTTTCCAGCACACGGTCGAACTCAACATTATAAGCAAAGCCATTAACATCTACTTCAGCAACATTGTCTTCTACGTTTTTTATTTCAACATCGTAAGTGTTGCCATTGATCGTGAAAGAAAATTTTTTCATACTATGTTATTATCTGGGATTTTGACGTAAGGTATAGATCTTGGAACTCCATGGTGAATAGATCTTGGATACTTTTTTAAGCGTAATGGTAAAGCTTTCCTGGTCATGCATTTCATTTTTATACATGTGGATAGCTAAAGCTATTGCCGCGGCAGTCTCTTCGGTAACATCACTCCCGGTGGTTGCGGTATGTCCCATGGCTTCTTTGTGCTTTGCCGATTCCTTTCTTGCGTCAACAATCTTATTGGTGCGGTATAGGAAAAAGACAAATAAAAGAACAAGAACAATTATAACTCCCCAAAAAATGAATAACCGGGTGCTTGACAATGGGTCGGTAATGCTCGCCCCAAATTGCAAAAAGATATAAAGCATCTTCATGGTTACAATGGAAGATTAGAGTGTTTTTTAGGAGGATTCAATACCTTTTTGGTAGCCAGACTTTGCAGGGCCCTGATGATACGGAAACGTGTATTTCTAGGCTCTATAATGTCATCGATGTATCCATACTCAGCCGCTTTAAACGGATTGGCAAATTTCTCCTTGTATTCTTCTTCAGCCTGGGCGATGTATGCATTGCGCTCATCATCATTTTCAAAGGCAGAGATCTTTTTGTTTTTAAGAACTTCGATCGCTCCTTTGGGGCCCATTACTGCAATTTCTCCGGTTGGCCATGAATAGTTAATATCGCCTCTCAGATGTTTGGAACTCATTACACAATAAGCACCACCATAGGCTTTGCGAAGGATAACAGTCACCTTTGGCACTGTGGCCTCTCCATAGGCATATAATAGTTTTGCTCCATGAGTAATGATACCTCCATATTCCTGGGTTGTTCCTGGTAAGAATCCTGGCACATCCACAAATGTGATGATTGGAATGTTAAAGGCATCGCAGAAACGCACAAAACGTGCAGCTTTGCGTGAAGCATTGATATCCAATACCCCGGCCAGATAGTTTGGCTGATTGGCTACAATACCAACAGACACGCCATCCATACGGGCATAACCTACAACAATGTTTTGGGCATAATGACGATGTACTTCAAAGAATTCATGATTGTCGACAATTGCATTGATAACCCCCTTCACATCGTAAGGCTTATTGGGATTGTCAGGAATGATCGTATTCAAAGAATCTTCTATACGGTTAATAGGATCGGTATTATGAACCAATGCCGGATCTTCCAGGTTGTTTTGAGGCAGATAGCTTAGAAGTTTGCGGATCAGCAGGATGCCTTCCTTTTCATCTTCAGCCACAAAATGCGACACGCCTGATTTAGAACCATGGATAGAGGCTCCTCCCAACTGTTCGTCGGTGACCACTTCTCCGGTTACTGTTTTTACCACTTTTGGCCCGGTAACAAACATGTAGCTGGTATCTTTGCTCATGATAATGAAATCGGTTAATGCAGGTGAATACACCGCACCGCCGGCACATGGGCCAAAGATGGCAGAAATTTGAGGAACTACTCCCGAGGCCAGAATGTTGCGCTGGAAGATTTCAGAATAGCCTGCCAGGGCAGTTACCCCTTCCTGGATACGGGCACCTCCTGAATCGTTGATGCCAATGATCGGGGCTCCTACCTTCATGGCCATATCCATCACCTTGCAAATCTTTAATGCATAGGTTTCAGACAATGAACCTCCGAAAACTGTAAAGTCCTGTGCATAGAGGTAAACGATACGCCCGTCAATGGTTCCCTGGCCGGTAACTACACCATCGCCCGGGAACTTGGTCTTTTCCATACCAAAGTTATCACAACGATGTGTGACAAACATATCATATTCTTCAAAGCTGCCTTCATCCAGAAGCATTTCGATGCGTTCGCGGGCCGTTAATTTACCCTTGGCATGCTGTGCTTCTATTCTTTTTTCTCCACCTCCTAGTTTTGCTTCAACTCGCAGATCGATTAGCTGTTTAATTTTGTCTTGATTGTTCATAGGATGTATTGATTGTGTTCAGTAGAATTATTTATCAGAGCAAAGTTCGGTTAATACACCAAGTGTAGATTTGGGGTGCAGGAATCCAATATTAAGGCCTTCGGCGCCCTTGCGGCTTGCCTTGTCAATGAGTTGAACGCCTTTACCGGCTACATCATTCAATGCTTCATTCACATTTTCAACAGCAAAAGCCAGGTGGTGTACTCCAGGGCCTTTCTTTTCAATGAATTTGCCAATAGGACCTTCAGGATCGGTTGATTCAAGCAACTCAATTTTTGTTTGTCCTACTTTGAAAAAAGCAGTTTTCACTTTTTGATCTGCTACTTCTTCCACGGCATAGCATTTTAAGCCTAATACATTTTCATAATAGGGGATAGCTTCTTCCAGATTGTTTACTGCTATTCCGATGTGTTCAATATGCGTGATTTCCATGGTGTAAAATATTTATTTGATATATGAATTTATGGATTAATTAAATTTTTGCTGCAAAAGTACATTTCAAATCTTTCTTTTCAACTCATTTACTCAATTATTCGAAAATTAGCCCGTATGTTATACAACAGTTATTGAATAAATCATCAATTATTGAATGAAAAGTATTGAATGAAAGTGATTTACAATTTTAAATAAATTTAGGCTTTCGGTGATCCTTATTGCCAATGTAAATTAAATGTAAATAAAAAAAGGCAGAATGTCAATTCTGCCTTTTTTTCTCTTTTTATAGTAATTATAGATTCTCTTTTCTAACGAAATGAAAATGTGATCCAAAACGTTCAAAGGCGGCTTTTTCCAGTGATTCCCTGTGTGAGGGGTGTGCAATGGAAGTCAGCAGGCGTGCACGTTCCTGGAGTGTCTTACCGTAAAGGTTAACAGCTCCGAATTCAGTTACCACCCAGTGGATGTTGGCACGGGTGCTTACTACCCCTGATCCTTCAATAAGGGTTGGGCTGATTTTTGAAACTCCTTTAGTGGTTACCGAAGGAATGGCAATGATTGGTTTTCCGCCTTTTGAATGGCCTGCACCGCGAATAAAGTCAATCTGGCCACCTACTCCTGAGTAATGCTTGATACCGATTGAATCAGCGCAAACCTGTCCGGTAAGGTCAATGGAAAGGGCTGAGTTAATGGCGGTAACTTTGTCCAGCTTACGGATCACAGCCACATTGTTGGTATGGGCCACATCCATCATGGCTACCTGTGGGTTGTCATCCACAAAATCGTACAGTGCTTTTGTTCCCATCAAAAAGCAAGCGACCATCTTACCTTTGTCAATATTTTTATACTTTCCGGTAACAATTCCTTTTTCCACCAAAGGTAAAATACCATCGGAGAACATTTCAGAATGAACCCCAAGGTCTTTATGGTTGTGAAGCTGAGCCAATACAGCGTTTGGTATACCACCAATACCCATTTGCAAACAAGCGCCGTCTTCAACAAGTGCAGCTACATTTTTACCAATGGCAATCTCTGTTTCTGAAAGTGGTGCCAATGCATGGGCATATAACGGGATATTATCTTCTACAAAAATGTCAATCTGATCAATGCTGATCATTGCATCACCCCAACAACGGGGAACATTTGGGTTTACCGCCGCGATAACAATATCGGCACACTCAACAGCAGCCAGTGATGCATCCACTGATGTTCCCAATGATACGTAACCATGTTTGTCGGGAGGAGATACCATGACCATGGCAACATTCACATGCAGATACCCTTCACGGATCAGCTTCTGTGTCTCACTCAAAAATACCGGGATGTAATCAGCATAACCGGCCTGAGTCTGCTTACGCATGTTTCCGGCAACAAAAAACTGTTCTCCCTGGAATATTCCTTCAAATTCGGGATTGGCATAATCAACCTGACCTTCAATGTGGATGTGCTGGATTTTTACATCATACAGTTCACCGTTACGGCCTCTTTCAACCAATGGTTTAATAAGCGTATGAGGGGTTACTGCTACTGAACTCAAATGAACCCTGTCACCTGATTTTACCACTTTTACCGCTTCCTCAGGAGATACGTATTTGATTTGTTTCATCTTAATTTATTTGAAAAGATTGCATATTTTTTGACTGCGGGCAAATATAGAGATTAAAAAGCCACCCAAATATGGAGCCAATTCAAATTGAAACTTATTAATATAAATGGCACAGGTATGTAAAATTAGTGTTAACCATGGCATTAATTTGTTTAATTTTTAAACACATCGCTTTTCTCCCTTTGTGTTAAGGCATAAAATGTACAGGGTATTAAACTACTATCAGTCAACCAAAGAGCGGTCAGCCTGAAAATACGCTTATTACATAAGGCCTTTATCAACAATCTGCTGTTATTACTTTTATTCCGCGCTAAAGAGGTAAATATTTATATTTGCAGCATTCATTTTCATGGAAATTAGTTCATAAATAAATCCAAATATTCAAAATGATTGTATTCTTTAAAACTCCGGAGAAAACTATTGTTGCGTTAAACACTCTTCAGGCATTCAGCCAGGCTGACATTGAAAAACTGATCTGGCTATTTGGCGGAGCAGTAAAACTGGATGATGAAGTATTAAACGGATGGTTTGTTGGTCCGCGTAAAGAAATGTTGACACCCTGGAGTACCAATGCCGTTGAAATTACCCAGAATATGGGTATGCAGGGCGTCCTTCGTATGGAAGAATACATCCAGGTGCCGGATAATTCAGCCGGGTTTGATCCCATGCTAAAGGCTTTATATCACAATCTCGATCAGCATATTTTCACAATAGACAAGAAGCCTGATCCTATCCTTGAAATTGAAGATATTTCAGCTTACAACGATCAGGAAGGTCTGGCACTCAGTGCGGAAGAGATTACTTACCTGAATTCGGTATCTGAAAAGCTTGGACGTAAATTAACCGATGGTGAAGTTTTTGGTTTCTCTCAGGTTAACTCGGAGCATTGCCGTCACAAAATATTCAACGGAACCTTTATTATCGATGGTGTAGAACAAGAGATGTCCTTGTTTCAGCTGATCAAGAAAACATCGCAGCAGCATCCCAATTTTATTATTTCTGCCTATAAGGACAACTGTTCTTTTGTACAGGGCCCTGTGGTGGAACAGTTTGCTCCCAAAAACCAGGATACTGCTGATTATTTTGAAATTACCGATATTGAAACCGTCCTTTCCCTGAAGGCAGAAACGCATAATTTCCCTACTACTGTTGAACCTTTTAATGGCGCGGCTACTGGTACTGGTGGCGAAATACGTGACCGTATTGCAGGGGGTAAGGGAAGTCTGCCTATTGCCGGTACTGCCGTTTATATGACTTCTTATCCCCGCACGGAAGATACGCGCAGTTGGGAACAGGCTACCGAAGAGCGCGAATGGCTTTACCAAACTCCTGAAGAAATATTAATCAAAGCATCCAATGGTGCCAGCGATTTTGGAAATAAATTCGGACAGCCCATCATTACCGGTTCCGTTTTGACCTTCGAGCATTTTGAAAATGACCGTAAATATGGCTTCGACAAAGTGATCATGCTGGCCGGAGGTATCGGCTTTGGGGCCAAAAAGGACAGTTTAAAAGATGAACCTGTTAAAGGAGATAAGGTCGTACTTTTAGGAGGTGATAACTACCGCATCGGTATGGGGGGTGGAGCTGTATCCTCCGTTGCTACCGGCGAATTCGAAAATCATATTGAACTGAATGCCGTTCAGCGTGCCAACCCTGAAATGCAGAAAAGGGTATATAACGCCATCCGTGCCTTAAGTGAATCATCAGAAAATCCCATTATCACGGTTCATGACCATGGGGCAGGGGGGCACTTAAATTGCCTCTCTGAACTGGTAGAAGCCACTGGTGGTAAAATTGATACTTCCAAACTGCCCGTAGGCGATCCTACTTTATCACAAAAAGAAATTATCGGCAATGAGTCCCAGGAACGTATGGGGCTGGTGATGCACGAAAAGGACGTTCCGCTGTTGCAGCGCATCGCAGAACGTGAGCGTGCGCCAATGTATGTCATTGGTGAGGCAACAGGCGACATGCAGTTTACTTTTGAGAACTCCAAAACAGGAGAGAAGTCCATTGACTGGCAACTGTCCTATATGTTTGGCAAACCACCAAAAACAGTTCTCACCGATACTACCCGTAATGAAAAATTTGCCGATCTCGACTATGAGGTTACCCAAATAGAGTCTTACCTTGAAGATGTACTTCAGCTTGAAGCCGTTGCCTGTAAGGATTGGCTGACCAATAAAGTAGACCGTTCCGTAACCGGACGCATTGCCAAGCAGCAGTGTGCCGGACAGCTGCAGCTGCCTTTGAACAATGTGGGTGTGATTACCCTGGATTATCAGGGCGACAAAGGACTGGCTACCACCATAGGTCATGCACCCGTTGCTGCAATCATTGATGCTGAGGCCGGATCGGTTTTATCCATTGCCGAATCCCTTACCAATATTGTATGGGCTCCATTATCCTATCAGCTGAAAGGGGTATCCTTGTCGGCCAACTGGATGTGGCCTGCAAAAAATGAAGGTGAAAATGCCCGCATCTATAAGGCTGTAAAGGCTGCCAGCGATTTTGCCTGTGCCCTGGGAATCAATATCCCTACAGGAAAAGACTCCATGTCGATGACCCAGAAATATAAAGATGGAGTCGTTTACGCGCCGGGCACCGTTATTATTTCCGCCTCGGCTGAAGTGTCGGATGTAAAGAAAGTGGTAGAACCGGTTCTTTTGAATGAACCCGACTCCTTCCTCTATTTTGTTGATTTCTCAAAAATGAACCGCAGACTTGGCGGTAGCGCCTTCTCTCAGATCATCAATAAACTGGGCAATGAAGCTCCCTCGGTAGCCGATACCGGTTATTTCGCTTCGGCATTTAATGCCATTCAGCAATGTGTGGAAGAAGGAATCATTTTGGCAGGTCATGATATTTCTTCAGGAGGTTTGATCACCACCTTGCTTGAAATGTGTTTTGCCGACAATCATTCAGGCATGACACTCGATTTAAGCGCCATTGGTGAAAAGGACAGTGTGAAACTGTTATTCAGTGAAAACCCCGGTGTTGTGGTTCAGGTGGCCAATAGCAATGCATTTGAGGCTATTTTAAACAAGGCGGGTGTGCAATATACTTTGATTGGAAAGCCAGCGCAAAACCGAGTGTTTAAAGTACAAAACAACGAAGATACATTCAACCTGGATGTCAATTCATTACGTGAATTGTGGTTCAAGACCTCCTATCTTCTGGACAGAAAGCAATCGGGCGAAAAACTGGCCCTGGAGCGCTATAAGAACTACAAGAATAACGAACTGACTTACGATTTTAAATCCTTTACAGGTAAGGCTGCAGATCTGGGTATCGACCTGAAGCGCCGCAAGCCAAGTGGAGTTAAAGCTGCCATTATCCGTGAAAAGGGGGTTAACGGTGACCGTGAAATGGCCTACGCCTTATACCTTTC
>DATGYU010000208.1:0-4384 GCA_035297625.1 Prolixibacteraceae bacterium
GCACAGGCCGTAATGGGATGCAACACCAACTGGTAGTAAGCTGCCTGATAATTTACCGGCATCCATTTGTAAACCATGTTGGCTTTTTCGGCCAGGGTATTGTATTCTTCCACGATGCGGTCTGCTTCCCGGTAATTGGTCAAACTGTAAGTGTCGGGTTCCAAAAGCTCAGGTTTACGTCGACCGTTCAAGCGGGTGTAATCATTCAGCATGGTAGCGATCGTTTTTGCATAGTTGGAGCCGAACTGTTCTTCGGCCCACTTGCGGGTATAGTCCAAAAGCTTGTCCGCGGGCCACTGATCAGGGTTCCATGCAAAGTCCAGAAAGAACTCTATGGGGAATTCCATGGGTTTCAAATCGCCTACATTGACTATCCAGATACGGTCAACCCCATGGCGGTAGGCAAGATTCATCTGCTCCCAGGTGCGTTGAATGGGACAGGTGTTGAGCCATTTATAATTACGCGGATCGCCCACATAGTCAAAATGGTAATAAATGCCATAACCCCCGGCCCTTTTGGCTTCTGTAGGCTTTGGCAGTTTGCGGATATTACCCCAGTTGTCATCACAAAGCAGCAGGGTAACATCATCCGGCACCCGCATGCCCTTGTCGTAATAATCCTGCACTTCCTTGTAAAGGGCCCAAAGCTGCGGTGTTTCCGAGGCAGGCTTGCCGGTCACCTCTTCTATTATTTTACGCTGGTCAGCTACAATACGTTCCAAAAGGGCAATGTTGGTTTCCGCGGTCATGGCCATATCGCCATCGCCACGCATCCCCATTGACACGATGCTTTCCCGTTTTCCCATGCGCTGAATTCCTTCTTTCCAGAATTGGCGCAGGGTATCCCTGTTGGTCTCATAATTCCATGGAGCGCCACCTTTTTTCTTCCAGTCGGCATGAGCTCGCATCATTGGCTCGTGGTGGGTAGTGCTCATTACGATGCCCATCTCATCGGCCAACACAGGATTGGTGGGGTCATCGGTATTAAAGCTTGCCCACCACATGGCAGGCCACAGGTAATTGGATTTCATGCGCAGCATCAGCTCGAATAGTTTTTCATAGAACTGATGGTTGAAGCCTCCGAATTTTTCCACCGCCCAACGGCCCAAGGCTGGTTCTTCATCATTGAGAAAGATACCCCGATATTTTACTGCCGGCTCTCCTAAAGTGAACTTATCGGCTTTGATATAAATGTTGGCTTGCTTTTCAACGGGAACATCTGCCCACCAGTACCATGGCGAAACACCTATCTGTTTGGAAATTTCAAAGATGCCAAACAGGGTGCCCCGCTTATCGCTTCCGGCGATTACCAATGCTTTTTCAATCCCCGCAAAGGGTTTTTCTACCACCTGGATGATGAATTGCTCCCACTTTCCATTGAGGTCATTGAGGTCAATTTTCTTTTCACTCACAAGCTGGTCAATGAGTTTGCTGTGGCCTACGGTACCGGCTATAACCACCTGGGAGGCTTTAGGCAGCTGATCAACAGAAATGCCGGGTTCCAGTCCTGATACCATCTTAAGGTCGGCCTTGAAATAATTCATCACCTTCCCTACACCTGCATAATCATTGGAAGAATACACCGCCGGGGCTGGTTTGCCATTTTCAATCAAAGCAAAAGCGCCCTCTTGTGGGGTCACCGTAACCAGGCTTCCCAGTGTTCTTTTTATTTCAATTGCTTTGACCTGCAAGGAGAAAAGAGCTATGGATACCAATAAAAGAAGTCCTGCAAGGGCTTGAAAACAGCCCTTATGAACTATTCTGTTCTGGTGTATTCTGATGGAGTCTTTCATTTCAAAGTTGCTGGGTTTAGAGCCTGCAATTTATAGGATTATTGTTGAAATAAAAATAGGGGAGCATAAGGTTTAACAACCGAATTTATTGGCATAAGTCTGTATGAATTAAAAAAATTACTTACAGCTCCTGGCAACTGGCTGCTGGCAAAACCGCTTCGATTGTAAATAGCGCATTCTTGCCAATTGCCAGTAGCTAGCAGCCAAAAACCCTCCAATCTCATTATTGACTTTGAGGGAGTCTCCTGAATTTTATATCTTCATTCCCAAATGGTAAAATACAAACGACCACACATCGGTATATTCTTCAATCACCTTGGCCGTTGGTTTACCTGCCCCGTGGCCTGCCTTGGTGTCAATACGGATCAGTACAGGCAGTTTTCCTGCGTTGTACTCCTGCATGCGGGCCATGTATTTAAAGCTGTGCGCTGGCACCACACGGTCGTCATGATCGGCTGTAGTGACTAAAATGGCCGGGTAAGCAGTTCCTTTTTTGATGGTATGGTAAGGAGAATAGGCATACAAATAATCGAACATTTCCTTGCTGTCATCCGCCGTTCCGTAATCGCCTGCCCATGCCCAGCCGATGGTAAATTTATGAAAGCGAAGCATGTCCATCACTCCTACAGCGGGAAGGGCTACTTTAAACAGGTCGGGGCGCTGATTGGTCACAGCGCCTATTAGTAATCCTCCATTGGAACCGCCCTGAATGGCCAGCTTCTCCGGGGAAGTATATTTCTGAGCAATCAGGTATTCAGCTGCCGAGATAAAGTCATCAAACACATTCTGCTTCTGCAGTTTGGTTCCTGCCAAATGCCACTGCTCACCGTATTCACCGCCCCCGCGAAGATTAGGCATGGCAAACACTCCGCCCTTTTCCATAAAGGCAATGCGTGCCGGCGAAAAGACAGGGGTAAGACTGATGTTAAAACCGCCGTAGGCATACAAAAACGTTGGGTTCATACCATTGAGTTCAATTCCTTTTTTGTGAACAATGAACATGGGAACTTTCGTGCCATCTTTGCTGGTATAGAATTCTTGTTTCACCTCAAAGTCATCCGGATTGAACTTTATCTCCGGCCTGAAGTGCAGGGTCGACTGATGGGTGGTAAAATCATACTGATAGATTTCGCCCGGGGTGTTAAATGAAGCATAACTGTAATAGGCGATGTTTTCTTCTTTCTTTCCCGAGAAGGCCCCAACGGTTCCAATGCCCGGAAGCTGAACTTCATGGTCCAGCTGCCCTTCATAAGAATAGACCTCCACCTTGCTGTGGGCATCGGTCATATAATTGACAACAAACTTTCCCGCGATAAGGCGTACCGCTTCCAGAACATCTTTTTTCTCAGGGATGACATCCACCCAGTTGGCCTCTTCGGGATGATTGGTGTCAATTTTTATTAGGCGATATTTTGGAGCCTTGTAATTGGTCAGCACATACAGGTTGTCGCCAATATTGTCTACAGGGTTAAACTCATGTTCATAGCTTTCCATCAAGGGAATAAACGTACTGTTCTTTTTGCCAAGATCTTTAAAATCCAGGGCATTGCCATGGGTGCCGATACTTTTGGAGATCAAAAGGAAACGCTTGTCTTCCGTTAAACCTGCACCAAACATGCGTTTTGCATTGGTGGGATCACTTACTATCAGCTGGTCTGCCGACTGATCTGTTCCCAGCTTATGGAAATATACCTTTTGGAACTCGTTGGCTTTTGACAATTCACTTCCAACTTCCGGCTTGTCGTAGGCGCTGTAGAAGAACCCGTCTTTCAGCCAGCTGATTCCGGAGAATTTCACCCAGCCGATATGATCCGAAAGAAGCTTTCCCGATTCGATATCTTTCACATAAATGTCATTCCAGTCGGAACCTGATTTGGCTACCTGGTAAATCAGGTACTTGCCGTCATTGGAGATTTCCATTCCTGAAAGGGCGGCTGTTCCATCCTCTGACAAGGTGTTGGGATCCAGCAACACGCTTGGCTCCGCTTTCATGTCAGCGGTGGTGTAAATGACACTTTGGTTTTGCAAACCATTGTTTTTGGAGAAGAAATACTTGCCCGCTTCCTTATAGGGCACCCCGTACTTGGGATAATCCCACAGCTCGGTAAGTCTCTTGTTGATCTTATCGCGAGAGGGCAGTTGGGCCAGGTAACCAAAGGTAAGCTGATTTTGTGTCTTTACCCATTCTGCCGTTTCCGGAGAATTGTCATTTTCCAGCCAGCGGTATGGATCTTCCACCTCGGTGCCGAAATAGGTATCTTTAACATCCCCTTTTTTAGTGGGCGTATATTGAATTTGCTTTTCTTGACAGGACATCATAAATGTAAGGGCTAATAAGGAAATAAAAATTCGTTTCATGGATATAACAAATTTAGGTGCAGTATTTCAGCTGTTGAAGTTTAAATGATTTACTTAATGTAACCAGCATATTGTATTCATATACCGACACAAAATAACAATTTATCTGTCAGAATCTTCATTTAACAGTGTTTTCTTTTGAGATATCGTGGCTTTGTTGCACCTTTGATTTGTTAACCTGCTAAAGTTCAGCCTATGAAATTAGTTATCTGCTGCATTTTATTTCTACTGGC
>DATGYU010000209.1:0-2709 GCA_035297625.1 Prolixibacteraceae bacterium
TCCATTCCCTGGGCAAAAACAGTAATAATTGCAAAATCAAGAGCATCTGCCAATGTATCGGCCAGCTGTGTTTTATCGTAATCGATTTCTTTCTTTGGCCCATCCAATATCTTTTCTGCTTCCAGACGCTCTTTTTTTAATGCCGACAGGTTGCGCATTGTAACGGAGATGTCAATAACAGGGACAGGTACTTCCAAAGCCATGGCATCTTCAGTGGTCCAGGCACCAGTTCCTTTTTGCCCGGTACTGTCCAGAATCATATCTACAAGATCATTGGAGGTGAGCTCGTCCTTTTTCATGAAAATAGCTGCAGTAATTAAAATAAGGAATGAATGCAAAGTTCCTTCATTCCATTTAGAATAAACATCATGCAATTCTTTATTCGACATGCCTGCGCCTTGTTTCATTAGCTGATAGGTTTCCGCAATGAGTTCCATCAGGGCATATTCAATGCCATTATGCACCATCTTGACATAATGGCCGGCCGATCCTGTCCCAAGGTAGGCGACACAAGGCTCGCCGTTGGCTTTGGCGGATACAGCTTTAAGCATAGGCTCCACCCGGTCATAGATTTCTTTGCTTCCTCCGGGCATGATACTTGGTCCATTGCGTGCTCCATATTCACCCCCGGATATACCGATGCCCATAAAATGAATATTGTCCTTTGCCAGTTGATAGGTGCGGCGGTCGGTATCTGTAAAATGAGAATTACCGCAATCAATAATCACATCCTCTTTTGAGAGCAATGGAATCAACTCCTGAATCACAGCATCTACAATTGATCCGGCAGGAACAAGCAAAAGGATGATACGGGGTGTTTTTAACGCATCTATAAGTTGATTGATATTTCTTGCACCCGTTAATTGATAATTTCCTTTCCCCTTTTCCAGTTCTTCCACCATGGCAATATCCTTGTCATAACCTGCCACAGCGTACCCATGGTCGCACATATTGTATACCAGGTTTCGGCCCATGGTGCCCAACCCGATCATTCCATAATCATAGCCTTGCTCCATAATGATTCATTTATTGATGAAAATTGATTGACTGAATAAACTGTTTTGCATCCTCCAGTTGCTGGAAATGGTAGCTTTCGATGCCCATGGATCTTGCTATTTCCACAAACATGAGCCTGTCGTCGAAATAAAGTATTTCATGGGCCTTAACCTGAGCTATATCGCAGGCCATCTTCCATATATCGCGGTCAGGCTTGCCCAGGTGCACATAACAGGAAGAAACAAAAGCATCAAACAGCCCGGTTAAATTATACTTTTGTATCCGGTAGTCATTCAGTTCGCGGGCTTCATTGTTCACTGCAATTACCTTCAAAGAATGCTCGTTTTTAAGCGATTTAAAGAACTCAACGGCTCCATCCACTGGAATGGACTGCTCAAACATGAAAGTCTTAAAATCCTCTTTTGAAAAGCTTCTTTTCTGATGGAAAATAACCCTGTCAAGGTATTCATCCATAGAGATCATCCCGGTTTCATACAAACCAAAGGTCAGGTGATGTCTGTCCTCCATTTCCTCATGGTCCAGGTTAAAACTGGTAGCTGCCCGAAGACGTGAATGGCGGTCCCACCCACTGGAAAGCAGTACCCCGCCGATGTCCAAAAACAAGGTTGTTATCCTTTGTTCCATGATCTGTCCGTATTAAATAGGATGTTTCGACCCCAAAGCAAATTCCATGATTTCGTTGATTCCCTGTTCCACATTACGGCCCAATTGAAGCATGATCACCCTTCTACCCTTTTCATTCAGCGATTTGAAATCTCCAAGAGCCTGCGCCTTGTGCAATATTGAAAAGCCGTATTCTTCACCCGGAATAGGCAATTCCTCATTTTCCTCCTTCATCATTATCAGGAATATTCCCGTATCCGGGCCTCCTTTATGAAGCTGGCCGGTGGAATGCAAATAGCGGGGTCCTTCCAGTAAAGTGGTGGCTACCTTATACTCATCCCTCATTTCCTGTCGCCACGTTTCCAGTAGTTTTGTGTTTTCTTCGGTAGGAAGAAAATAAGGAAGCAAAGCAATATAATCTCCCGGCTGAGCTTTTGAGGTAAATTCGTGAACAAAAGAACTTACGCTTTGGTCTTGCTGATTCAACAGCAAAGCTGCTTTCGCTCCCGGGTAAACAGTAATGGGTTCTGTTACCAATGCCTGCGATGGCTGATCAAAAGTTCTGGACTGTATCCAGTCGTTTAACAGTTGATCTGTATTCTTTTTGCTCTCAGCAACGTTGGGCTGATCAAAAGGATTGATTCCAATGATCCGCCCGGCTATGGCTGTTGCTATCTCCCAGCGGTAATATTCCCCTCCCAACGCCAGTTTATCAGGGATCCCGATCCGCACTACGGGATGTCCGGCTTTCTCCAAAGCTGATAGCTTTTGTTCGTAAGATGCGTTGTTATCGGAAGTAAGATAGAGATGGACAAATACCCGGTCATTTCCATAGACCTGCGGGTCTCCCAGTGATTCACCCTGAACAGGAACAATTCCCAGCCCTTCTTTTCCTGTACTCTCTGCCAATAATTGTTCTACCCATAATCCGAAATTCGCAATAGAGGAAGAAACAGCAAAAGTAACCTTGTCTCTACCACTTCGTTGAGCCATACCCAACAAGCAGCCCAACCCAATTGCCGGGTTGATGGCAGCCGGTATAAAAGGATCACAGCTTTCTTCCATTTGCCGGGCATTCATCAAAAGAGC
>DATGYU010000210.1:0-12247 GCA_035297625.1 Prolixibacteraceae bacterium
AGGCATATAGAACACATAGGAATGGTAAATATATCTCTGTAAGCCTTTATTCAATTATTATTTTCCAATAATCATGTCATGTAAATTCTAAATATTTTCTATATGCCCTATGTGCCTATGTGTTTATAATTAATTTTATCCATCATTCCCTCCAGCAGTTCCTCAAAAGGCTCCTCGTCAAGAGTAACCTGATTCAGGATATCAGCGATATCATTTTTGCTGATCTTATCAAAATCTTCGCGGCGGGGAATAATAAAAACTCCTCCTAAATCCACTGCTCCCGGACTTATCAGCAGTTGGCCATCTCCTTCAGCAAAATATTGCTTTGGCCGGTGTGCTTTACGCGGAAACAGATGAATTGTCCAATGCTCTTTTGACCATGAACACAATACATTCATCATCGGTTCAATATTGGAGGGCTGCACCCTTTCAAAACTGGTATAATAAGCTTCCAAAACTGCCAAGCCTTCTTCCAATGAACTGGTTTCAACAGAAATTAATTTCCTAAGATAGTCATTAAAATACCATATTTCCGTCCTTTGACCAGAAAGAAGTTTTTCGCCCAGGGATTTCTTTATGTCATCACATTCTGTATCTACCAGCATAAATCCCGTTTCGCCGGCCTGAAAATGCAAATGATCGGGTGCTGATGCCCCTGACTTAGGTCCATTGTAAAAGATGGTGAATCCTTCCATCGCTTTGGATAAATGAAGCATGGATTGGATATGAGGCAAAAACCGCTGGTCGGTATGGTTATTGGAAGAAATCGTAAGATGGGTCTTAAAGATCGGGTATGGGTTGATAAGAATAAGAAACTGATCGCCAAAGGCAATAGCCTGCTGCTCTGCAGGGCGATTTTCATTGCATAAAAAGCACTTTCTTTCAGCAATTGACTGTTTATCTACTTTGGCAGCAGAGGATTTAATGCGTTCAGGGTTGAACTGCGCTTTGATTTGAAAGCCATTGTATTGGAATACTTTTTCCTCCACTGACTGCAAACCCTTGTAGTTATTTTTGGCCAGTGGCCAGCTTTTAATTTGCGATTCAGCAAAAGCTTCTATCACCTGCCAGGCCGTCTTATTATTTTTTGCTGTTAAATCAAGCAATTGATCCATGTTGGTATTTTCTTTATTCCTAAAATCAAATTTACTGCAAAGACTGTAGCTATTCATTCTTATCTTCACACTGATGCCATTTCAAACTTCCAAACAATGAAAATCACTGTTTAGTATCCATCTTCCAGTATTTAATAATTTCACCCATCAGGTGATCTCTTTCTGCATTGGAAACAATGGTTTCAAAAGGAAAGCCCAGAACAATGGCACGATAATTTCCATCATAACCAACCCCTGCTGTTTTGTTATTCTCCTTGTACCTGAAAAGCACCTTTGCATCCTTGCCTTTTGACTCTATGGCATCGGGTGATTCGACCTTATAGATGGATGGATGAAGCCCTTGATTGAATTGAATGGACGATGTAAATTGCTCTTTCACCGCATTTACAGGATATACCGAGCCACTTTTACTGGCATGATTGGTCAAAAATCTATAATGAAGCACTTCTCCTGCAAATTTTCGCGCAAGGCTATCGCAACATATATCAAGATCTGTTCCAATATAAGCTCCTGATAAAAATATCCTTGCATGATCAGCAAATAAATAAGCTGTGATGGCTTCCCTCATGCCGGCATCAAATAGCGTAAAATCTTTTTTAGGAATTCCATACAAATGTTTGGTGGTCTTTTCCTCCCCGAAAATAATATCCAAAGCGGCAAATGCATTCTCATCCCATTTCTTTTGCTTAAAAGCCTCATCGCTCATGGAGATAAATCCAAGGCCATTGTTTCTGATAGCCTGTCCGTGAACAATGGGATAGTCAAATGTATTGCCCTGCACTAGATTTACTTCCTGATCAGCGTGACTGGCTCCAAAGCCGGGGGCATCATCATCCTTATAAACAGATTTTCTATCAAAATCATATTGTTCTCCCACAAAAGAAAGGCTGCTATGATAGGCCACCCCTTCGTCTTCAAAGGTTAGAAAGCCTGCCTGTTTTCCATTGTCAAAAGCTTCAGGCGCACTGATACGGTCAAAGGCATTTACTATCAAAACAGGTTTTTGATCATTATGGGGTAAATTGCAGGAAAGTATTTCTGAAGGAAAACTCTCTCCTCCTTCATTTAGGGCAGTGGCCTTAAAACTGTATATGGTGCCGGGCTTTAAGTCTGTCAAAAGTAATGCAGGCTCCGCCACGACCCTGCCATTATCAAATCCCCCATTTTCAATACGGGTATATATTTTATAGCTTTTGGCAACAGCTGTTGGCTCCAAAGGATCAGTAACCGGTTGCCAGGACAGGCGAAGATTTCTGCCTTCCAGGCTCATACTGAAATGATCCACCGGCAGGGGCTGTAACACATAGCCGGTTCCATTCTGAGAAGAAATGAATCTAAGTATTCCCTTATAATAGGCTCGACCCACATCAAACTTAAAACGAGGATCGCTGGCCTGGAGTATATCTGCAAAATTCTGGTGGGAAATAAATTCAGTAAGTACCGTGGGAACCTTGGGCCTTACCGCCTCTGAGTACTCTTTGTTCCACATCCCGCGCCGTGTCCACTGCGGCTCATAAAGCTTTTGCAGATCCTCTAGAATCTGCGTCTGAATGATATCTGCCAGATCACGGCTGGCCCATTTGGACTGCCCGTTGGGGAAAGTATCCCTTGCAAAGGTGGTATTGTAAATTACCAGGCTTCCAATAATGGAGCTATCAGGGGTGATGCCTGCATCGGTATGAAAGGCAAGAGCCATGTCAATGGGTATACCTAATCCTTTCATCAATGGATAACCTGATGGCCCGTTGGGAGCTCCCATCAGGTAGTTGACCCATTCACCGCGACTTTGATAATCATCCTTGTAATCACTTTTCTTCTCATTGATGCTGTAAACCAGTGAATCAGGCATCCCGGCATATTGCAAATAATAACGAGCTCCTTCCTGATAACGTGGGCGCTGACTGGCATAAGGCATCCAAAGAGAAGAATCCATTGCCTCTCCTTTTTCCTTTCTTAATTGCCTTAGTTTATTGAGATCCTCTGTTTTGCCCCGAACAACATTTCCCATCCCTCCCCCTATTTTTACAGCATCAGCTGATACGAATCTTCCTTTTTCTTCGGATTGGTTGGTCAGTTCCACCATTGCCTTTGAACGGTCGCTGCCTTTCTCAAAGAGAAAAGTTCCGAGGTAGATCCACGTACCCCCTCCCATTGTCTGGTTGACCAAAAAGCTTGTTTTTCCCCCTGCATGACAAATGGTATAATGGGCATCCGTGACATTTTCTTCATTCAAAGCATAGGAAATATACACTGCATAGTTACCCGTTTCGGGTATTTCAGGAATATAACTTATCGAGGAACCACCCTCTTTTTGAGCAGCTATCTTACGGGTAGTACCCATTTGAAAAGGATTTTCTCCTTCGGTAAGAAAAGGCACCTTGAGAGCGAATCCCCTGGTATTACCGTCTTGAAAAGCTTCGCCCTTTTCAAGATACATGGAACCTTTTGTAGAACCGTCCTTATCGATAATGATCTCTTGTTTTTGGGTATCCCGTTCACGGGGAAGAAACACTGTGGCGCCTGCATTTTCAAGCATCGGTACAATATAAGGAACCACAAAACTCATACTCAAGATATCTTCCACCGACATAAACAAACGCGGACGCTGCCACTGCCAGCGGTCTAAAGTATTGTTGTAATACCACCCATGACTGTGCCACATTGCAATGTTTCGATTGTTCAGTCCTGCAGAAATGTCATTCTCCTTTGAAATATTCCTTATTAATGGAAGCTTAAAGGGGCGGGGTTTGCTTAAACGGGATGAATCAATGGGTACTGATGAATCGCGGTAAATATTGGGAATCAGTTCGCTGATCTCTTTTCCCATGGATGAAATTGACACTGTGTAACCCGAAAATCTTCTGCCCAATAGTTCCTGATACCATTTATTGAATTGACTTACATTTTCAGGCCGGTAAGGTATATAGGAAAACGTTTCATTCATTTTCAGCCTTACTTGTTTGGCAGGACGGTCAACAATTAGGGTATCCATCTTAAATTTGTAAGGAGTCCCAATAGAAGCCTTTTTTGCAAATTCAACAGACGCTTTGTTGGCCTTATTAATCAGAACTTGATTTTTATCTATCCTGCAGGACAAGGCGCTTAAACAGAGCAAGCATACAAATACCGATTTCAGAATAATTAATCTGAAACTTCTTACTGCAGCCATATTTCCTGAAAGTACATTCATCCTGGTTAATTTACAAGCCGCTTTTATCCGCTGGATCCGCTAGATCTGCGTTCCTGTTTTTTGTCAGTAACAACAATCCTACAAACATGATCATTCCATTGAGCAATAACAATTCAAAGCCAAATTTATAGCCTGCCAGCCATCTTTCGGAATTGGCATTGATGATATAGGTGATTACCGGTGACAACAATCCAAGGTAAGGAACATATTGGTCATATATCATTCTTTTGGTTAGGATGCCAAATGCAAATAGTCCCAGTAAAGGTCCGTAAGTATATCCTGCCACCCTGAAAACCGCGGTAACAACGCTCTCATTATTGATAATGCGAAACAGCACAATCACCAGAAACATCAATACCGAAAAGCCGATATGCACTTTCATGCGGGTGGATTTACTCTTGGGATGAGTGGGATCCAGGTTCAGAAAATCAATGCTAAAGGAAGTGGTAAGGGCTGTTAGAGCAGAATCTGAACTGGAATAAGTAGCCGATACAATGCCCAGCAAGAACAGCACCCCGGCAATGGTTCCAAAGTAATTGAGCGCTAAAAAGGGAAAGAACTCATCCGACTTACCTGTAAAATGTATCCCTTTCATCTGGGCATAGATATACAGCATCACCCCCAGGCTTAAAAACAACAGGTTAGTCAATATAAAGGCAAGACTAAACCAGTAAATATTCTTTTGTGCCTCTTTTTGGTTTCGGCAGGTAAGGCTTTTCTGCATCATATCCTGATCCAGCCCGTTCATCACAATCACAATGCCCAGACCCGCCATTACCTGTTTAAAGAAGTTGGTCTTTGAACGCCAGTCCCAGTCGAACATTCTGCTGAAGGGGTGCTCATCAATGGCCTTGATCATCTGGCCTAAATTCATATCCAGTTGCCTTGAGATAAGGATGGTGGTCAATACCACAGAAGTCAGCAGGAAAGTGGTTTGCAAAGAGTCCGTCCAGATAACAGTTTTTATTCCTGCCCTGAAAGTATACGCCCATATCATAAAAATGGCAATGGCAACAGTCACTGCAAAAGGAATTCCCAAGGCATTAAAAAAGGCGATCTGCAATACCCCTACCACCAGGTACATTCTAAAAGAAGCACCTATCGTCCGGGATACCAGAAAAAAGAAAGAGCCAGTCTTATAGGAATACACACCAAATCTTTCCTTAAGGTAAGTATATATGGAAACCAGGTTAAGCTTATAATACAGCGGGATGAGCACCAGTGCAATCACCCAGTAGCCCACAAAATTACCCAGTAGGAATTGAAGATAAGTCCATCCCGAATTGCCCACCTCCCCGGGTACCGAAATAAAGGTCACGCCTGAAATGGTAGTACCGATCATGGCAAAGGCCACCATGTACCACCGTGATTTTCGGTTACCTGTAAAGAATGTCTCATTGTTGACATTCTTCGAGGTGAAATGCGAGATGGCAAACACCAGGGCAAAGAATATGACTAGTACTAAAAACAGTATGGTAGTGCTCATTTAAATGTTTTTCGAAATTACTTATTATTGGTTGTTCCTTCCGCCTCCAGCGATGACAGTAAATAACTCAGGCTTGCAGTACCATCCATGGTAGGTTCATTGGTTGAAAAGTCGCCCATATCATCATGGTAAACCGCCTTTCCGTTTTGAAAAGGGGCATATTCATCAGCATCTATTAGATGAATTCCAATCAGGCTTTGATAGACAGAGGCATAAACAGGCCCATCTACCAGCCCACCGATGGTGTTTTCCTTGAGGATATAGGTAATCGATGAATGAGGACTTACAGGAAAATCACCTCCTGAAGGAAGACCGCAAATCATTGAAGTGCCCCAAGGGTTGCATCCAAAAAGCCAGTCGATAAGAGCAGCCTCCATTTCTTCATAGCTGGTGTCACCTGTTATTTTCCGGTACAGCATGGCCTGGGTGGCAGCAGCACTTACCAGGTTATTGGAACACCAGATGAAAGGAATGCCTATACGGAAAGGATCATCGCCGGCATAGCCATTTATCTTATCCAGCCCTTGTTTCATTAAACCAGCGAACTGTTTGGATATTACAGCATCGGAGGATTGAGCCAATATTGCATGTCCCATGTTTACAAACGGGTAATACTGATAATGCCGTGCCCGGTGAAGTTCCATCCATGGGGTCACAGGTTCCAGCTCTCCCCAGTATTTAGCCTCTTTTTGAAAATCGACTTGTTTCACCAGCGGATTTAGTGTGACAGCAGCCAGTTCCATATCATCCACATAATTATCTTCTTCATAGAAATAAGGAGAAACCACACAGGCTGTTTGGCAATTGCCCAGATCCGATTTGGCAAAGGCCCATGCCTCCAAAGCCTTTCCTTGCAACTTTTTAGCAAATGAAGGATCTAAATCTTTAAACATGGAGGCTCCCAGGGCAAATGAGGAGGAAAACTTTCCTGCAACAGAAGAAACGCCTGTTGTACGGTTTTTATACTGTCCCAGCCCCTGTGATTTTCCGGTCACAAAATATACCGGCCGGTATAGATGCCCTAATCCATAACTGGCAGTATCTTTGTTGGGCAGACGAAATCCGCGGTGATCGCGGTCATCTGCAATCTGGTTGTACATCTCATCTTTTGAAGGATTCATTTTCACGAGCCATTCCAGACCCCAGCGTGCCTCATCCAGAATGTCGGGGATACCATTGCTGCCCTTTAATCCGCTGGCCTGATATTCATCACCGTACACCTGTGGATGCTGCTGATAAGCAAATAAAAGCTGATAAACGGCATTGGCTGAAGTGGTAGAGTATTGCAAATAATCGGTGGCATCATGCCAGCCGCCAGTAACATCAATACGCTTACCAGTCAGGATAGGATGATCAACGATAATGCCATCATGGGTATGACACGAATCTTTCAAATAAGGGTTATAGCCACAGCGCTGCTGACGCATGTAATTCAGGATAAAATCTGCAGTACCCTCGTATACCTTTTCGTTAATTTTAAAGTTAGGAGATTTGCATTTGCCCACCTGCAGATAATATTCTCCGGGCTGCCTTGCCTCTGTGAAATTTAACCGCAAGGCCGTGGAAAGCCCCCACATTTTTGCATCCGCTGCCTGCACCTTCCCTTTAAAAACCTGCATTCCAGAGGTTGATTCAATCAGTTGAAAATAGGTATATTTCTCAAGCCCATCTGAAAGAAACACTGCCACCTTAACGGATGAAGGCAAATACCCCATCTGATTGATTCGGATTACATCCAGGGAAAATGACCGGAATGAAATCAGGCAAATTATTAAAAATAGTAATAACGCTCTCATCAGTATTGGGTTATCAGGGATTGGTTCCTCGGTTAAAAACTAAATATGTATTCCTAAAGGTATAAATTTAGTGCTAAAAGGTAGCATAAATTAGAGATTATTTATCAGAAATGTTTGGAAGAAATCAATGTAGATAAGACCTCAAGGAATAATAAGAAATCTTAAGACCAGTCCCAGGGATGTATTTAGTTATACCCTTACTTTTCCTGCCAGACCTTCGTAACTCACCCGCCCCCTCATAACCAGCCTTATTTTATTTCATTAATTTTAGAATCCAGGCATCTCCGCGTAATCCGCCCAAATACGTGTAATCTATTACCCGAAATGTTTACCTTTACCTGATCAAATACTATCTTCATGAAATTAATTGCAGACAGCGGCTCCACCAAAACAGCATGGAAAATCATTGGCCATCCGGCCGGTATAAAAGATATTAAAACTTCAGGAATGAATCCCTTCTTCAGAACAGAAGAAGACATCTTTAAGGAATGCGAACAGGTGCTGCTGCCCATTACAGGAAATGACATTCAGCAAATTTACTTCTTTGGCGCCGGAATTGTAAATGAAGAAAAAGGCCATATCATTCACCGCGCCCTTCACCGTGTTTATCCCAATGCAACGATCGAAACGCACAGTGATGTATTAGGCTCTGCCCGTGCCTTGTTTGGAGATAAACAAGGTCTGGCATGTATCCTGGGTACCGGTTCAAATGTCTGTTTGTATGATGGAGAAAAAATTACCCAATCCATCTCACCCCTGGGATTTATTTTAGGAGATGAAGGAAGCGGCGCTGTTATGGGAAGAAAACTATTGGGCGATTATTTTAAGGAGGTGATGCCTGCCCCGCTAAGAGAAGCGTTTACCAAACAATACAACCTGACACGGGAAGAAGCACTCAACCGGGTCTACCGTTCAGAAAAGCCCAATCATTTTCTTGCACAGTTTGTCCCTTTTCTTTCAGAACATAAAAACTCAGCCTATTGCCAGGCCTTTGTTCAGGAGAACTTCATGGAATTCTTTGAGCGCAACGTTACAAAGATTTCAGGTTTTTCCAAATACCCTATCGGATTTACAGGATCAGTAGCCTGGCATCTGAGCCAGATTTTAACCAACACGGCCAATTATTATGGATTTGAGAAGATTGAACTGATGAAAGATCCGATTGAAGGGTTGGAAAAGTATTACGCCAACAGATAACAGCCAATAATAATGACCACCGAAAGCATCACAGAAGCAGACTCTCTGTACAATGACCTTGAAAAGAAATCGGTCAGGGAACTTTTATTATCCATCCATGAGGAAGATAAAAAGGTACTACCGGCTGTATATGAGGTGCTTCCTCAGATTGAAAATCTAATTGAAGAAGTCTATGCCCGCATGAAAAAAGGCGGACGGCTTTTCTATGTGGGTGCCGGTACCAGTGGACGGCTCGGGATTTTGGATGCATCTGAAATACCGCCTACCTATGGGGTCGGTTATGATCTGGTGATTGCCATCATTGCCGGTGGCGACGGTGCCATCCGCAAGGCCGTGGAGATGGCTGAAGACAATGAAGAACAGGGATGGAATGATATAGAAAAATACCAGCTCAACGAGCTGGATACTATTGTGGGTATCGCAGCCTCAGGTTCCACTCCTTATGTGATAGGAGCTGTAAAAAAAGCAAAGGCCAGGGGAATTCTTACCGCCTGTATTGTCAACAACAAAAACAGCTTGCTGGCCCAAAATGTCGACATTGCTATTGAAGCCATTGTAGGGCCTGAATTTGTAACAGGCAGTACCCGCATGAAATCAGGCACCTCGCAAAAGATGATCCTGAACATGATCACCACCTCCCTGATGATCAAATTGGGAAGGGTGAAAGGCAACAAGATGGTCAATATGCAGCTTACCAATCAAAAGCTGATTAAACGTGGTACGCGGATGATTATGAATGAGCTGGGTTACGATGAAGAAAAAGCCAGAAGATTGCTATTGCTTCATGGGTCAGTAAAGGGGGTACTGGAGTCGGAGAAAGAATAAGAACTAAAAAACCTTATTTTTTAATGATAATCTTACCTGTTTCAATAGTTTGATTGTTGCTAAGAAGCCTATAAATATAAACACCTGCAGGCTCCTTGCTAAAATCAATTGTCATTTTATCTGCAATCAGTGGCTGGCAATAAACAGCTAATCCCTCAGCGCTAAAAATCTTTATTTCTGCTTTGTTCACATCTTGAACCTCCAGTTGCACTTTCCCTGATGAAGGATTAGGAAATATTGTGCAATGTGATCCGACATTAATTTCCTTAATACCGACCGGTGCAGTAAAAACGATGGTAAGCATTGGTCGGCTGGTGGGAGCAGCAATTTCCTTACTGGCAAAGCGCATTGCCGAAGGTTTAATTGTTTCATTACCGATAAGGCACCATCCGAAATTTGAGGAAGGTGTATCGAGCCACTTTTGTATATCTGCAACTAATTGGGGGGATATCCAGTTATAAATTCCAACTCCATTAATAAGAGTAGTTGCCGACGATAAAGCATTAAAATCTCCCCCAGCTGTATTCCAAAATGCATTGTTGTAAAAGTTATTCAGCCATGTGGCATCATTCATCTGAGCTGTCGCTCCGCTGCCTCCACTACCTGCAGCAATAGAAGCCCCTTCGCCCCAATCGGCAGAAACTGTATGCAATTCAACATTGTTTGGGCCTGAATTGGTTTGATCCATTGTCAGCGTTAAAGTAGCCTCAAGAATGGTAGCGCCTGCAGGGACATTGGAACCGATGTCAAATTTCACCAGCCCTCTTCTCTTCGAATTTAAATTGTTTAAACCCACGAAAAAGTGATTACCCGCACCGTTGGATATACTCCCTGTTGCATCCTCATATAGCGTATTATCCTTTACCGGGTTTATACTCACAGTTGTTTGTCCATTCAAGGAAAGACAACAAACCAGCATTCCTGCAAACAATAAAAGTAAAGATAACTTTCCCATGTTGTCAAATTTAAGTCCCTACTTGTATAACCTGCTGACAGAATCATATTTTAATAGCTCCGACCTGCCTTAAATTAATTCAACGTTCCAACAATGAATTAAGTTACGCTGATCATTGCTTTAGTGAATAATAAAATCAATTTACAACGGGTACTTAAATGCAACCAAATCCAATGCAAACAGGTGCCTAAATAATTCTTATTACAACTGTGTCAACTAGAGGATTACACATGACCAGGTTTATAGAAGAAGACAAAGTGATTTTTAATCAACAAAAAAGCCTCAGTTTCCTGAGGCTTACTATTATCGTTAAGATGTTTGTTTCCGTTAAAATTATTTCTTGCCCGTATAATATTTCATTGCTTCGGGCATCTCTTGTTTAATTTTTCTAATCCTGCTCTCATTGGAAGGGTGAGTGCTTAAAAACTCAGGTGGGGCAGCTCCTCCTGATTTTTCCATTCTCTCCCAGAAAGGCACTGCTTCCCGTGGATCGTACCCAGCCATTGCGGCAAATATCAACCCATAATGATCCGCCTCCGATTCCTGTTTACGTGAAAATGGCAAAAGGGCGCCCAATTGGCTTCCCACGCCATAGGCCGTTAAAAATATGTTTTGTGTCTCAGCAGGCTTTTGAGATAACGCTACTTGCAGAGCAGTTCCTCCTAATTGCTGAATCATGCCTTGGCTCATTCTCTCGTTACCGTGAGAAGCAATGGCATGGGCGATTTCATGGCCCATTACAATCGCCAAAGCAGTTTCTGATTGGGTGATTGGAAGCAAGCCAGTATAAACCACTACTTTCCCTCCCGGCATACACCAGGCATTGGCCTCTTTACTGTCGACAGTGTTAAATTCCCATTTATAACCGTCAAGTACCGAACCCTTTCCCTGACTGGTATAATACTTGGTGATAGCATTTGCGATACGTTCTCCTACCCTGTCAACCATTTCAGCCTGACTATTGGAGGCAGGTAATGTCTTATTTTCTTTTAAAAACGTCTGGTATTGATTGGTGGCCATTAACTGCAATTCAGATTCCGGAACCAGACTCAGTTGTTTTCGGCCTGTTACTGCATTCGTGGCACAACCTCCAATAAGGCCCGCAATAATTAATACAAATAATATATTTTTCATGATATTGAAATTTATAAATAATCCATAAACACCTAATGCTGCGAATATACAACTACTTATCCATAAATTTTTTATATAACTTTTAAAAAAGGTTACAACATTTATTCTTTTTGCATATCCGTTTGTATACCAATCGCAATTCTTGTACCAAAATAAAATAGGCATTAAACAATGGATGGGTGGTAATGATTGCAGTGATCATTCAGGAAAGTTGTGAAAGAAATATCCATGTGCAAGGAACGCGGTACAGGACGACCAAAAGCCAGTGTTCAGTATTCGGTGATCAGTCCTTTACGTCAAAACGGTTACACAATCCTTCTAGCTAAAATCCGGGACCAATCCTTCAGTTTTTGAAACAAACAAAAAAGGCCTCAATTTCTTGAAGCTTTTCTAGGCGGTGCGGATCCCGAGTTCTCGGGAAACCGGCGACCCTCGGCGTGATAGTCCGATATCACTACAAACAAAAAAAGCCTCAATCTCTTGAAGCTTTTTTAGGCGGTGCGGACGGGACTCGAACCCGCGACCCTCGGCGTGACAGGCCGATATTCT
>DATGYU010000211.1:0-5526 GCA_035297625.1 Prolixibacteraceae bacterium
AGGATAATGTAATATCCAAAATGGATCCCATTTAGTATTTAAATACTATTTAAGTACTATTGTAATACTAAAATATTTATTTTAGTATTACAATAGTATATAAGTAGTATTTTATATGAATATCCGGTCCAAATGGGTTTACTATTTTTCAGGAAAAAAGTTTATTCGATTACTGGTATTTGGTAGGATGCTGGTAAACCGGCTGGTTGTCAGGTCCAGTTACCAGCCAAACCCTTGTTAAGCGTTCAAATGTCTGCCAGAAGAATACGTGTCTATCTACAAATCTCAACCATTGATTCGCATAAACAATGAATAAGGAACTTTGGCACTTTAAATCTGAAATCGTTAATCGATCATCAGGAGTGTTTGGAAGATGTCAATATGCCAACGGGCTGGACTCCTGAGAGATTTAATGGTAACTAAGGTGAAAAAACAAGGAAAAGTAAGATTGAAAAACTCACTGGGTATCTTCCGAACGCTCCTGATTACTGAATACTGATCACTGATACCTGCTCCTTATCCCTGGCTCTTTTACCTTACAATCTTCAACGGGCTTTCTTCCCTATCAAAAGGGATGCTAAATGAAAAGGTGGAACCTATTCCCTGAACTGAATTTACCTTTAAGCTTCCCCCGAGCATTTTCACGTAATGCTGGGCAATAGGCAATCCAAGACCTGTGCCTTGGTAGGAGCGTATGTTTCTGTTATCCAACTGGTGGAACCTGTCAAAAATGCGCTGCTGGTCAGTTTCTGCAATGCCAATACCTGTATCCCTTACAAAGAAATTAATTCGTGAAGGTTCTGGAAAATTATATCCAAATTCTACCTCTCCTTTTTCGGTAAACTTAACACCATTGTCAATTAGTTTTTGAAGGATGGTCAACAGCAGACCCGGATCAGTGATAAAGCTGAATTTTGGATTGGCATTGGCACAGGCAACCTTGATTTTTACATCCTTTTTGTTTTCCAGTTCATTGTTGAAATCCCTGTACAGCGAGACCATCATATCGTTGATACGGCATGAAGATTTTCGGATCTCTGTTGTGTTGCTTTCAATTTTAGAAAGGCTGATCATATCGTTGATCAGTTCCATCAACAGCTTGCCATTGGATATGATAATGTCGATAAACCTGGACTTTTCTTCCTCATCAAAATCCGGGGAACCAATCATTTTGGAAAAGCCGATGATGGCATTCATCGGCGTTCGGATCTCGTGAGAAATATTGGCTAAAAATGCGGTTTTGAGCCTGTCCGATTCTTCCGCTTTTGTCTTGGCTTCT
The DNA here is from genome assembly GCA_035297625.1 of Prolixibacteraceae bacterium. Taxonomy (GTDB): domain Bacteria; phylum Bacteroidota; class Bacteroidia; order Bacteroidales; family Prolixibacteraceae; genus Aquipluma. The sequence continues at coordinate 1,280 of DATGYU010000211.1, forward strand.
TCCAATTGTATTTCGACGATCTTTCTTTGGGTGATGTCCCTTGCCAGTGAAATTACTGAATGATCGTTCAGGCGTGCAATGCGCATTTCAAACATGGCAGTGGTATTTTCAACTTCCAAAGCGTATTCGATGGTTTCAATGGAATCGGTTTTAATACAATGTTGAATGCATTCATAAATTTTATTGGACATCTTTTCCGAAAATCCGACCTCAAAGATGGAGTTGCCAATGATATCCTGCGGTTTTATTTTAATGGTTTCACTTGCCTTAAAGACGAAATCAACATAGATACCCTCTTTGTCAATGATAAAGAAAAGGTCAGGTACTGCTTCCAAAAGAACCTGGAAACGCTGTTTATTTTCTTCAAGTTCATGAATCAGCTTCTGTTGGGAGCTTACATCACTGAAAATACTGATGATATGATTTTTTGGAAGCTTAAGGGTTTGCACCTTAATATGCCTGTCGAGATGTTTGGCATAAAAGGAGAAATGTTTTTTTTGATTCTTAAGAAACTGGTAATCCCAGTTGAAGGCGCCTCGAAAGATCTTTGGGAACACATCCTCCGCCTTTTGGTCTTTTATCTCTCGGGAAGTAATTTTGAAAAGCCTTTCAAAAGCAAGATTTGTTTTTCTTACTATCAGTTGTACAGGCATGCCAAATTCATCTTTTATAATCTCCATGAGCATTACTCCTTCCGATAAATCCCTTAACGTCTGGTTGATGGTCCTGTCTGTATTTTCTTTCCTTTCTTTTAGTTCATGCAAAGTGTTTTGGAAACTCCATGCGATGAGAAGGCTTGCCAGGTAAAAGGCAGATAAGATAACCAATGGATTGATAATTCCTGATTCCCACTTGAGATGAAATATCGAATTGGCTTGCCCGGCTAAATAAACATGGATCAGTAAGGTAAGCAGTGACAAGATATAATAGAGGGAAAGTTTTTTTATGTTTTCACTAAAAAGAAGAAAAACCAGTAGAAACGGGATTAATGTCCAAAGGGTGTATCCCACCGAAAGATGATTGGGCAATATGGATTGGGAAGGGGCAATAAAAAATAGATAAGCAATTGAGGGAACCATAAAAAAAGCATTTATGGCCCATTGAATGTTGATATTGCGCAACCCATAAAAGGATAGGCCGAAAATTACCATCACCGAAATATCTCCCTGCAGGCATTCACCGGATGACAAACCAGCCAGATCAACAGCAAACAATATCAATCCGAACAAGGCTCCCAGGATAATAAACACGTGAAGGCCAATGATTTTTATAACATCATTTTTCGTTTCAGCATGATATTGCGCAGCAATGGAATTGTAAATAGATTTTAACATCAAACAGCGATCATCATTCAGGTTTATGAGGCATTAAATATAGTAAAATTTACTACCCCAAGGTGATGTCTTGTTTCTCAATTGTGGAAAGGTGATTTTTATTAGGAATTAATAGCCAAGGAAAGGATAGATTTGTATAATTGAATTTGAAATTTTTAAAATAAATTATCATACTATGCCAAAAGGATTTTTTAATGTTCCCTTAGCGAAAAATGAACCCATTAAGGGGTATGCTCCGGGGTCAGCAGAAAGAGCGGAGCTGAAAGCGATGATCAATGAATTGCGTTCAAAAGAACTTGAGCTGCCAATGATCATTGGAGGTAAGGAAATTACCACTGACCGTCGTATCCGCATTTCGCCCCCTCACGATTTCAAACATACCCTTGGTTATTATTACCAGGGCGATACTTCTCATGTGCAGATGGCCATTGATGCCGCCATGATGGCACGTGAACAATGGAATTCAATGGCCTGGCAGCATCGCGCTTCCATATTTTTGAAAGCAGCTGATTTGTTATCAGGACCATACCGTGCAAAGATTAATGCCGCTACCATGTTGGGCCAGTCAAAAAATGCCTATCAGGCAGAGATTGATGCTGCCTGCGAATTGGCCGATTTCTTCCGTTTCGGCGTTAGATGCATGACCGATATATACAAGATGCAGCCCGAATCCGCTCCGGGCATCTGGAACTATAATGAATTCAGAAGTCTAGAAGGATTTGTCTTTGCATTGACTCCCTTTAATTTTACTTCCATTGCCGGGAACTTACCCGCCGCTCCAGCCATGATGGGCAATGTGGTGGTTTGGAAACCCTCCAAAACGGCCATCTATTCAGCAGCCGTTATCATGGAAATCTTCCAGGAAGCCGGTCTTCCTGACGGGGTAATCAACCTTGTGTATGTAGGAGGACCTGCTGCAGCTGATGTGGTGCTTCAATCTCCCGATTTTGGCGGCATCCATTTTACCGGCTCGACAGGAGTATTCCAGGGTATCTGGAAAACAATAGGTGAAAATATCTATAAATACAAATCCTATCCAAGGATAGTGGGAGAGACCGGCGGAAAGGATTTCATCTTTGCCGATCCTACTTCTGATCCACAGGCATTGGCAATTGCCATGTTAAGAGGTGCGTTTGAATACCAGGGCCAAAAATGTTCTGCCGCTTCCAGAGCTTATGTGCCAAGAAGTATCTGGGAGGACGTTTCCACCCGTTTGGGGCGTGAACTGGGCACCGTTAAAATGGGCCCTCCTGAAGATTTTACCAACTTTGTCAATGCTGTAATTGATGAGGCTTCTTTTGACAAACTGCAGGGCTTTATTGAAGCTGCTCGAAAGGATGTGGATGCTGAAGTATTGTTTGGCGGAAAATGCGATAAGTCGGTAGGTTATTTTATTGAGCCTACAGTGATCCTTGCCAAAAAGGCTGACTATGTCACCATGGTGGAGGAACTGTTCGGCCCTGTGCTTACCGTATTTGTTTATGAAGATGAAGATATGGATAAGACCCTTGATGTCCTTAACCGTACTTCGGCTTATGCACTTACCGGATCTATTTTCTCTCAAAACAGGTATAACATTGAATACCTTGCCAAACGCCTTGAAAATGCTGCCGGCAACTTCTATATCAATGATAAACCAACAGGAGCAGTGGTAGGACAACAGCCATTTGGCGGTGCACGCGGATCGGGAACCAATGATAAGGCAGGTTCAGTGTTCAATATGTTACGCTGGACTTCTATACGTACCATTAAAGAGACATTCGTTTCGCCAAAAAACTATATGTATCCCAATTTTTTACCCGATCAGAAATGATCAGGCCTCTGGCTACCAGCGACTGGCAACTAGCTATTAACAGCTAGTCGCCAGTAGCTGGTAGCCATTTTTACCCACCCTCTTTTTTTTTCATCCAAAAAAAACTACTTTTGTTTTCAAATCTATTGCGATGAAAGCCAAAGAATTATTAATAAAGTTACTCACCAACTCCTTTAACAAGTACTTGATAGTTCTTGCAGGATTCATTGTCTGGATCATGTTTTTTGATGAAAATAACCTGATGCAGCATCGCAAAAACTTAGCCGAGCTGGAACAACTGGAAAGTCAGGTTAAATTTTATAAACACAAGATCGAGGCCGATAAAAGAAAACTTTACGAGTTGCAGACCAATGATGAGAACCTTGAAAAGTTCGCACGTGAGCAATTTTTAATGAAAAAGGCGGATGAAGATGTTTTTGTAATCGTAGAGGAGAATTAATGTTCGTTTACGGCTGTTGGCAACTGATATTTGCAAGAAATGCTGCTGTCATAAAACAACGCTGATCGAAGTATTTCTTGCAAGCCCCTAGCGGCGAGGGGCCAATAATCCTTTTTTACTTAAAACTCTAAATGGTCCTATTGCCAGGCTTTCTGATGCTGGTATCCTGCCTTAATTATTTTCCAGGGAATTACCTGCCACACGATGAACCTTTGCTTCCTTAAATTTGTTAAATATGAGCGTTAATAGTTTGCACATTCTATTGAGGAATTAATTTTGTAAAAAAGCAGATTATTAGTAAATTTCACATGAGAAGCATAGTGTTTAAAAAGATTCCTTTAAAAAGAATCTGCAATCAAATTAATACATTAGCCAAATGAATTCTAATATATTCCGCATAGAAACCAACCATGTGGCTCCCCAGAAAGGTCATGTGCTGATAGCAGAACCCTTTTTAGCCGGCAGTTATTTTAACAGGTCGATCATTATTTTGACTTCCTACAGCGACAAGGGGGCCATTGGATTTATTTTAAATAAGAAGGTGGATTACCCGGTGGAAGACCTATTTGTTGATTTCCCCGACTTTGATTCTGTCATTCATATTGGCGGACCGGTTGGCACTGACTCCATCTATTTTATTCATACCCTTGGCGATAACATT
>DATGYU010000212.1:0-13298 GCA_035297625.1 Prolixibacteraceae bacterium
GGGATAATGATCAATTTCACTTTTTCTTCGCTGTTACCGGCAGCCAGCATATCCTGCATGATCTTTTCGCTCATGCTTGCCGGCACTACGCTATCGGCACTTCCATGAAAAAGGCTCGTAGGGGTTGAAATTTTCCAGTCCGATACCTTGACACTGTTATCGATCAGTGCCTGGTTAAAAGAGGCAAATTTCGGGTCTGAAATACACCGTGTGCGGTAATCGGAAGTTAAAAGAGTATCAATACGGGTAGTTAAACTGGCATTGATGCTTGCCCCGCTGTGTTTTCCGTCATACAATCCCGGTATGAGGGAAGCATAAGGCTGATTGATAAAATCGCTAAGAGGATTGTCAACAATGCCTATGGCTGTGTAGGCATTCAGAAGGTACGCCAAAAAATAAGGATTGGGATAATTGGTAAGACCCGTTATGTATTGATTCATGTATTCCAAAGAATATGGCCCGGCGGCACAAGCGCTGGCCTTTAGGTTGAATTCACCGGAAAAATTGGTTTCAATTTCCTTCTGGAGCAGCATGGTAGCCCACCCCCCAAGGGAATAGCCAAAAATGAACAGGTCCTTGGTAGATTTTGCCGCACTGTTTTCTTCCGTGGTCAATTCCCTGACTGCCCTTAACATATCCAGGATGCTTTTCACCGTTGAAGAGGCATGCAGGAAAGGATGAGGCAACTGCTGGGATTCGCCAAAGCCGATATAATCGGGAACCACTACAATGTAGCCCATGGAGGCTACACTTTCAAGAATGGAAAGCACCCCGCTTTCACTGTTCATCGAAGGGGCCTGGCTGTACAGGGTATTGGTGCCATTTTGAAAACACAGTACCGGGTAATTACCCGCCACTTTAGGCAGGTACACCAACCCGGAGGCCTGTATTTTCTGGCCCAAAAAAGTGGTATTGTAGGTTATTTTCTCAACATCGATATCACTCTTGACCAATGCTGAAAAAGGGCCAATATCAGGATAGACCGATTTTGCCCACGATATTTTAAACTTTATCTCTTCCAATGAAACCTTTGCTTTTGATGTATGAGAAACAATATAACTATAGTTCTTTGCTTCCGGTTCATTTACATCCTGACAAGCGCTTAGCAAAAGTCCAACACATACGATAATAAAACAAATCCTTCCCCTCAAATCCAATCCCCTCATTTCATGTATTTTATGTATCCTTATTTTTAAATCCAAGTTCCTGGGCCGACTGCCTTAAAAATTCCCTGGTGTAATAATCTTCATCCACAATTTCATTGTTCCAGATCAGTATGTCAAGATCAATGTTCCTGGGCCCGAACTTAGGCTGGGTGCGGTCCCTTCCCATTTGATCTTCCAGCTTCTTTAAAAAAGAAGACAGTTCCTCCATTGACATCTCGGTAAGTATTCTCACCGCCCCGTTGGTATAGTCGGGCTGATCGGTAATTCCGATGGCCTTGGTTTGAACCATTGAAGAAACCTGCATGACTACAAAGTGGGATTCCAGGAGATTCAACACCTTTGCAATGTTAGCCTGGGCATTGATATTGGAGCCAATGCCAATAATACACTCGTTCATCGGATGGCCTCCATTTCAAAGGAAACAGATTCAGCAAAGCGAAGGGCATGCGGCTTGTCCACCTCTACCCTGGCCCTGATGACCCGTTCATCCTGCATGATCAGATCCAAAATATTCTTGGTAAGTACTTCCAAAAGTTTAAAACGGTTATTTTGAACCAACAGTATGACCTGCTTGGTGATGGTCTTATAATTATAAATTCCAACGGGTTCATCCATCAAAAGGGCTTCCTGGGGAATATCGGCTTCAATTTGAATGTTGATCACAACATCCTGCTGGTTGGCCAGCTCGTCAGGGTTGAAACCTATAAAGGTGCGAAGCAGCAGATTCTTTACGCGGATAAGTGCCATTGTAAATAGTTTAATTGGTTAAACCAAGGTTCTCTCCCCCGTCACAAAACAAAAGCTGCCCGGTCAAATAATCATTCTCCAGGATATAGTCCAGGCTTTTCAGTACAGGCTGAAGTCCGCCGGGCCGTTTTAGGGCAATGTTTTCGGCCATTTTCCAAAGATATTCCTCCGGCTTTTCCTCTGGGGCAAGGGTTAATCCTGGAGCGATGGCATTGATCCTGATATTGGGACCCACTTCCAAAGCGGTCATTTTGGTCATTTCCCACAACGCCTTTTTTGACAATGTGTAGGCAGCGTAATTGGACTTGTTGTTGGTGATCTTGGTATCCACAAAATTGATGATCAATCCCTTGCCACAGCGATTAATAAATTCGCGGGTCAGGATAAAAGGAGCCCTGAAGTTAATATTCATGTTTTGGTTGAACAACTCTGTATCGGTTTGAGCCAAAGTGCATTTGTTAAAAACCGATGCATTGTTGATCAGCAGATCTATACCAGGCATTAATTGGAGAACCTGGGGAATCAGTTTTTCCACCTGATCGGCCAGATACAGATCTGCCTTGAATATTTCAAATTGCTGGTTGGCATACAAGCTTTTTAACTCCTTTTGAAGGGTTAAGGCCTCTTGTTGCGAGGAGTTATAGTGAATGGCAATGTTCCAGCCCTGAGCCGCAAGGTGAAGCGACAATGCCCTGCCTATTCTTTTCGCAGCTCCTGTTATCAATGCGGTCTGTGCCATTTTGCTGTTGCCTTCCTGCTGATTGTTTGGGTTATCTTGTTACCTGCTTAGTTTTCGGCCAAGGTCTTTAATGAAGTCTCCCCTGGAGGGAGTACCCCCATTTTCATGTTTTACTGTAAAGATGCTGTTGCGTACAGGTGTGGGGGCATTAAATTTCCGGCCAGTAAGGATCAGTTCAATCTGGGTAAGCTCAGTAGTGGTGAATTCCATATTTTTTAGGGCGGCCACATTGTCTTCCAGCTGTTTCACGGAGCTGGCTCCAATCAGTACCGAGGTTACCCTTGGATCTTTAAGAAGCCATACCAAAGCCATTTGGGCCAGGGTTTGTCCTCTTTGAATAGCCAGTTCATTCAGCTTTTTCACATTTTCAAGGGCAGGAGCTACCTGTTCGGGCTTAAGGAATCCCCATGATTTGGAAGCTCTTGATCCTTCAGGGATGCCATTTAAATATTTATCGGTAAGCAACCCCTGTGCCAGCGGAGAAAACGGGATACAGCCCATGCCTTCCCGCTCCAGCACATCCAGCAATCCGTCTTCTACCCAACGTTCAAACATTGAATACTTAGGCTGATGGATCAAACAGGGCGTTCCCAGCTCCCGAAGAATCTTGCTGGCCCTAAGAGTCATATCGGCCGGGTAATTGGAAATGCCCGCATACAGCGCCTTTCCTTGTCTTACTGCCTGGTCAAGGGCCATCATTGTTTCTTCCAGTGGAGTATCCGGATCAGGACGATGGGAATAAAAGATATCGACATAGTCCAGTTTCATTCTTTTAAGACTCTGATCCAAACTGGAAAGCAGATATTTGCGGCTTCCCCATTCGCCATAGGGACCGGGCCACATCAGATACCCTGCCTTTGATGAGATGATCAGTTCATCACGGTAAGGAGCCAGGTCGTTTTGCAGTATCTTGCCAAAGTTCTCTTCCGCTGATCCGGGAGGCGGACCATAGTTGTTGGCCAGATCAAAATGGGTGATGCCCAGATCAAAAGCACGCAGGCACATATCGCGGGCCACATCATAAGCGTCAACACCCCCGAAATTATGCCAAAGGCCTAAGGAGATAGCCGGAAGCTTTAAGCCCCATTTGCCACATTTATTGTAGACCATCTCATTATACCGGTTCGGACCAGCTATATATTTCATTTCTTAAAGTATTTAGGTTGGATGATAGTAATTATAAAAAGCCAAATTAAGAAATAATGTCATTTATGCCTACATAAAGCGAACTTTTTTATATCCTGAGGGTTCATTCATTGAAAAAAGGCTCCTTTTTAGCGGGAAATTAAGTTAGTGAAGTAAAATATTTATATTGCCTACTATGATGAATCAGCAATCAACAGCAGAAAAAACGGCTCGCATTTATGTTGTTTCAGGAGGTAAAGGGCTTGCCGGAAATAATATGGTTAATTCATTGCTCATTCAATATCCCAATAATAATGTGCCTGTGATTATTGTTCCCGATATGGTAAACGAAAAACAACTGCTGGATTTGGTGGCCACGGCTAAAAAGGAAGAGGCCTTGATTACCCATACAATGGTAAACCGCCATCTGCGTGATTTTTTGAAAAAGACCTGTGAGGAACAAGGGGTAAGAAATATTGATTTCATGGGAGAGCTGGCCGATTACCTGGATGAGAAGCTCCACATTCCATCGCTTCAGACACCAGGCCTTTACCGGGAGATTAACCAGCAATACTTTGACCGTATCGAAGCCATTGAATTCACGCTAAGGCACGATGACGGGATGCAGGCCGATAAACTGCACAAGGCGGAGATAATCCTGACCGGGGTATCCCGTTCGGGCAAGACGCCCTTAAGTGTTTACCTGGCCATGTATGGATGGAAAGTGGCCAATATTCCCCTGGTGTATGGCATCGACCCGCCCAAAGAGCTTTTTGAGGTGGACCCAATGCGCGTATTTGGGTTAAGCATCACCCCGGGCCAGCTGATATCACACCGCATGAAAAGATTAAGAAGTATCAATAATACTGAAAATACCGATTATGTGGATGAGCGTATGGTGATGCAGGAAATCCGCAATGCCAATTTCATCTTCGAAAAAGGAGGATTTACCATCATCAACATCTCCAACAAGCCAGTTGAAACAAGTGCCAACGAAATTATCAATACCCTGGCCAATAGGTTTGAATACCGGGGCCGCAGACTTGATTCGCCTTACCCAAAGGAAGACTGATGGATACCGGGAGCCCGCTGCTATTACCAGCAATACTTCAGGAGAGTCCTATCGCTATGGAAGTATTCCTTTGCCGAACGATTGTGTCATAACTCGTTGAATTCGGCCCTGTAATCGGGTCTTTTATATCCTCTTCTGCTACCAAATTCACTTTTTAACTGCTCTTGCATTTTGTACAGCTCGGGCCACCCATGCAGGGTCTCCGGATCTTCTTTTACCGAAACCCAGATCGTGCCCCATTCTTCCTTGACACTAGCCACTTCGCACAGTCCGCCAATAAAATCATCGGCACCGTGAGTTACATACAGCGAGGTATCCAAATAAATTGAATCACCTACTTTAGGAACAGGTATGTTTTCCTTCGTTTTCATAAGCAATGTAATTTATTACTATTAAGTTACGTAATTTTTTACAAATATTTAGCTTATGAGCAGAATTTCGCTCTTAAAGATTGAGCAATGTTTACTTGGAGAGATGAAATAAATAGAACAAAAAATAATAAGGAATAATAAACAAGAAATAAGGAACAAGGAAATCAAACACTCTCCACGAAAGGCTTACTTTCTTATTCCTTATTTCTTGTTTGTTATTCCTTATTTTTAGGAATTCAGCAGGTGACTACTCCACCGTCACCGACTTGGCCAGGTTACGGGGCTGGTCAACATCACAGCCTCGCATTACGGCTATGTAATAAGAGAAGAGCTGTAATGGAATAATGGCCAGTAAAGGTGAAACGGCAGGATGAGATTTTGGGATCTCGAACATATCGTTAACCATTGTTCTAAGGGCATCATCCCCTTCAGTAACAACAGCTATAATATTGCCTTTTCGGGCTTTTACTTCCTGAATATTGCTTACAATTTTTTCATAGTAATGGTCTTTGGCAGCTACCACAATTACCGGCAGGTTATCATCCACCAGTGCAATGGGCCCGTGTTTCATCTCTCCGGCGGCATAACCTTCGGCATGGATATAGGATATCTCCTTCAGTTTTAATGCTCCTTCCAAAGCTACCGGAAACAGGTAACCACGGCCCAGGTAAAGGGCATTGATGGCATCCTTGTATTTAGCGGCAATTTCTTTGATATGAGGGTGCTTAACCAGTATGGACTGGAGCTTATCGGGGATTTGTGTAAGTTCAGAAATTAAATCCAGATACACAGCCTCGGAGATCTTTCCTTTCTCCTTGGCCAGTTTTAAAGCCAAAAGTGTAAGGACGGTAACCTGGGCAGTGAATGCCTTGGTGGAGGCCACCCCTATTTCCACTCCTGCATGGGTGTAGACCCCGGCATCGGTTTCACGGGCAATGGACGATCCGACTACATTACAGATGCCAAGAATCGTGGCCCCTTTTTCTTTTGCCATGCGTAAGGCGGCCAGCGTATCGGCCGTTTCCCCGCTCTGGCTTATGGCAATAACCACATCCTCGCTTGACAGGATAGGATTGCGGTAACGGAATTCTGAAGCATATTCCACTTCCACGGAGGTGCGGGCATATTCTTCAATCAGGTATTCGCCCACCAGGGCAGCATGCCATGAAGTTCCGCAACCTATGATGATAATTCGCCGGGCATTTACTATTTTGGGAAAAACATCCATCAGCCCGCCCAGCATAATATCCGTTTTATCGGGAGCAATACGCCCGCGGAAAGTATCCTCAATGGTCTTGGGCTGTTCAAAGATTTCCTTGAGCATAAAATGCTCAAAATCCCCTTTTTCCAAATCCCCGATGGTCATATCCACCTTGGTAATTTTAAAGGCTACAGGGATGTTTTCTACGGTTTTTAGCGTCAGGCTGTCTTTGTTGATAATGGCCACATCATGGTCATTCATATAAATCACACTGTCGGTGTAATTGATAATGGGGGTAGCATCGGAGGCAATAAAATATTCGCCCTTGCCAATACCGATTACCAGCGGGCTGCCTTTGCGGGCCGCTATCAACTGGTACTTTTCGTTTTTGCACAACACCACAATTCCATAAGCGCCCACCACTTTGGACAGGGCTAACCTTACGGCTATTTCAGCATTGGCATTTTCCACATTGCGGTAGAAGTATTCAATTAGGTTGACCAGCACCTCGGTATCGGTAGCCGACTGGAAGGCATATCCCTTTTTAATAAGGTCCGCTTTCAGCTCGGCATAGTTCTCGATAATACCATTATGGACCAGGACAAAATCCCCGTTCATCGAGGTGTGCGGGTGGGCATTGCAATCATTGGGTTCCCCGTGGGTAGCCCAGCGCGTATGACCGATTCCTATATGTCCGCTGATATCTTCAGCTGCTACAAACTTTTCAAGATCCGACACCCGGCCTTTGCATTTATACACATGCAGGCTGTCGTTGTAAATGGCCAGTCCGGCTGAATCATAACCTCGGTATTCAAGACGTTGAAGTCCTTGAATAATAATGGGATAAACATTTTTATCGCCAATGTAACCTACAATTCCACACATACGATTTTATTTTATAGTTACCGGTTATGGGGGACTATTTTATTTTTGTATAAGTGACTTCAAAACGGATGCCTGTTTTACTGGCAGGTCCTTTTAACACTACCCGGCTAAATACGGAATTCTTATTATCCGTGGTCAGGTAAAAACCATTATTTTTTAGCCTTTCATTATCTGCTTTATCTTTTTCCTTTATCAATTTCTGAAGGTGACCGGCCAGATTAAACCGGTAGGTACCGTCTTTCTTATTGTATACTCCGCCATAATAGGATTCCGAAAAGGTCAGGTCGACCGGTTTAATCAATTGACCGGTGGCATCATTGATGGCTCCGTTATCGCCAATAAGGCTTAATATTAATTTTGGAGGAACGGTATATACAAGCGTGTCGGTGTAAGCCTGTTCCACGGTAAGGATTAATTCAGCCTTGTTAATGGCCACTCCGGCAGAATCTTTAATCCAGTATTTAATGTCCGGGATATAGATTTTACTGCTCAACCCCCCGGTCGACTGTAAATAAATCAGGCTGTCCCTGGAATCTGGCTTGTCAAGGTGGGCTGCAAAACTGGTGGTGGAATAATCATGTTCAAAATGGTTTACCCGGGCAGCCAATCTTGTTACATCATAATAAGTTGCATATTCCGCTTTAACAGTATCGGTGGCTGTGGTAGGTTTTGGAGTATACATGATCATGGCTCGGGGTTTCATGCTTACAATGGCGCCTCCCTGGGATAAATCACCCGGCTCAATATACAATCCTTTAAACGAGTTTAAAAAGGGTATATTCGGCTGCCCCGGGTTATCGGTAAAGGCGGTAAGGGTGGCATCCATTATTTTTCGTGCCAGTGTCTGATCAAACTTATCAAGTCTAATCCTGACGGTCATGGTATCGATCTGTTTATAGCTTCCGGTAGTATCGCTAGTGGCAACATAAATAGAGTCCCTGTGTCTTTGCCGGTGATTTATTTCTCCCAGCACTACACTACTTGACATTCCTTTAAGATCTATATTCTGGAAATAGCTGACGGTATCCTCATCACTAAAACCAGTAACAAGTTCATAGGCCTTGATATTCTGAGCTGTTGTGGTATCGCCGTACAAAGAACTGTAAGTCATATAAAACACCAAAGAATCGATCGGATCATCCTTTTTAAATTTAGGGACACCACTGATGCGGAACTGGCAGGCAAAGCTGGCAGTAGTCTTACCAAATACGGGATCCACCAGGGTACCCAAAAGATTGTAATCAGGCTTGTTGGTACGTAGATCTTTATCCTTTATGGTATAGGCACTGATTGAGTCTCTGTTAAAGATGGCTTTATTGGCTGAAATTAAATCACCCGGTAATAATAAATCATAGCCCGTCTTATTCATATCCTCCTTGCAACCCCATAAGGCAAGGATGATCAATGCCCATACAGCCATGAATTTATACATTGTTCTGTTTTCTGTCTTCACTGCGTTTTCGTTTTATAGTTAACCCAAAATGATCCTTTACAGGACTTTGTCATAAAATTCATTGTAGGCATCAATATAGGTGTCCTCAGGCTGATATTCCAAAAAGGGCTTATCCTGGGATTTGATGTATTCCAATAGTTCATCGTTAATTATTGGACTACCCTGAATGGCGGCATCAGCATACTGGATGGCCAGTTTGCTTAAATTCACATAGCTTGGTTCTTCAACAATCTCGGTGTCCTTATTGTTGATACCGCTCATCTTTAGCTTCTGGCGAAAGTTAGGATCCAGCGGCTTTTTGAAATCATCATGAAATACAGAATAGACCACTTTGGAGTCCACAAACAAGGGATTATCATTGTAAGCCTTTTTGATATACAAAGGCACCAGGGAGGTGAGCCATCCGCTGCAATGAATCAAATCGGGCGCCCATCTTAATTTGACAACAGTTTCCAGTACCCCGCGGGCAAAGAAAATGGCTCTTTCATCATTGTCGGCAAATTCATTGCCCTTGGAATCCTTCAACACATGCTTGCGCTGAAAATAATCTTCATTGTCGATAAAATAAACCTGCATTCGGGCTGACTGAATCGAGGCCACTTTAATAATCAGAGGATGATCTGTATCATCGATTATTAGATTCATACCAGATAATCGAATCACTTCATGTAACTGGTTCCGACGTTCATTTACACTACCATATCGAGGCATAAAAGTCCGGATTTCCTTTCCTCTTTCCTGGATTCCCTGTGGAAGGAACCGTGATTTTTTCGACATTTCTGTCTCTGGAAGATAGGGGGTGATTTCTGATGAAATAAATAAGACTTTTTTCTTTTCCATTTATATCGCCTGAGTTTAAGTGTGCAAAATTAATAAAATATACGCAATATTCAATTCCAGTTGGTTACAGTGATCTTAAAAAACCTTAATAATCAAGAAGTGATATTGATTTATTTATTTACTTTGCCTGCTCATTTTAATATCAAGATGCAGGTAGTAAAGCATATAAACCAGCTTCGGTTCATACTGAATGACAAGCGAAAAGAAGGGTTAAGCATTGGTTTTGTACCGACAATGGGTGCCTTGCACCAAGGACATCTTTCCCTGGTAGAGCAGGCCGGCAGGCAATCGGACTGTGTGGTAGTAAGTATTTTTGTCAATCCAACACAATTTAATGACAAGGCAGATCTGGAGCGCTACCCGCGCGATTTGCAAAAGGATGTCGATCTATTGGCCTCTACTTCCTGCCAGTTGGTCTTTGCCCCTGAAGTTCAGGAGATTTACCCTGAACCGGACAACCGGCAGTTTGATTTTGGCGTGCTCGAACAGGTCATGGAAGGTAAATTCAGGCCCGGCCACTTTAACGGGGTCGCCCAGGTGGTGAGCCGTTTATTTGAGATTGTCGAGCCGGATAAGGCATTTTTTGGACAAAAGGATTTCCAGCAGCTGGCCATAATTAACGAAATGGTAAGAAAGCTGAAGCTAAAGGTTGAAATAGTGTCCTGTCCCATCATCCGCGAAGCGGACGGACTGGCCATGAGCTCCCGCAACATGCTCCTCTCGGGCGAACAGCGTAAAAATGCAGCCCTTATTTCGGCTACCCTGTTTGAGGCGGTAAACAAATCCAACACTTTAAGCGTAGAAGAACTGTGCCGCTGGGTCATTGACCGGATCAACGAAAACGAGTATTTGAACACGGAGTACTTTGAAATTGTTAATTCCACAACCCTTCTTCCTGTTAAAAGCTGGAATGAAAATTGTACCAAAGTAGGCTGCATTGCCGTGCATTGCGGTAAGGTCAGGTTAATTGACAATATTGTTATACCGGCATAAATTGAAACATGTTTTCCCTGAAGCCCCCATGGGCATGAAAGGCAAAAAATAGTATTCGATACCTTAAAGTAAGAAAAATGATCATTGAAGTTTGCAAATCGAAAATACATAAGGTAACTGTCACAGAAGCCAATTTGCAGTATGTGGGAAGTATTACCATTGACCAGGATCTGATGGATGCGGCCAACTTAATAGAAAACGAAAAGGTCCAGGTGGTCAACATCAACAATGGCGAACGCCTGGAAACCTATGTCATTAAAGGGGAAAGAGCATCGGGGGTGATCTGCCTGAACGGTCCTGCTGCCAGAAAAGTGGCTGTTGGCGATGTGGTCATTATCATGTCTTATGCCCAGATGGACTTTGAAGAGGCCAAAACCTTTAAGCCCTGGCTGGTATTTCCTGACACGGAGACCAACAAACTGGTTTAATTTCATTGGTAAGAGATCAATTTAAGCCTCATCGTTTTCTTTAGCGGTGAGGTTTTGCTATTTTTACACAAATACAGAGAACAAATGACACCATTACAAACCATACAATCCAAAATTTTTGGCAGTAAACAAACATTTATGCCATTACTGGCCAAATGGAGACAAGCGGGTAAATCCATTGTCTTTACCAATGGCTGTTTCGATCTGATCCACCGCGGACATATAGATTCACTATCCAAGGCCGCTGTCTTTGGCGATAAACTGGTGGTAGGCCTTAATTCCGACACCTCTGTTAAATTCCTTAAGGGCAAAAACAGGCCCTTAATTGACCAGCAATCCAGGGCCATTATGCTTGCCTCGCTGATCATGGTGGATGCTGTTATTGTTTTTGATGAGGAAACCCCTTACGAACTGATAAAAAGCATTCTGCCCGATGTGTTGGTAAAGGGAAGCGAATACATGTTGGAAGAAATTGCAGGTTATGATATCGTACTGGCCGAAGGAGGCCGGGTAGAACGGATTGATTTAACCCAGGGTTTCTCCACCTCCGCCCTTATTGATAAAATTAAAAACGAATTATAAAAAGTATTCCTATGGCTAAAGCAAAAACCAGCTTCTTCTGTCAAAATTGCGGGGCACAGTCCCCCAAATGGGTAGGGCGCTGCAACTCGTGCGGCGAATGGAATACCTTTGTGGAAGAGGTCGTGGAGCGTGAACCGAAAAAGGCCGCTTCTTTTTTGGCAGGCACGGGCAACCAGCCCAGGCTGCTGCAGGAAGTATCGGCCGAAAACACCCAAAGGATCGATACCTGCAACCAGGAACTGAACCGGGTACTGGGCGGAGGTCTCGTGCCGGGATCCATGGTCCTGATTGGCGGAGAACCGGGTATCGGTAAATCCACCCTTGTGCTTCAGCTGGCCCTGGATTTAAAAAACAAAAAAATACTATATGTCTCTGGCGAGGAAAGCATTCAGCAGATCAAAATCAGGGCCCAGCGCCTTCAAAAAGAAAATGAAAACTGCTATTTTTTAAGTGAGACCTCACTGGAACAAATCCTCACCCAAAGTGAGCATATCGCCCCCGACCTGCTGATCGTCGATTCCATTCAGACGGTCTCCACCGAGATGATTGAATCCTCGCCCGGATCGGTAGGCCAGATACGCGAATGTACCAACGGGATCTTAAAATATGCCAAGGAGAGCAATGTCCCTGTTATTTTGATTGGCCATATCACCAAGGAAGGAAGCCTTGCAGGGCCAAAGGTGCTGGAACATATCGTGGATACGGTTCTGCAGTTTGAAGGCGAAAACCAGTACATGTACCGCATTTTAAGGGCCATCAAAAACCGCTTTGGTTCCACTTCCGAACTGGGCATCTTTGAGATGGGCAACGGGGGCCTGAGAGAAGTGTCCAACCCTTCAGAGCTGCTGATTAACCGCACCCACGAAGGCCTTAGCGGAACAGCCATCTCGGCCGCCATTGAAGGCATCCGCCCGCTGCTCATTGAGATACAGGCCCTGGTCAGTACAGCAGCCTATGGCACTCCCATGCGCTCATCTACAGGCTTTGACCTTCGCCGTTTGAATATGCTTCTGGCTGTTCTGGAGAAAAGGGCCGGCTTTAAACTGGCCGCCAAGGACGTGTTTTTAAACATTGCCGGTGGAATTAAAGTAGATGACCCGGGTATTGACTTAACGGTCATTACCGCCATTCTTTCCTCCAATTTTGATCTCCCCATCCGTAAAAACGTATGTTTTGCCGGTGAAGTAGGTTTATCGGGAGAGATACGTGCCGTTAACCGGCTGGAACAACGTATTGCTGAGGCCGAAAAGCTGGGCTTTGATTCCATCTTTATTCCCAAAGCGGGCAAGGGACTTAACATCGAAAAGTTTCAGATCGAGATCCTGCAGTTTAGCCGGGTGGACGAGTTCTTTAAACAGGTATTCAGCAAAAAGGGATGATCCTTAAATCTGTATTATTGAGTTCAGTATTCAATAGTGATAATAAAGGAGCCATGAGTATATTTTACTCATGGCAGAATGAATATTGGTTATTGGATATTGGATATTTTTCTGAATAATGCGAATCAAGGGTTGAAATTTGAAGATAGACACGTATTATCCTGGCGGATAAGTGACCGCTTAACAAGGGTTTGTCTGGTAACTTGACCTAAAGACCAGCCGGTTTAACAGGATCCTACCAAATACCAGTAAAATAATAAACTCCTTCCTATAAATAGTAAATCCATTTGGACCAGATATGGATATAAAATACTACT
>DATGYU010000213.1:0-2087 GCA_035297625.1 Prolixibacteraceae bacterium
GTAAAGGCCGTGACCTGGAAAAGATTGTTCTCTCGCATGCTGTCTTTAAACATTTGCAGCGAAAAGTACTGGTATATCAGAATAAAACGGTGGTGTTCAATTAGTTTAAAATTCAAAGTTCCAGGTTGGCGCTTTGATCAGCATTATTGGTTATTTAAAATTTATAATACAACAGATGAAAACACTAACACTCATTCTTATGATTTTATTCTCAGCTTCTGTAAATGGTCAGGTGCCTGATAAGGAAATTCCTGCTGACTATGGATACATCGTTAAGATTGGCCAGCAGGTGCCTGATTTTAAGTTGACTACCACTGATGGAAAGACTATCAATGTTTCCGATTTAAAGGGCAAAGTTGTCATGCTTCAGTTTACTGCAAGCTGGTGTTCTGTATGCCGTAAAGAGATGCCGCACATTGAATCGGACATCTGGAAGAAATACAAGGACAATCCCAACTTTGCCCTTTATGGCATTGACCTGGATGAGCCGAAGGATGTGGTGGAGAAATTTGCAAAACAAATACCGGTAACTTATCCTTTGGCATTAGATCCTAAAGGAACTATATTTTACACGTTTGCCGAAAAGAATGCAGGGGTGACCCGCAATGTAATCCTTGACAAAACAGGCAAAATTGTTTACATGACTCGCTTGTATAAAGAGGAAGAGTTTGCGGAAATGAAAAAGGTGATTGACCAGTTGGTAAAATAAAATAGTAGCGCGTAGCAGAATCGAACTGCCATCTCCGGATTGAGAAACCGGTTTCCTAACCGTTAGAAGAACGCGCCCTGTTGATTTTCACCCTAAAGTTACAATAACTAATCTATTGTTGTCCTCTGAAAGCACAGAAATTTTAAGATTTTTTACAATGAATATTGTTATCATTAAATACAACGCCGGGAATATAGAATCAGTAAATAATGCATTGCTTCGCTTAGGGGTAAATGCTGAAATTACTGCCGATCATCAAAAGATTAAGGCAGCTGATAAAGTGATCTTTCCCGGAGTTGGAGAAGCAAGTACTACAATGGCTTACCTGAAACGGGAAGGACTGGATCAGCTGATTCCTTCGCTCAAACAGCCGGTGCTGGGTATTTGCCTTGGCCTTCAGTTAATGTGCAGCTATTCAGAAGAAAACGATACGCCCTGCCTGGGAATCTTCGAAGAAAAGGTTAAACGGTTTGTTCCAGAGCCCGGTAATGAGTTTATCACCAAAGTCCCTCATATGGGATGGAACAGTCTTCATCATCTGAAAGGCACAATATTTGATTCTTCCATGGAAGACCAGTTTGTCTATTTCGTGCATTCCTATTATGCAGCCGTAGGTGAACATACCGCCGCTGTCTGCAATTACATCAATCCATTTAGTGCAGCTTTACATCGTGATAATTTTTACGCCACACAATTTCATCCTGAAAAAAGTGGAATGGTGGGTGCACGTATATTAGAAAACTTCCTTAAGATTTAACTTTCATGATAACTATTATTCCAGCTATTGATCTAATTGACGCTAAATGTGTTCGTCTTTCCCAAGGCGATTACAATCAAAAAACCGTCTACAATGAAAATCCTTTGGAAGTAGCCAAGATGTTTGAAGATGCGGGCATTACCCGTTTGCACCTGGTAGATCTGGATGGTGCCAAAGCTAAACACATCGTTAATTATAAAGTGCTGGAAACCATTGCTTCAAAAACCAGCCTGGTAATTGATTTTGGTGGTGGATTAAAATCAGATGAAGATCTTCGTGTCGCCTTTGAAAGTGGGGCCCAAATGGTGACTGGTGGAAGCATTGCCGTTAAAGATCGTGAGACTTTCCTGCATTGGGTTGAAACTTATGGTCCGGAGAAAATCATTCTGGGTGCCGATGCAAAAGACAAGATGATTGCAGTCAGTGGCTGGCAGGAAGTATCGGAATTGCCGATCCTTGATTTTATTGAAAACTATACCTCCAAAGGTATCCAAAAAGTTATTTCAACCGATATTGCCCGCGATGGTATGCTGACAGGTCCAAGCATCGATCTGTACAAAGAGATCATGGATAGATTTCCTGAACTGGAACTTATTGCCAGTGGCGGCATTGCCACCATGA
>DATGYU010000214.1:0-2976 GCA_035297625.1 Prolixibacteraceae bacterium
GGAGATGATGTTAGGATGTTCTGAAGGGATTGTCTATTTTTGGTTCAAATTTCAAAAAACCATTAAAACCGATTGATAATGAGAAAAAAGATTGTTGCCGGAAACTGGAAATGTAACACCACTGTTCCTGAAGGTGTTGAACTGGCTAAAGCAGTAAATGAATTAGTTGCCAAATCAGGTGTAAAAGATGTAGTGGTAGTTCTTGGAACTCCTTTCACTCATATTACAAGCGTAGTTGCCACTGTCGACAGTAAGCTGATCGGTGTTGCTGCCCAGAACTGTGCTGCTGAAGCCAAAGGAGCCTTTACCGGTGAAGTGTCTGCTGCAATGGTTAAATCAACAGGTGCAAACTATGTGATTTTAGGCCACTCTGAACGCAGAGAATACTATGGCGAAACAAGTGAAATACTGAACAAGAAAGTGGCATTGGCCCTTGCCAACGGCTTAACTCCTATCTATTGCTGCGGAGAAGCTCTTCCCGTTCGTCAGGCCAACACTCAGAACGACTTTGTAAAGACTCAACTGGAAGAAACCATCTTCAACCTTAGCGTTGAGGACTTCTCTAAACTGGCTATCGCTTATGAGCCAATATGGGCTATCGGAACTGGTGTGACTGCTTCAACAGAACAGGCACAGGAAATGCTGGCTTTCATCCGTGGACTGATTGCACAGAAATTCGGCCAGACTATAGCTGATGAAACTTCTATCCTTTACGGCGGAAGCTGCAACGCTAAAAACGCTCCTGAACTGTTTGCACAGGCAGACATCGACGGTGGACTGATTGGCGGTGCTTCTTTGAAAGCAGAAGACTTTTTGGGAATAATTACTGCCTACTAGTAAGGAGTATTCAGTGTTCAGTGTTCAGTGTTCAGTATTGCGCAGATCTGCAGCATTGACTTATAAGGTCCTTTTTAAACAATACAAAAGACCATCTGGGAACAGGTGGTCTTTCTTTTTTATAGTATCTTTGAAAAGATTTACAATTAGACAATGTACAATTTAGGCTGAGCGATAAACAGTGGCTAATGACCTTAAAGTCCTTAACAACTTTATCAACCTCAAATGGGAGACGGTGTGTAAGCCAATGATTACTGATTCAATGATTACTGATCTCTGCCAACTTTAAACTTGAAATTTTAAACTTGAAATTCCTATGATTTATACCAAGATCACCTTTAAGCTTACGCCCGACAGTGAAGAGAACCGGGAAATACTGGTAGCAGTGCTTGCTGACCTGGCTTTTGAAAGTTTTGATGAGACGGAAGACCATGTAGAGGGCTATGTTCCCGGTGAGTCTTTTAACATGGAAGAAGTGCAGGAAATCACTTCTATCCTGCCCTTTGCTGTTGAAACCGATCTGGAGATGATACCTGACCAGAACTGGAATGAGGTATGGGAAAAGAACTACTTCCAGCCACTGCTTATTGGTGGACGACTATTGGTAAGGGCTCCCTTTCATATTGTAGAAGAAAAGCCTGAATTCGAGCTTGTCATTGAACCCAAGATGGCCTTTGGTACTGGCAATCATGAAACCACTACCCTGATGGCAGAGCAGATCCTGGACATGAACCTGAGTAACAAGACTGTGCTGGACATGGGCTGCGGAACCGGTATCCTGGGAATGCTCGCCTCGCTCAAAGGAGCTAAAAGCGTCACGGCCATCGATATCGATAAATGGTCGTATGAAAGCACGGTGGAAAATGCCAGTCTCAACAACATTCACAATTTGGAAGCTAAGCTGGGTGATGCCTCCCTGCTGGGTGAAGAGACCTACCAGGTGATCTTTGCCAACATCCACAAGAATATCATTATCAACGATCTGCCGGCTTATGTGAAAGTGCTGCAACCTGAAGGAAGAATTTACCTGAGCGGCTTTTACAGGCAAGACATGCCCGATGTTAAGGCAAAAGCTGAATCACTCGGTTTAAGGGAGACCGGCTTTAAGGAGAACAACAACTGGGTGGTTTACTATTTTGAGAAGAAGTAATGGAGCAATTGATCAAGTACCTGACGGATAACTACGGTAAACCTTTCACCCCTGATACCGATCTTGAAATAGCCAGGCAAATCAAACACCTGAACCGTGAAGAGCGTGGAGAACTTCGCTATCGCCTTTTCAATGAGACCCGTAAACTGGATGCCTCCGACAACGGCCAGCAGGCCATCTTCTGGCTGCAGAACTGCTTTGAACTGATCGACAGACACCAGTTTCATCTGCATAAAGTGTTTTTCAGTCCGGGTACCGACATCATGGAATCCATCTCAGGAATGCTGACACAAGCATCCAAAACATTGGACATCTGTGTGTTTACAATTACCGATAGCCGCCTGGCAGGCGACCTTCTGGCTTGCCATGAACGCGGGGTAAAGGTGAGGATTATTACCGATGATGATAAGATGTATGATCATGGCTCGGCCATCAAGGATTTGAAGGATGCGGGGATACCTGTCAAGATTGACCATTCACGCTACCACATGCACCATAAGTTTGGCATCATCGATAATCGCATCATCTTTACCGGCAGTTTCAACTGGACCTATACTGCCTCCAATCATAACCAGGAAAACCTTTTGGTGACCAGTAATTTCGATATCGTGAAGCAATATACCGAGCAATACGAAGTATTGTGGAAAGAGATGTTTAAGCTAAGTTAAAAGGCAGAAGTGATCAGAGATCAGTAATCAGCGGTCAATACTTTGGATCAAGTACAAAAATCATTATTAAAAAAGAAATAAGGAATATTTTGAATCAGGATTAAACAGTTAAAGAAATAGCTACAGCTGCCCATCTTCCACAGGCATTCACCAGCAAGTATTACTTTTAATTCTATCTTCCTGTTTTAACATAAGTGAATGCCCATTTCCTCCTGCTTTAAAAAGCATCTGCTGGTTTTTTAACTCCGCTTTGGCCCTGTATTGCCATTGTCTGATCGGTAATTGATCTGCTGCTGTATTGTTATCATATTGTTAGTACAG
>DATGYU010000215.1:0-3415 GCA_035297625.1 Prolixibacteraceae bacterium
GGTTGAAGGCTGGATTATTACATCAGGAACTTCAGCTTTAATCGCCGCAATCACTTCACGGAATCGCTCTTTATCCTGAGTTGGGGTTCCATCATCATACCTTACATGAAGATGGATGATACTTGCTCCTGCTTCATGAGCGAGTTTTGCTTCACGGACAAACTCCCCGACTGTATAGGGCACTGCAGGATTATGCTCTTTTAATACTTCTGCGCCACTGATGGCTGCAGTTATAATCAGCTTTTCCATATTATTGTGCTTTTTGGATTCTTTGACATTTAACCGGAACAACGCAAGTACCGCTTGCCCTGCATACTATTATTGGTTCTTCAAGATAATCGGCTGCCGAATCTGATATATCTGGCCTTGGAACAATCACTTTACGCGCTTCAAAAGTCATTTTCCGGGATGAGTTACCAATATGGGTTATCTCACCGGTGGCTTCAATGAAATCACCTGCATATACTGGTGCCATAAACTCAACCATGTCGTATGCCTTGAAAAGTCCTTCATCACCATCATTTCTGATTAATAACTCAGTGGCAACATCTCCGAAAAGTTGAAGCATTTTGGCTCCGTCAACAAGGTTGCCGCCATAATGTGCATCATGCGAACCCATCCGGAGTCTGATCATTACTTTTTCCATATTTTTCTGATAAGATTTTATTGTACTAGCTTACTTCAAAATTAATTAGTTTTCTGAACCACGGCAAATAATCTGAAGGGTATATTGCTTGTCGGGTACCACCCAAAAAGGACAATATAATTATACCGGCAGCGCTTAATAATAAAGAGAATCTGTTACCTCTTCCCTGAGCGGTAAAGGGTATAAAAGACCGGACGGCCTTGTGTAATTAAGATTTAGCCAGTACACTGACATAAAGCTTTTTTGGTGATGCAAAGATAGAAAATGAAATGGAAATTTCAAAAATTACAAGATTTGGCAAATCATCACAGAGTATCAGGAACTCATCTTCCTTCGCCAGAAAAGAAAGTAAATTTTCTGATTTTGCAGTACCAAACGGCGAAGCCATACTGCAGCTATAGCAACAATTACGCGTGGCCAGATCAGCCAATGCAGGGTATAACCGAGTGTTGCAAATAACAGCGGATCTTCCAACTGTGAATGGGATATTGAGATATGGTGGTTGAGCAGGTCTGCATCTTCTTTTGTCATTCTTTCCTTCTCACGCTGGTCGATCATTATTGCTGAACCATAAGCTAAACCAACAAGGTTTGCTACCACCCATGAAAAAGTTGTGCTTTTGGGAAGACCCATTAGCTTCATAGCCGGTGATAACGGTTTCTCAATAAGTTTTATCCATCCGAATTCCTCAAGTACTTGCTGAAAAAACAAGAGCAAATTTACCAGAATAAATATTTTCAGGACGGTTGAACCAATATTGCTCAACCAGTTCATAAAAGCATCTGAAAATGGTATGGTAACAGGTGCCCATACTGCATTTACATCAGTGAACCTGCCCGGCATTGTCCAATTTAGAATAAGAGCAACTGCAACGCTACCGGCTAATCTGACGATATTTATACCGATTGCCGATGAACCGGTTTTTTTCATTACAGCCGTTTCAATGATAAAGCCATGTGAAACAAGACACATTGTTGCAAGTATCATCCCCTCCCGCAGTGGAAGGTCAAGCAGGGTCAAAACTGCTACCACAGAGTAAACATTGGTGAACATGCTCGTAATGAGCACTATGGCAGAAACACCGGGCAGGCCAAGATATTTAAACCATGGTCCTGTGACTTTGGCAATTTCAGTCAAAAGGCCAAAATAGTCCATCAGCATGACCGCAAATGATACAGGAATGGTGATCTTGATAAGCCACCATGCCGTTTTCAATCCTTTTGGCGCTGAACGCTTGAAACTGTTAATGATTCCTTTAACTGTCCTGCTCATGCTGCTAAAATTGAGGAGGCAAAGGTAATCATTGGAGTCAATAATTGAATAAATTTGCTAAATCAAGCAACCACTAAGTGACAACCTTTGAAGTCTTAGCACTGATTGTATCGGGTGTTTTTGTTGGTTTTATAAATACATTGGCAGGGGGTGGTACTATTATCTCCCTTTCTCTTTTCATGTTCATGGGATTACCTGCTGACGTTGCCAACGGAACTAACCGTATTGCTGTCATCCTGCAGAATTTTACATCCACCGTCAATTTTAAAAGACAAAAACTTCTTGATACAAGGAAAGCCATAAAACTTATGATCCCGACTGTACTCGGCGCAATTACCGGTGCACAATTATCTGTCGAGATTGACGAAGCGACATTCAGAAAAGCGTTAGGGCTCGCAATGATCATGATGGTCTATTTCATGATTGTTAAACCTGATAAATGGATCAACGGGCAACAAATCCTTCAGGATAAAAAAGTGAGTAAAGTCCAATGCCTGATTTTCTTCCTGATAGGCATTTATGGAGGATTCGTCCAGGTTGGGGTGGGTTATTTTCTTTTAGCCGGTATTGTGCTTGGTGCCGGCTACGACCTGATTAGGGCAAATGCAATTAAAGGGTTGATTGTCATGGTTTATACCATCTTTGCCCTGATTGTTTTTGTACTTAATGATAAAGTACACTGGCAGTATGGCCTGGTGCATTCAATTGGAAACGTAACAGGGGCATTTATTGCGTCGCATTATGCTTTGACGTGGGGAGCTGCATTCATTAGGTGGTTTATTATTGTGTTGATAATTATCACAAGTGCTGATCTTTTCGGAATTATCGACCTGAAATCGATGTTCTGATTCGATTTGCTTTTTCACTTTACGGAATTCCGGGAATTGCTATTCTTTTTGTATTTTTCTTAAAAAAATAACTATGCGTTTTCTTTACTTAGTTCCCTTGCTGTTTATCACTTTTTTAAATATTGCAAGATCACAGGTTATTATAAACGAAGGTTCAAACCGTAATTATTCACTC
Source organism: Prolixibacteraceae bacterium (assembly GCA_035297625.1). Classification (GTDB taxonomy): domain Bacteria; phylum Bacteroidota; class Bacteroidia; order Bacteroidales; family Prolixibacteraceae; genus Aquipluma. The sequence goes on from DATGYU010000215.1 coordinate 2,942, forward strand.
CTGCCGGACGAAAATGGTGAATTTCCTGATTGGATCGAATTGTACAATATTGGGAATCAATCCGTAAACCTTAATAATTACTCGTTGACGGATGATGCCGATGAACCTGCTAAATGGACATTTCCTAATGTGACAATTGATGCCCATGGGTATTTGACTATCTTCTGCAGCGGTAAGGACCGCAGGCCTATTGCCGGTTTTGTGAATGTCAGGACCATTAATAATTTTACACCCATACCCGGATGGAATACTCATAATTTCACAACCCCATTCTATTGGGACGGGGTTTCGAATATTTTGATCAACACCTGCTCCTATTCTTCAACTGGCTACACTTCCAATTCGGTTTTTAAGCAAACAGCAACAAGTTATAATTCAACGTCTTATTATATACTTGATGGAAGTAACGGAGCTTGTTCATTTGGATATGGAACAACCGCTACCCAAAGACCCAATATAAAGTTAAACGGGCAT
>DATGYU010000216.1:0-1584 GCA_035297625.1 Prolixibacteraceae bacterium
TAAATCCAGGTTGCCCCCAATGGTCTCCTCCTTTTCACTTTTGACAAATTCCATCTGCAAATTATTAAAGAAGATATTTTGCAGACGGGTCTCATCCGAGGCGATCAGGTTGATGCAGTTCTCGCTTTTGCAGGAAACGTTGGTAAAGTTTATGTTTTTAATGATGCCGATGGTCTTGCTTTTGGGCACCCCCCGAATGGCGGTAATCTTTATCGGGTCGCCCTGCCCCCACCAGTCGCCGGTATGCAATCTTGTTTCAATGCGGATATTGTTAAAATTGACATTCTGTACCGATCCGGAATCCCCCACGCTAAGGTTGATACCCCGGTTGGAGTCATAGATGACAATGTTGCTGAAATTGTAATTGGCCATGTGGTTCTGGTCCCATCCCCCGATGCGGATAGCGCTGGAACGGGAGCGAAGGATACAGTTATTCACATTGATGTTTTCCGATCGTTTCAAGATGCCTTTAAATCCGGGGTCACCGAAATGATGGGCATAGCCTGCCAGAACAATGGCATCGTCGCCACAGGAGAAATTACAGTTGGCAATCGTAACATTGCTGCATGAAATTACATCCAGTCCATCGCTGTTGGGAATCATCAGGTTGTTATCAATGCGGAGACCATCTACCAAAACACCATCGCTGTGCACGATCAGAAAAGTCCAGTAAGGGGCATCTATGACGGTAAATTCTTTCAATGTAAGCTGTGTACATTCACTAAAGATGATCATCTGGTGATAGCGGTCCTTTGGATAAAACGGGCCGTCCCCGTTTCCAGATTCCAATTTTCGAAAATTATCCTTTTGCCGGGTATATTCCTTACCGCCAATGACTTTAGGGCTGTCGACATACATCATCTCCATGCCCTGTCCAAAGATGGTCCCATTGCCTGTAATCGAGACATTGTGCGCCTTTTCGGTATAAAACACCCCGGCAGGCTGTTCATTGTGAATCTGGTATTGCGAAAGATCAGTAGTTGCTTTTAAAACAGCACCCGTTTCCAAATGAAAATCCACATTGGAGGCAAGGTTCAGCGTGCCGGTCAAATACTCCCCCCTGGGAACCACAACCCTTCCTCCCCCTTTTTGGGCACAGGCATCGATGGCTTTTTGAATAGCCGCGGTAGTAAGCGTTTTACCATCAGCATTGGCCCCAAAATCCAAAATATTGTAGTTTTCCGATTTCACGTAGCCATTGACCAGAGTCAAAAGCATAAAGAACAGGACCAGACTTTTTTTCATATGTTTATAAGTTTATTGATTTGGGGGCGTTTTGACAGTAGCCGCTGTCACGACGATAGCACCTATTAACGCGCCATCTACCACCTTATTTGCCGATGTAGATTCCTTCTCGTTATAGAACTGATTTCCAAAATAAACATCAAAATCCTGCGGTTCTACAGATGAGCTGACACATTCAGAGATCCAGAAAGAATTGTCAAATTGAACAGGCTTTTTAAAACTATCATCGGTAGCGACAGAAAGGAAAATCCTAAAATTGTAAGGTGAATTATCCCGGGAGAAGGAATATTTTCTACCTCTTCTTTCTTCACCTTCACGGGTAAAAAGAGTGATCTTCTC
>DATGYU010000217.1:0-15285 GCA_035297625.1 Prolixibacteraceae bacterium
AACAGGCTCCACAGATAAACTTCGGGTAATGATGAAGACCAGGCCTTCTTTCTGCTCTTTTGCAAAGCAAAAGAAAAAAGCGGAGAATAGATTCTCCGCCACTAGATAGACTTCGGTTCAACGAATCGACCAAAAGCCTTCTTTCTGCTAGACAAAGATAAAAAAGGAAATTGAGGAATTAAATGATGAATAAAAATTTGGAAGTTATCACAGTATCTTAGTAGAGCCTTTTTCTTTTTAACAGGTAAGAATAAAGCACATGCTTAAAATCCTTATTGATATCTGCCTCGGCAAGTTCAACCTGGTACTGGCCGCAGCGTATGCGCATCTCTTCAAACCAGTCGGCCATAGCCTTTTCGTAATTCTTTTTCAGGTCATTGGGTGAGAACCTAAGGTGTTCACCCGTTTCAAGATCCACAAAACGGAAGGGCTGGTTCCTGAAATCAAAATTCCGCTCCTGGCGATGGTCCGTAACATGAAATAGCAACACCTCATGCTTGTTGTATCTAAGGTGCTGCAAGGCCTCGAACAACTCATCGGTACTTTGCTGTTCGATCAGATCACTGAAAAGGATCACCAGAGAACGCTTGTGAATGTTTTCAGCGATCATATGCAAGGCACTGACCGTATTGGTCTTTTTGTGCAATAGGGCCTGTTCCTGCCTTAACAGGGAACCCAGCTGATTGTACAGCATGTCGATATGAACCGATGACAGGCGTGCTTGTGAATGAAAATCAATATCTTCCGAAAAAAGCGACAGACCGGCAGCGTCCCGCTGTCTGCGCAGCAGGTAAATGATGGCGGCAGCAGAATATACCGAAAACGCCAGCTTGTTGGACTTGGAAGGCTTTCCCTTCTCAAAAGGGAAGAGCATGGAGGAGGAAGTGTCAATGACCAGCTGGCAGCGCAGGTTGGTCTCTTCTTCATATTGCTTAACAAACAATCGGTCGGTGCGGGCAAACAGTTTCCAGTCCAGGTGCTTGGTCGACTCGCCCGTATTGTAAAGGCGATGCTCGGCAAACTCCACAGAGAACCCATGAAAGGGACTGCGGTGCAACCCAGTGATAAAGCCTTCGACCACCTCACGCGAAATCAGTTCAAGGTTATCAAACTGCTGGAAATGTTCTATGTCGAGTAGATTGTTCAAGATTAATCAATTAATTAAAGTTACAGGCAACTGGCCATTGGCTGCTGGCAAAAACAGACCCCTGACATTTTATCACCGCTGTTCATCGCATTTCTTGCCCCGAGTATTGGGGGCTGGCCGCCAGAAGCACCTTCACTTTGCTTCAAATAAAAAAGGCATAGAAAGTGGTATTTCCTATGCCTTTCTTTTTTGCAACTATCTTTTAAAGGATACTATCCACTTTTGATGCCAGGGTAGTCTTAGGAGCAGCTCCTACATGTTTTTCAACCACTGATCCATCCTTGAAAAACAAGATGGTGGGTATGTTGCGAATGCCATATTTGGAAGCAATGCCCGGATTGCTGTCCACATCCACCTTACCTACTACCAGCCTTCCGGCGTAGTCTTCAGAAAGTTCATTTACAATGGGACCTACCATACGGCACGGACCACACCATTCTGCCCAAAAATCAACTAAAACCGGCTTGTCAGATTGAAGAACCAGTTCTTCAAAATTTGCGTCATTTATTTCTAAAGCCATCGTATTATGTTTTTTATGTAAATAGTACCAATTGTTTTAAAGCCTTACAAAATTAGCCTAATTAATTTTAAATGCAAGGTCTTCATTCTTTTCAAAATACGCAAGCAATTCATTGGTTATTTCAATGCGCGTATTTCTTGAGAACAGATTAACTACCTGTTTTGTTTCAGGATCAAATACAGCAAATTTTAGCAAGGACTTTCCCGTGTTCTTTTTGGTAAGGCGTTCCAGATCAGCAATCATCTCATTATTGATAACCGTCAGGGGAACTTTCAGGGTAATGCTTTTAAAGTACTTTTCCCGGATATCGTCCATCAGTTCTATGCGGCTTACCTTAAATTCCAGCTGTTCTCCCCCAAAGCGGTTTTGTACGGCCCCTTTAATCATTAAATACAATCCGGGCTTGCAATATTTGCCATATTCAACGTAGTCCTTGGTAAAGAAAAACATTTTATAGGAATCCGTATAATCCGACAGCACCAAATAGCTAAAAGGCTTACCCGACTTGCCAATGGCATCGCGCGCTTCGGTGACCATGCCGATAAAGGTCAATTCTTTACCCACCAATGATTCGATGTTGCTGTTCAGATCCTGCAGCGAAACATCCTTGGTGGTAAGAGTATCAATTTCAATCTTGTATTTGTCCAGCGGATGAGATGTGAGATAGATGCCTATTAGGCTTTTTTCCTTTTCCAGCAGCACCAGATCCGGCCATTCGGGTACCTGGACTGGCTCGGGTTTCTGAACCGACTGGGTGGTCATGATTTCGCCAAAGAGCGACGGCTGCATGTTGTTGTTCTCAAACTGCATTTTATTGCCATAACGGATCAGCTTTTCAATAAAGGTCTGGTCATTTTCATCGGTGGCAAAGAACTGGCTGCGGGTATGCTGTTTAAAGCCATCAAAAGCGCCGGCCATGGCCAAAGCTTCGATATTTTTCTTGTTGGCCGACTGCAGGTTCACCCTTTCCACAAAATCATAGATGCTCTTGAATTCGCCTTCCTGGCGGGCTTTTATGATATCCTGTACGGCACCCTCTCCTACCCCTTTAATGGCGGCCATCCCGAAACGAACGTTACCTGCCTTGTTAACGGTAAACTTGGCGTAACTCTCACTCACATCCGGTCCCATCACGATGAGTTTCATGCGTTTGCACTCTTCCATCAGCTTGGAGATTTCCGTGATGTTGCTCAGGTTTCGGCTCATGTTGGCAGCCATAAATTCGGCCGGGTAATTGGCCTTCAGAAAACCCGTCTGGTAAGCAAGCCAGGCATAACATACGGAATGTGACTTATTGAATGCGTACGAGGCAAAAGCTTCCCAGTCTTTCCATATCTTATCGATCAGCTTCTCGGCATCCTTATTTTCCGCCGTACAGCCTTCCATGAATTTAGGGTTGTTTAAACAGCCTTCCTTGAATTTCACTTTCAGCTTATCCATCATATAGATCAGCTTCTTACCCATGGCCTTACGCAAAGAGTCAGAGTCACCGCGGGTAAAGCCTGCCAGGGCTCTTGACTGCAACATCACCTGTTCCTGGTAAACCGTGATACCGTAGGTATCCTTCAGGTATGGTTCCATCAGGGGATGGTCATATTCAATCTTTTCCTGCCCGTGTTTACGTTTGATAAACGAAGGGATGTATTCCATAGGTCCGGGACGGTAAAGGGCATTCATGGCCACCAAATCCTCAAAACGGTTGGGTTTAAGGTTGCGCAGATGCTTTTTCATTCCGGGCGACTCAAACTGGAATATACCGGTGGTATCCCCGTTGGTAAACAATTCAAAGGTCTTTTCATCGGCCGGGGGCAGATGATCCATATCAACGGTTTTCCCCCTTGAAAGCTTGATATTTTCTACTGTTTCCTTAATGATTGATAAGGTCTTAAGGCCCAGGAAGTCCATTTTTAATAGTCCGATATCCTCCACAAACCTTCCATCATACTGGGTGGTCAGAAGGTTTTCATCATCCTTTGAAAACATGACCGGGATATGGTCTGTCAAGGGGTCACGGCTGATCAGAATACCGCAGGCATGCACCCCTGTCTGTCGCACGGAGCCTTCCAGGGTCTGGGCAAATTTCAGAGTAGCTTTGACCAGTTCATTGGGCGAGGCCAGTTCTTTTTTCAGATCAGGGCTCTCATTGAAAGCGATCTTGAAATTCATCTTGGGAGCCTCGGGCACCAGCTTTGTCAGGCGGTCGGCTTCCGAAAGGGGCAGTTTCAGCACCCTGGCCACATCCTTGATGGCCGACTTGGTAGCCATGGTACCAAAGGTACAGATGTGAGAAACCTTGTCATTGCCATATTTGCGGGTCACATAATCCAGCACCTTTTGGCGGCCGTCATCATCAAAGTCGATGTCCACATCGGGCATGGAGATACGGTCGGGATTTAAGAAACGCTCAAACAGCAAATCGTACTTCATCGGATCGATGTTGGTAATCCCTGTGCAGTAGGAAACCACCGATCCGGCTGCTGATCCACGGCCAGGCCCTACCAGCACATCCATACGACGCGCCTCATTGATGAAGTCCTGCACGATCAAAAAGTAACCGGGGAAACCCATCTTTTTGATGGTCGTCAGCTCAAATTCGATACGTTCCTTTACATCATCCGAGAAAGGCTCTCCATAACGTTCCCTGGCCCCTTGCCAGGTAAGATGGGCAAGATAATCCGCTTCCAGTTTTACCCTTAACACCTTATCGTATCCGCCAATGGATTTAAACCAGTCTTCGGAAAACTCCTCAATGAGCATCTCCTCGGTGTAACGGGAACGGTAATCCTCTTCCTTGCCAAAGTCTTCGGGAATGGGGAAGACCGGCATGATGGGAGAAGAACTCAGGTTGTAGGTTTCTATCTTATCATTGATCTCCTGGGTATTTACAAGCGCCTCGGGTACATCGGCAAACAGTTCGTTCATCTCCTTGGTGGTCTTAAACCACTCCTGCTTGGTATAGCGCATACGGGTAGGGTCATCCAGATCTTTACCCGTGTTAAGGCAAATCAAAAGGTCATGGGCATCGGCATCCTGCTCGTTGATAAAATGCACGTCATTGGTACAGATCAGCTTCACTTCATGCTTTTTGGCCAGAGCAATCAGTTTTTCATTGACCAGCACCTGGTTTTCATAGACGCTATGGCGCATATCTTCCGATTCTGAAGGATGGCGCTGCAGTTCCAGGTAGAAATCCTCCTTAAAGAGAGACTTGAACCATTGAATGGTGTCCTCGGCATCCTGCATATTGCCGGCCATGATATGCTGGGGAACCTCTCCTCCCAGGCAGGCCGTGGAAACGATCAGTCCTTCATGGTATTTTTCCAGTAACTCTTTATCGATGCGCGGCTTATAATAAAAGCCTTCGGTATAAGCGGCCGAAACCATCTTGATCAGGTTGCGGTAACCAATCATGTTCTTGGCCAACAGGATCAGGTGATAACCCGAACGGTCCACCTTCGCGTCCTTCTTGTTATGGCGTGACTGCTCGGCCACGTAAGTTTCGCAACCAATGATGGGCTTGATGCCTTCCTTTTTGCAGACATCAAAAAATTCCTTGGCCCCAAACATATTGCCATGATCAGTCAATGCCAGTGCAGTCATGCCATCACCCTTGGCTTTGGCAATCAAACCGCGAACACTGGCTGCTCCATCCAAAATGGAGTACTGCGAGTGAACATGTAAATGTGTAAATGGAATCATATCAAATGGTTGTATCTATCGATTTATGTTGCTGAAGCCAAAACTTCAGGAGGGTAAAGTTACCAATTTCAACGCCTGATTGGATACCTGTTGATAAAAAAAGGATAAGAATGATTTGCCTGCAAATCTTTTTATCCCCTTTCGCATTTTAGATTTTTAGTTCGATCAATCATAGCTTAACAGGTAATCCGCTTAAATTGTTTCATTCCGTTTGACCCTCACCTTAGCTTAGTGAAAAAATTGAATTTCAAAGATTCATCCTAAAGTAGGGTCTGTTTTACTTTTTTTTGAAGCAAAAATTGCTTAAATTTATTAGGAATAAGGCTTGAGGACAACGGTTCTTTAATATCTAAAATGCCTGTCATGAAAAATTCTTTCTTTTCGGAAATATCCTCTTCCTTTTGGGGAGGGATGGAAAGTATTAGAAACGCTAAACCCGGTATAATCCTTCTCAAGCCACTGATTCTGATATTCATTCTTCTTGCCCATGCAGGAGAGTCAGAAGCTACTCCAAGTTTTGCCCGTCAAACGGGCATGTCCTGTACAGCGTGTCATTATTCCTTTCCCGAACTCACTCCCTTTGGACGTCAATTTAAACTGAACGCCTATACCATGACCATGATGAATACCATTGATTCAAAGCAAGACAGCGACAAGGTGACCCGGTTGAAACTGCTCAGTTATCTGCCCCTGTCGGCCATGGTACAAACCTCATTTACCAGCAATGCCAAAGCCGTTGAAGGAACACAAAACAATTCAATTGCCTTTCCCCAGCAGATCAGCATGTTCTATGCCGGCCAAATCACCCCTCACATTGGCTCCTTTATCCAGATGACTTACGACGGGCAGGTTTTTGGAATGGATAATGCTGAAATACGCTATGCCAACCGTACCAGCCTGGGTAAAACCAGCCTGCTGTATGGAGTCACTTTAAATAACAATCCCACCGTACAGGATGTCTGGAATACGACGCCAGCCTGGGGCTTCCCTACCGCATCGTCCGACGCGGCAAATTCTCCTGCTAAGTCTACCCTGATCGAAAACCTTGGAATGCAGGTGGCCGGCCTGGGGGTCTATGCCTTAATTGATAACCTCCTGTATGGAGAAATAACCCTTTACCGCTCCTCCCCCCAGGGGGCTGCCAATCCTGCGGATTCCACCAGCGTGATGACTGTAAAAGGCGTGGCCCCTTACTGGCGTGTGGCCCTTCAACATACCTGGGGAAATGACTATGTCGAGATCGGCACTTTTGGAATGACCTCCAACAATTTCATTTCCGGTGTATCCGGCCCTATCGACAAATTTACCGATCTTGGATTTGATCTTCAGTATGAACATACCTTAAATATGTCAACTTTTGTTCTGCATTCATCTCTGATCAGGGAAACAGAAAAGCGCAATTCAGCCAGTACGAATTTTCACTTCAACTCCTTTAAAATTGATGGAAATCTTTATCTAAAAAACGGTCTGGGCGCTACTGTCGGCTATTTTAATTCATCGGGCACCAGGGATGCCGATCATGTGGAAAGTGCAACAAACAAACCGGACAGTGATGGATTTATCTATCAAATTGAATACCTCCCCTGGTACAATACCAAGTTTTCAATCCAATACGTCACCTACAGTAAGTTTGACGGAGCATCTTCAAATTATAACGGAGCAGGAAGAAACGCTGCTGATAATAACACGCTTTACCTGTTAGCCTGGTTTAATTTTTAATTTATTAAAACCATCAACGAATCATGAAAAAATATTTCTTTTTCTTGTTGAATTCTTTGGTCATTCTGTCTGTTCTGTCACTGGGCGCAGGTGCATTGCAATCCTTTTCACAGGATAAAGACCTGGGGGTTGGTCCCATTAAAAATCTGAAGCTTGATCCCAAACTGGATGATAAAATGGTTACCGAAGGCAAAGGTATTTTTAATGATAAATGTGCTGTCTGCCATGAGTTGGATCAAAAGAAAGTCGGCCCCCCGCTAAGGAATATCACCAAAGACCGCGCCCCGGAGTATATCATGAACCTGCTTTTAAATACTGAAAAGATGCAGCAAGCCGATCCAAACGTAAAAGCACTCATTAAGAAATACAACGATGTGGTGATGGTCAACCCACAGTTGACTCAGCCTAAAGCCAGATCGGTAGTTGAATATTTAAGGTCGGTAGCCAAATAATACCCTGCCATATATAAAATAATTGCCTGTAATTCCTGTTCTATTTTTATCTGTCGATATTTATAGGAAGGTAGTTATACCCCTTTGATTAAAATCCTGCAACAAAATTTTACGATTTCAACCTTCCATACAGGCCTTCAGGCCTTCAGTGATCTTTCTGAAACCATCATTATTCCTCCCAAGCCCGGTTATCAAAGGAGCTGTTATCACGGAACCCGAATGAATCCGGTCATTCTGTTGCACGGAACCCGTGAAGGCAAATTTCTTTGCTCAATTTTTTAGGTCTTTCAACCATCAAATTCCCGGTTTCCATTCCATCTGTTCTTTTTGTTTTTATGCACAAGGTCAATACACGGTCAATAGATGCTCAATACCTGGTCAAGAGCTTACGGGTACATTACAGGTACATTACAGGTAGGTTACAGGTACATTACAGGTTCCAGAACCCCTAATGTACCTGTAAGCTACCTGTAAGCTACCCCTATAGTATTGACCAGGTATTGAGCATCTATTGACGTTATATTGACCATGTGGAAAAGCCATGCATCAGAAATGCAAAAGAGATACCGCCCTTGGGTGGTACTAATTGGGAAAGACTTTCCTATAAGGGATTTTGAGAAAGGGCATGCAGCGACATCGGGCAGACAAGGCTAAAAGCTCTGCCTGTAAGAACAAGGGACTGAATGATCGACCATTTGGCAAAGTTGAACAATTAAGGGCATTGCGAATTATCTTTACGCATTGTTTAAGAACTTTGTTATCTTTAGATTTTAAACCCGCCCGATCATGAAAACATTGATTTTTATTCTTGTGCTTCTGCCTATTGGCCTTTTAGCCCAACCATCCCCCCGGGTAATCCCGTTATGGGAAAAAGGGGCTCCCGGCTTTGAAAACAGAAAAGACATTCCTGAAAAGGCCCAGGATTACTGGGTGAAAAGCATCAATAATCCATCGCTTACTGTTTTCACGCCTTCGAAAGATAAAGCCAATGGGTGCGCCGTGGTGGTAGCTCCCGGGGGTGGGTTTCGCGAACTGGTTTTTGATGCCGAAGGAAGGCAAGCTGCCGAATTTCTGAATTCCATCGGGGTAACCGTATTTGTATTGAAATACCGGTTGCCGGGAGAAGAAAATTCACCCTATACGCCTGAAAACGTTCGACAGGATGCCCAAAGGGCCTTAAGGCTGGTAAGAAGCCGTGCCGGTGAATTCAACATTGATCCTAAAAGAGTGGGCATGCTGGGCTTCTCGGCCGGCGGCGCCGTTATTATGATGGTGGCTTTCGATAAGGGAGAAGGCCAGGCCAATGCTCCCGACCCGGTTGACCGTTTGAATGCAAGGCCTGATTTCCAGATGCTGGTCTATCCCGGGGGAAAAGCCCCGGAAACCAACCCGACGGATGCACCGCCTGCCTTTTTGATCTGTGCCAATGATGATGAATACGGCTGCGACGAAGTGACCCTTGAACTGCTCGAGAAGTTCCGCCAGGCCAACGTACCGGTGGAAGCCATCTTTTTGGCCAGGGGAAAACATGCCTTTAACATGGGCAACCGTTCTGATCTGATTACTGTGCACACCTGGCCTGAGCGAATGGCCGACTGGATGAAGGACAGCGGATTGCTTGAGAAATAATGAATGAAGGAAAGCAGGATGGTGAGAAGTGACCGTACGGACACGATATATCGTGTCCGTATTTTTCAGTGCACGTTTTCTCAATGCACATCATCTCATTTGTTCAGGTAAATCTTACTCATCTTCACATTTACTCACTTTCTCATTTTCTAATGAACTAAAGTAAATAGTAAATTGTCTAATTGTAAATTATTACGATGCCCGGAAAAGATAAAATATATAGCCTTGATCTGATGTACAATGACACTCCCATGCCCTTTGTCATTAAGACCATGGAGGAAATAGATCAGCAGCTTGGGGGTATATCGGACAGCCCGCACCGTCACAACTATTATACGGTCATCTGGTCATTTACCGCAACGGGAAAGCATATTATCGACTTTAAGGAATACCGGATACTCCCGCACGAGGTATTTTTTGTTAGTCCCGACCAGGTTCACCAGATTATTACCGACCCGGAGCCTACAGGCTATGTCATTCTTTTCACCCCTGAGTTTCTGGAGAAGAACAGTATCCGCGAGGATTTCATTGCCAACCTGAAGCTTTTCCAGAAAAGCGATGAGACCCCACCCCTCCCTTTGGCCGACAGGATGAAAGATACCCTAAGGATCTTTGCCGACCAGATGTTCTCGGCCTTCCATTCTGAAAATGACCTTCGCTTTGAGACCATAGGAGCCTATTTAAAGCTGTTTCTGATTGAATGCAACAACCATTGTTCTTTGTTCCCTACAAACAATACCCAACAGATTGAAGTGGGCAAAACAATTGTAAAAAACTTTAAGGAGATCGTTGAAAAGCATTTTACAGAGTGGCACCAGGTAAAGGACTATGCCGAAGCCCTTTATGTTTCACCCAATTACCTGAATGAGGTGATTAAATCTTCGCTGAACATCTCGGCCAAGGAATATATCCAGAACCGCCTTATCCTGGAAGCCAAGCGCATGGTGCTGTTTACCGATAAGAGCAGCAAGGAAATCGGCTACAACCTGGGCTTTGAGGACCCCTCGCATTTCAGCAAGTTCTTCAAAAACAATACCCGGCAGTCGATCATGGAGTTCAAGGGAAGCGTGGCCCTCTAAAGAGTTTCAAGTTTCAAGTTCAAAGTTTCAAGTTGAGCCCCATCAAGGGCTGACTTTAAAGACCTTAAAGTCATTAAGGTCCTTAAGGCCTCAGGGGAAAGCACCCTACTTTAAACATTAAACTCCCCTGATTTCTACCATACTACCTGTAATTTCTCCATTTACCTGCCCCTTTGGCTGCCGTACCTTTGTGTTGTAATTAAAACAGAAAACATTCACAATTTTAATAACACACAAAATGGCACATACCGTATTACATAAAGCAGCAACCCGTGGACATGCAAACCACGGCTGGTTGAACAGTTACCATACCTTTAGCTTTGCCAATTACTATGATCCTGAAAGGATACATTTTGGGGCCCTTCGCGTTTTAAACGACGATACCGTGGAGGCAGGCATGGGCTTTGGCTTACACCCGCATGACAACATGGAAATCATTTCCATCCCCCTGGAAGGCGATCTGGAACACAAGGACAGCATGGGAAATACTACTGTTATCAAGCATGGCGACATTCAGGTGATGAGCGCCGGAACAGGCATTCATCACAGCGAATACAACAAGAATAAAGATCAAAGGGTGAAGTTTTTACAGATATGGGTAATCCCCAACCAGAAGAAAGTCACCCCGCGCTATGACCAGATTACCCTGAACATCGAAGACCGCCACAATAAGCTACAGCAAATACTCTCTCCCCATCCGGAGGATGAAGGGGTATGGATTTACCAGGATGCATGGTTTTATCTTGGTAAACTGGACAAAGGCTTCTCCACTGATCATGAATTAAAAGCCCCGGGCAACGGTGTATATGCTTTTGTTCTAAACGGCGATGTAACCATCGATGGACAGGCCCTTAGCACCCGTGATGGATTTGGAATATGGGATACGGATAAAATAACAATCAAAGCCGATAGCGATGCTGAATTGTTATTAATGGAAGTTCCTATGAAATGACAAATCCTATTGGGAACATATACAGATAACTAAAAGAAAAACTAATGGAAATACGTCAAATCAGCCAAAACGGAAAAGGAAGCTTCAAAGCTTTTGAAAACGACCAGGAAGTGGGAACATTAGACTATACATGGGATAATAAGAATACAATGCTCTTAAACCATACCGGAGTGATCCCTGCTTATGAGGGAAAAGGGATAGCAAAAAAATTGGTAATGGAATCGGTTGCCTATGCCAGGCAACAGAACCTGAAGATACTTCCCCGATGCCCTTATGCAGAAAAACTCTTTGAAAGGAGTGCAGAAATACAGGATGTATTGTACAAATCCCAGTTGTAATCATTCAAATCAATCATGTCATATTTATTAATAATCAAAAAATAGAATAATGGAAACAGTAACAAAAACAACAAAAAAAGTAAAATGGGCCATAGACCCTTCACACAGTGAAATCCTGTTCAAAGTAAAACATTTGATGATCACCAATGTAAAAGGGGAGTTCAGAAAATTCAATGTTGAGGTAATAACCCAAGGGGACACATTCAACGCCACCTCGATTAAAGCGGTCCTGGATGCTACTTCTATTTATACCAATGAAGAAAACCGCGACACCCATTTAAGGAGCGCCGATTTCTTCGATGTTGAAAATCACAAGGAAATTATTTTTGAAGGTACTTCCTTAAAACAAGTGAAGGATGAAAAGTGGGAACTTATCGGAAACCTTATCATCAAAGGCATTAGCCGTGAGATAAAACTGGATGTAGAATTTGGGGGCATGAACAAGGATCCCTATGGAAATGTAAAGGCAGGTTTCTCGCTCGAAGGTAAAATCAACCGCAAGGACTGGGGCCTTAACTGGAATGCCATGCTGGAAACAGGCGGTGTACTGGTAAGTGATGAAGTGAGAATCAACGCTGAAGTGCAGTTTGTAAAACAAGCATAAGGAGTACGGAGCAAGAGGCTTGGGGCATGGGCGGACATGATATATCATGTCCGTACTGCTTCTTTGCTGCAATTAGAAATTTAGTTGAAGGAGTCAAAGACAATGAAAGAGAAATATCATTTTGTAGCTATCTCAGGCAGCCTGAGAAAAGGATCGTACAATACCAGCCTGTTAAAAGCGGTTCAAGAGCTGGCTCCTGAAAATATCGGGATTGAGCAGCTGCTTATAGATGAGGTTCCGTTTTATAACTTTGATTTATTTGAGCATGTATTTCCTCCGGTAGTTGAAAGGCTAAACGATGCCATCAAGGCGGCCGATGCGGTTATTATCGTCACCCCGGAATACAATTATTCGGTACCCGGAGTGCTGAAAAACGCCATCGATATTATTTCCCGCTCCCCTAAAAAACCATTCGACATGAAGCCCGTTGGAATTATGGGGGCAAGTACAGGCATGCTTGGCACAGCCAGGGCGCAGTATCACTTGAGGCAAATAATGGTCTTTTTAAACGCTTATGTGATGAACCGGCCCGAGTTGATGGTTGCTCAGGCACCCACCAAGTTTGATGAATACGGAAGCCTTACCGATGAAAAAACAAAGGGTTATATCCTAAGCTACATCCAATCGCTGGCTGAATTTAGTGACCGGTTCAATGACAAAGGAAGGTGAGAAAATGAGAAGGTGAGAAGGCGAGAAGGCGAGAAAATGAGAAAATAAGCCCTTATCTGCTCAATTATCACAAATGTCCCTTGAGTCCCAGGAAAACCAGGAATAAGAAATTCCATTTCTAGTAACCCAACTTTAAACTTTAAACATTAAATTTTTACCATAGGAGCAAAAGCAATGAGCATGAATGAATTTAATAAAATAACTTCCACCTTTGGAAATACCGACCAAATGCCGGTATTGTTTATAGGGCATGGCAGTCCAATGAATGCGATCGAGGAAAATGAATTTGTCAGCAATTGGAGAGAGCTGGGGAAAACGCTTCCAAGGCCTAATGCTATCCTTGTAATCTCGGCTCACTGGGAGACCCTCGGGACCCAGGTAACGGCCATGGAAAGGCCAAGAACCATTCATGACTTCGGGGGTTTTCCACAGGCACTTTTTGAGGTGCAGTATCCCGCACCGGGAAATCCGGAGCTTGCCCGTGAAGTAAAATCCATCGTTAAGAGCACCGACATCCTACTGGATCAAAAATGGGGACTTGATCACGGAGCCTGGAGTATTGTCAATCGCTTGTATCCCAATGCGGATATCCCGGTGATTCAAATGAGCCTGGATTATTACCAGACACCCCGCTATCACTATGATTTGGCTAAAGAACTGGCCTCACTGCGCCATAAGGGAGTATTGATTATCGGAAGTGGGAACATGGTTCATAATCTTCGCATGGTGGCATGGGACAAGCTTAATGCCGATGCCTACGGGTATGACTGGGCTTTGGAAGCCAACGAGAAGATGAAGCAATTTATTCTCTCGGGAGACCATCCTTCCATGATTAATTTCAAGTCACAAGGCCGCGCTTTTGATCTGGCCATTCCTTCTCCCGAGCATTTTATACCTTCGCTTTATGCTCTGGCCTTAAAAGAAGAAAGTGATAAGCTGGATTTCTTTAACGACAAGGCCGTGGCAGGATCACTTACCATGACCTCCTTTAAGATTGAAAAAGTATAACTCTAGCTGCTGGCCTATTGGCAACTGGCAAGAAATGCCTTGCTTATAGCGGCAAGGTTTTGCCAATTGCCAGTTGCAAATAGCCGGTAGCTTGGATTAATTATTTATTCTCTGTTTTAAAAGTCGGAGTTGTCACGCTAAAATTACCAGTACCATTGGGTATACGGCCATAGGAATGTAAAGCATCTGCCACCGGGTATTTTACTTCATTGATAATCACTTTTTCAGGAGACACCAATACAACGGTTTCTCCCAAAGAGGATAGCTTATAATTGGCATGAAGACCCGACTGAAGGGTATCTGCGTCAGCCCATACAATCAGATAGCTGTTTTTGGCAATAGTGGTTCCTGCAGGAAATTGCCATTTGGTCAAATCGTTTTTACTGTCACTCAGGTAAAAGCCCGAAATGTCAATATCCTGATCGGCAAGATTAAACAATTCAATCCAGTCATCGAATTGCCCATTCTGATCGGATCCGGTGTTGGTATTCTTGGCCATCAGCTCATTGATCACAATGCTTTTATTGATGTTCAGCCCTGGATCATCTTTTTTGTTTTGAGCCATAAATGTAGGAGCTGCCCACATAAAATCGCCGGTTCCGTCTGGTATCCTTGCATAGGATTGCAAAAGAGAGATTTCCGGATAAGTAACCTCTTGAATTACTTTCTTTTCCGGGGTAAGCAATAAAACTGTTTCCCCCAATGCTGACAGTTTGAAAGGGGTGTGCAGACCAACCTGAGTGGAATCGCCATCGATCCAAACAACAAGGTAGCCATTTTTGGCAAGGGTGGTTCCTGAGGGAAATTGCCATTGGGTCAAATTACTCTTACTATCGGTCAAATAATAACCTGAAATGTCAATATCCTTATCACCACGATTATAGATTTCAATCCAGTCATCAAATTCATTGTCCTGATCAGAACCATATCCGGTATTTTTGGGCATTATTTCATTAATGACAATACTATTGTTACTGTCCAAAACCGGGTCATCCTCCTTGTTGCAGTTGATCATCCCAACAGCCATCAGGATAATTAACACCCATTGAATTCTTTTCATTTATATCGATTGTTAGTAAGCTTGTAAATTATAAACGCCATATAAGGCTAATAAAGTCTGCGGAAACCAATAATTTCTTTTACTTCCTTTAAGGTGGCCTGGGCTGATTCACGGGCTTTTTCAGCACCCATCCGGGCTACTTTTCCCAGGTAAGTCTCATCTTTTAAAATCTCGAAGATCCGCTCACGGATGGGCGTTGTATAACCAACAATGTCTTCTGCCAATTGTTTTTTCAGATCTCCGTAACGGATCTCACAATTGTTGTAGGCATTTTCGAAATGGGCAACCACATCAGGAGTGGATACAATTTTCAAAAGTGTAAACAGGTTTTCCACAGGTTCTGCCTTCTTGCTGTT
The DNA here is from genome assembly GCA_035297625.1 of Prolixibacteraceae bacterium. Lineage (GTDB taxonomy): Bacteria > Bacteroidota > Bacteroidia > Bacteroidales > Prolixibacteraceae > Aquipluma. Next base: position 15,233 of record DATGYU010000217.1, read on the forward strand.
CGGCTCTGTGGGACCGGCATCAGTAACGGCACGCATCACCTTTTTACGAATAT
>DATGYU010000218.1:0-3490 GCA_035297625.1 Prolixibacteraceae bacterium
GGATAAAGTTAATCCTGCTGTCATTCACACTGAGTGTGCGATCAGTAAGTAGAAGACTTAAAATAAATGAGAAAAAAGAATCAATTCATTAAATACTTTGGAATGTGGTATTTTGATAGATTTTATGTTATTCCAAACTTAATAAAAAAAATGGTTTCTACCAATTATTTTTTCTTATGCAATTATTTTTTTATAGAATAAATTAAATACCAAACCATTCCACCTAAAGATAGGATGTGATTGTCGATTAAAGCAGCAATAATTTATTGCAGATAGAATCATTTTCTATATTTATCTCCTGAAACAACCAACTACAAACCCAATGAGAAATAAATCTTTATTTACGCTTGTACTGCTGTTAATGTTTTCTGCAGGGTTGATGGCTAAGAGTCCTCGGCCCATTGACAGGAGAGCTACCCCGGAAACCAGGGCCTTGTTTAAAAACCTGGATCGTCTTTCAAAGGATCATGTGCTGTTTGGTCATCAGGATGCCACTGTTTACGGGCATGGATGGTATGGAGGAGAAGACCGTTCGGATGTAAAGTCTGTTTGCGGGTCGCACCCCGCGGTCGTTGGGCTGGACATTAACAGCATCACCTCAGGGGGATCCGCTGAGGCCCTGCAAAAGGCAAAAGAGGCTTTGCGCCAAAATGTGGTGGATACGTATAACCGGGGAGGTATTACCACCCTGTGCTGGCATTTCAATAACCCTGTCTCAGAGGGAGGATTCTACTGGAAGGATTCGGTATCCTTACCCGCGGTAAAATACATTATTCCCGGGGGTGAAGCCCATGAAAAGTACAAAAAGATACTGGACGAGGTAGCAGACTGGGCCTTAAGCCTTCAAGGCCGTGATGGCACGCTGGCCCCGGTCATCTTTCGTCCTTGGCATGAATTCGATGGTGACTGGTTTTGGTGGGGCCGTTCGCATTGTACCCGTGAAGAGTTTATCGCCCTTTGGCGGTTCACGGTTTCTTATCTTCGCGATACCCGGAACGTGCATAACATCCTCTATGCCTTTTCTCCCGACAATCGTTTTATCACCGAGCAGGAATACCTCGACCGTTATCCCGGCGATGAGTGGGTGGATTTGCTGGGAACGGACAATTATGGCGACATGGGCCGTGACCGGTATGATCTGGCCACGGCTGCCAGGAAACTAAAGGTGGTGTGCGACTACGCCCAAAAGGCAGGCAAGCTGGCCGCTTTCACGGAAACGGGCCTTGAATCCATTCCCAATGCCACCTGGTGGACAGAGACGCTGCTAAAGACTTTGCGCTACTATCCCATGAAGGTAGCCTATGTACTGGTATGGCGCAACGATTCGCGCAGCCCCACTCATTTCTATGCCCCTTTCCCCGGACAGGTCAGCGTGCCTGATTTTATGAAGTTTTACAACGACCCGTATACCTTTTTTGAGAAAGACCTGAAGAACATTTACGGGAAGAAGAAGTCAGTAGGCAGTGATCAGTGATCAGTGGGCAGTATTCAGTCCTTCAATCCTTCAGTTTTTCAGTTTTTCAATCCTTCAGTCCTAGGAACTAAAAAGCCCGAAACCTGCAATGCATGTTCGGGCTTTTTTAGGTATTCGCTTATCCAGCAGGATGAAAGGTATCCTTAGGAATTATACCGATTGGAGAAGTGTAATAGTCCAATTATCGCAAACTCAATTGGGCTATAACACTTCTATCCATCGGCATTATACCCAGGAGTCAATTGGTCTATTTTATAATTCCAATTGGTATTACAGCTTCAGTAAGTAGTCGGCGCTTTCTTTAAATGTTTCAGGGTCCATTTCAACGAAATAGTTCTTTACCCCGCATCTGTCGGCAGCATCGAGCAGTTCTTTCCAATCCACGACCCCCTGGCCAATCGGTACTTGTTTTTCTGTGGTGGTTGACCAGTCGGCAAGGTGGGCAGAGATAAACCTCCCGGGATATTTGTTGAAGTAATTGGCCGCCTTGTAGCCAATGCTGATCACGGCCACCTGGAACTGCATCTTTACCAGATCAGGATCCAGGCGATCCATCATTTCGTCATAGATCAGATCGCCATCGATCTTTTCAAATTCCATATGATGGTTATGGTATCCCAGCTGGAGGCCTTGACTTTTGGTTTTGGCGCCTATCGCGTTGAGTTCATCGATGCCCTTGTGCCAGTCGCTCATGGTGGCCTCTTTTGGGAGCCACAAGCTGGAACAAATCATTTGCTGCTGTCCTGATTCGGCTGCCCAATCCATTCGCTCGCCCAGGTTATCGCGCAATTCGCCCATTCCATAATGGGTACTTAGCAGCTCAAGGCCTGAATCTTCCACGATCGTCTTCATTTCTTTGGCCGACATTTTCATCAGGGGGCCAAAGCCAGAACTCTCATATCCGGGAGGAGAGCACATCTCCACAGCCTGGTAACCCATATCGGCCATTGATTTTAAGGTACCCGCGAAATCGTTGATCAGCTGATCTTTGATGGTCCATACCTGGAAGCCAAGCGGTTTTTTCAATGCCTTCGCGCCTGTCGAGGCATGAAGGTTCATCGGGAGCTGAGAAGCCAGCAGGGCCCCTCCTATTCCCATTGCACTGGTGCTAAAAAATTGTCTTCTATTCATTCTTTGTTGTATTGTGTGAGTTAGATATTCATGTTAACATAAAAGGATTGAAGGACTGAAGGATTGAAGGACTGAAAAAACTGAGGGAGTGAGGGAGTGAGGGAGAGAGTTTTCGCTCCCTCACCCCCTCACTTTTTTTCACTCCATCACTCCATCACTCCATCTCCTCTTCAGTTTTAGGTCTCACTTCCTTAAATCGTCTCCGGGTTCCAGCCTTCGCGATACGTGCGTGCCAGGTAATCATTGGCTTCGGGCACATTGGTAATCTTGCGGCTGCCGGCATCATATTTCAGCATACGGCCTGAACGCAATGCCGCGGCATACAGGTTAACGGCTTCGGTAATATCCCAGGCTTCGGTAAAGCTTCCGGGGCATTGTTTACCGGTTTTCACCGCTTCCATGAACTGCACAAAACCCGAGGTCTTTTCCTTATTGGCCTGAACGACATTCTGTCCGGCCATTCTCTTTTGAGGAATCAGCTGAGGGTTATCCACATGGAAACCAGCCAGGATCTTTCCTTTGTCGCCAACAAACATCATTCCTTCTGCCGGCAGTTCCTTGTTGTCTTCATACAATTCTTCAGGAACGGCAGGGCGCATACCGCCATCATACCAAATCAGGTCAACAGCAGGCCTGTCGCCTTTGGCCGGGTATTTAAACCTCACGGAACTGGCAAAGGGGAAGGAGAAGTCATTCTTCACGGTGAAAGCCGCATAATCGTTGATGCCACACACGTGACTGAACGTTGGCTCGATGATGGTAGGTTTTTCCAGTTGCAGGGCCTTGAAGACCGTCCACAGGCTGTAATGGCCCATGTCGGCCATTGAACCTCCGCCGAAATCATACCATCCCCTGAAAACCATATTGGTATAGTGAGGGTGATAA
>DATGYU010000219.1:0-5322 GCA_035297625.1 Prolixibacteraceae bacterium
CCAGCAGTCCCTTTACCTGTTCCCGGTAGGATTCTTTCACCTGGTCAAAGGTGACGCTGCGGTAACCCGGGTCATTTACCTCGGGCGAGAGCGACAGGGTCTTGTTCATAGGGCCTATGGCACCTGCCACATAGCGCGGCCTGGAGGGATCTTTTTCAGTAAACTCATCAGCTACTTTAACAGCCAGTTGAGCGGCTTCCAGGTTTAGCTGATACACCCACTGCTGGGTATGATAATCGGCCTGCGAGATGCTGGTAGCGTTAAAGGTATTGGTCTCAATGATGTCGGCCCCGGCTTCCAGAAACCGGGCATGGATCTCCCGGATTACTTCAGGTTTGGTAATGGAAAGCAGGTCGTTGTTACCTTTCAGGTCATGGGCAAAATCCTTAAACAGGCTGCCCCTGAAATCCTCTTCCGTCAATCGGTGTTTTTGGATCATCGTTCCCATGGCGCCGTCGAGTACCAGTACCCTCGATTCCAGTTCCTTGCGTATATCTTTTTTAGTTGTCATCATTTATATTCTAAGTATCCTGCTTAATCTAGCAAGTTAACGTTTGAATCCTCCCATAGTTGCGTAAAGATTCTTTATTACAAAAGTAAGCTCAAATAGCAGGACTTTCAAGTAAATAAGGATTTTAACTTTCATATTTTAAATAAAATTGTTTTAGGCACCAACAGCAAATCATTATAACCATTCAGATGCTGAATATTTTTCAAGTATTAAATTAAGCTTTTTTGAATTCCTTTTTACCTTTATGAATGAAATTCAGCGTTTCATCAATAATTTTTACCTTTGCAGGGTAAAAAATCAAGGATCATGTTACAGGAGATACAGATATACAATACCCTTACCCGTAAAAAAGAAGTTTTTCAACCTTTGGTTCCCGGCAAAGTGGGAATGTATGTCTGTGGGCCTACCGTTTACGGACCGGCTCATTTGGGCCATGCCCGTCCTGCCATTACCTTCGATTTGTTGTTCCGCTACTTAAAACATCTGGGCTATAAGGTACGCTATGTGCGCAACATCACCGATGTGGGCCATTTGGTAGCCGATGCCGATGAAGGGGAGGATAAGATTGCCCAGAAAGCCCGTCTGGATGAGCTGGAACCCATGGAAGTGGTCCAGATTTATACCAATGATTTTCATCATGCCATGCGCATGCTCAATGTCGAATCGCCCAGCATTGAACCCCGCGCTTCGGGCCATATCATTGAGCAGATAGAAGAGGTGCGCAAAATTCTTAAAGCCGGCTATGCTTACGAGAGCAACGGCTCTGTTTATTTTGACGTGGAAAAATATGCCCAGTCCAACGATTACGGGCAGCTCTCGGGACGTAAGATTGAAGACCTGATCAGCAATACCCGCGCTTTGGATGGACAGGAGGAGAAGCGCTCCGGACTGGATTTTGCCATCTGGAAAAAGGCACAGCCCGAGCATATCATGCGCTGGCCCTCTCCATGGAGTGACGGATTTCCCGGCTGGCACCTTGAATGTACTGCCATGAGCACCAAATACCTTGGTGAGACGTTCGATATTCACGGGGGAGGAATGGACCTTACCTTTCCGCACCATGAGGCAGAAATTGCACAGGCCAAGGCAGCCAACGGTAAAGATGCCGTGCGCTACTGGATGCACAATAACATGATTACCCTTAATGGCCAGAAGATGGGCAAATCACTGGGCAACGCCATCTCCCTTGAACAGTTTGCCTCGGGTAGCCATCCGTTGCTGGAACAGGCCTATAGCCCGATGACCATTCGCTTTTTTATGCTTCAGGCCCATTACCGCAGCACACTGGATTTCTCCAATGAAGCGCTCCAGGCTGCAGAGAAAGGACTGGACCGGTTAATGAAAGCGACTGTGAAGATTGGAAAATTGCCCGTTTCCCCAACCTCCTCAGTCAACATTGCTGAACTGAAAAGCAATGTTTATGCGGCCATGAACGATGATCTGAACAGCCCTATTGCCATTGCTTACCTGTTTGAGGGGGTAAAGATGATCAACTCAGTGGCCGACGGGAAAGCTTCCCTGACAGCTGCCGACCGTGAAGAGCTGAAAGCCCTGTTTGATGCTTTTGTGTATGACATTTTTGGGTTAAAGGTAGAGGCACAAAACGCATCGGCCAACAATGAAGTGCTTACCGAAGTGGTGGACCTGTTGATGAATCTTCGCCTGCAGGCCAAAGCCAATAAAGACTGGGCCACTTCTGATAAGATACGAAATGAATTAACTGCCATTGGCTTCGACATTAAAGATACCAAGGAAGGTGCTACCTGGGAATTGAAAAAATAAGTCTATTAAAAGGATAGTATTTTATAATAGAAGGCAGTGGCTAAGCCAGTCTTTTTTATGACAGGGACAAATATTTAACCACAAAGGACACCAAGAAATTACACAAAGGACACCAAGATTTTTAAATCTACCATGTATAATTGTCTTGCATGAAAAATAAAGTATGGAAAGTGAAATTTAATCTTTCTTCTTTGTGCTCATTGTGTAATTTCTTGGTGTTCTTTGTGGTTAATCTTTTTTACCTTAATCCTTTCCGCATTACAATTCAAATTATGCAGTAGCCAAAGTGGCAATGCTCACCTTTGCATCTGTTTGTGAAAGGATGGCCTGGGCACAAGCCTCAATGGTGGCACCGGTAGTTACCACATCATCCACCAATAGGATATGCTTGCCCATGAAGGCTTCGGGGTGGGTCAAAGAAAATATCCCTTCCACATTCTGCCATCGCTCATAGCGGTTCTTGCGTGTTTGCGTTTCCGTGTATACCATCCTTACAAGGTTATCATCGCACAGCGGCTTATGCATCTGGGCAGCGATACCCGAGGCAATCCACCAGCTTTGATTGTAGCCCCGTTTCTTTTCTTTCTTTGGATGAAGCGGCACCGGACAGATTATATCCACGGAGGCGAAATCATTGGATTGCATCAGGTCAATGCCAAAGTGTTTGCCCATCTCGGCGCCCAATTCTTTCATTCCTTTATATTTTAAATCATGAATAAGGGCCTGGTAACTGCTGCCCTTACAGAAATAAAAGAAAGAGGTGGCAAATTCAATTCTGACCCTTCCATAAAACAAGCGTGCTACCGCGTTATCAGCATCCAAATGAAAGTTGGTACGGGGAATATGATGCAGGCAATGCAGGCAGATCCACTGTTCCTGCTCGATGAGCTTATCTCCACAGGCTACACATAACCTGGGAAAGAGCAATTCGGTCAGGTAATACAGTAAGCGGAATTTCATTGTTAAAAGAGGATTATTGTTGAAAATAATGCCACCTGTAAAAACCGAAAGCCGTTATGCTGTGTTCTTATCTTAGAAGCTTTCAATAATGTTCAGGTATAGAAAGTTAATAAAAATTACCATAAGAAAAGAGTGATTTTAAATCCTTTTTTTAATTAGCATAAATCAAGTAGTTTGATTGCCAAACAATTGATTATTTAAATATTAAGTCATAACTTAGATAAAATAATATATACTTATCATCATGACAGAACCAAAACAAGCAGTAGAAGAGCAACAAGGGGAGAACCCTACTAGCGAAATAAAACAACAGGGCGCGGCTTCCTCCCGTAACCGAAAGCCGGCAGTACCAAAGGCGCAGGCAAGACCAACGCCGGCTAAAAGCCCGGCCAACAAATCTACTTTCCCAGGCAGAAGCGGGGCTTCCGTATCAACGCTAAAGGCAAATGCTTCCAGGGCAGAAGCCCTTGAACATGAAAATATGGCAGTGCAGAATAAAAAAACTTCCCATTCTCATACCGACACTACCGATGTGTCAGGAGTAATCGTGCCCTCTGACAGGGAAGAATTCAATGAGACAGAACATGCCCGTCCAATGGTTCACGAGAAAGATGAAAAACATAGCCATAAGAAGGAGGAGGAGCACAAGCATCATTCAAAAGATAAAAAAGAACATTTGGTCCAGGATGAAGTTGTAAAAGAGGAAAGTAATGTTGGCGATGTCGTTGAACCGAACAAACATCTGGAAACTTTGCATAGGAAGGCCTTAAAATCGGAGAAGAAGGTAAAGAAGCTAAAGAAGAAAGTTCACAAGGCAGAGAAGAAGGACATTAAACCAAGCAAGATCAGGGCCCTTAAAGAGAAACTCACCAAGGCCTTTGCTAAATGGCAGAGAAGGAAAAAGAGAGTGGAGGAGAACCAAAAATAGCACCCTAGACTCTTAATCTAATAGTGAGTCAACAGGGGTTGAATCTTTCAACAACAAAACCCGGTCAGATGGCCGGGTTTTGTTGTTAGTTTAATAATTGGGCAGGGACTGGTATTGGCTTGTCGTAAACAAGCTCATAAGCTCATTATTTGACAACTATCAGTATACTACTATGGTTCCATGGGATGCGTTATTTTGATATCAGTTCTTGCTTCAGAAACGGCAGATGCCCTGAAAAAGCCTAATCCTCCGTTGCTAATATTACCCGGAGGTGATGCAGGTGCGGGTTTATAGGCACCTCCATCACTTTCAAATTGCTCGAGCAGGTTTTTATAATAGCTGTAGGCCTCTTTTGTCAAAGAACTTAACGCTACGTATATAGTTTGTCCTTCCCCATAAACTGGTAAAAAATCAATCCCTCTTGGAGTGGCTCCCCTGCTAATATTAAGGCCATTTACGTAAGGCTCCAAATAAGTGTCAGATAAGACGGAAAATTGCCATAACTGAACTGATGAAAAAATCCTTGATTGAAGATCTTCTTGTAGTTGAAAAAGATAGTAATTGACCGTATCCTGAGGCTCTTTGAAATAGAGAAGTGGAATATAATAGTCTGATTTGCCCACCATCTCGGATTTTTTTAAACGGTAACTCAACGAATCTACTTTTGGCACTGGAGGCATAAATGCTGATGCCACAAATTCTTTTCCTTCCCAAGTAATTTTTAAAGTGTATGTATGACCTGGTATGCCTTGTAGCTTTTGGGTAGCGTAAAATCCCTGGTTATAAATATCATCCTTATGTACGTCCGGATAAAGATTGATAATGATATACTTAAGGGTATCGCATTGTCCATTGTCGTCTGAAATGGTAACTATGGCATCTTTAACTGGTATGGCATTATCTGTTTGAGAATAATTTCTTTCAACTGTAGTTAGCCCGCCCGGCATGCTTTTGGTTAACCTGACATAGTAAGGCCCTTTCTGATTGGTGATCAATCCTTCGACCACCAGACGAGGTTCCGCTTTTTGAAGTTTAAAGTCAAAGTCTTCAACACAGCCTAACACAGAAATTATAAGGAACAGAAGCAATACGCTTTTTTTCATGACTAAAATTTGAAATCAATTAAATGTTAGTGAATTAC
>DATGYU010000220.1:0-3416 GCA_035297625.1 Prolixibacteraceae bacterium
CTATTGTTTTTAAATACGATGCCATTGGTCGTCTGATTGAGAAAAAATCAGGCAATCAGGTGTCCACCTTGATAGAATACGCCCCGGGCAAAGTCGTTGTAAAAGAAACTTCCAGCAATGGCCCCTTGGACATTACCACTACCACCTATACACTAAACGATCAGTCGCTGGCTATCGCTGCCTTATCGAACAAGGATAATGTTGTCGATACCTTTACTTATGACCAGAACGGGTATCGTAAAACAAGTTATGAAGTGGTTTTCCATTCCGCATTAAATACCACTTACACGCTTTCTAACCAGAATTATGTGCTTATGTTGACTGATGAAGACTACTTCCTTTCCTCGTTATCCAACCCCTCACAGTTAAATCTGACAGCGATTAATGAATTATCAAACCCATTTAAAAAGAGATTGGGAACTCAAAATACCTTAAAGTCAGCAACTGGTTATATCGATACCTGGAGAAAGGATTATGAATTTTATACTGACCATATAAATACAATTGACATTGAAAATATGGGTATTTATTTCCTTGGAAAGCAGAATTTGAACCCCGTTAAAAGGGAAGTGCACAGCTCGGAGGAAATGCTTCCTGTCAGTCAGACTTATACGTATGAATATGATGACAAGGGTAGAATCTCAAAGAAGATTTATGAATCGGGGATGTATGAAGTTTTTACCTATGTCCAATAAAGGAATTAGTTTAAATAGCCTGATTTGATTATCTTTGCCAACAAATTATAACAATAAGAAATGACAACGAAAACACTTGAACAACTGGCCTATAAGGTAGCCGATATTTCATTGGCCGATTTTGGGCGTAAAGAAATAGAAATTGCCGAAAAAGAAATGCCCGGACTGATGGCTGTGCGTAGAAAATATGCGGCCTCGAAACCTTTAAAAGGAGCCCGCATCATGGGATCACTGCATATGACCATCCAAACGGCCGTATTGATTGAAACCCTTGTTGAACTGGGCGCTCAGGTAAGGTGGGCAAGTTGCAACATATTCAGTACACAGGATCATGCTGCTGCCGCTATTGCCGCTGCCGGAATCCCTGTTTTTGCCTGGAAAGGGGAAACCCTTGCCCAGTACTGGTGGTGTACCGAACGCGCCCTGGATTTTGGCAACGGCTTAGGCCCCACTTTAATTGTAGATGATGGAGGTGACGCCACCATGATGGTACACATTGGGGTAGAGGCAGAGAAAAATCCTTCTATTTTGGATGTTCAAGTGGAAGCAGAAGATGAACGTGAATTGAACAATACTTTGAAAGAAGTCCTGGCCATGGATCCACAGCGCTGGACACGCCAGGCTCCATTGATCAAGGGAGTTTCAGAAGAGACCACCACAGGGGTTCACCGCCTGTACCAGATGAAAAATGAAGGCAAACTACTCTTCCCGGCTTTCAATGTAAACGATTCGGTTACCAAATCGAAGTTTGACAACCTGTATGGCTGCCGTGAATCGCTGGCCGACGGTATTAAACGTGCCACCGATGTGATGATTGCCGGCAAGGTGGTCGTGGTGGCCGGTTACGGCGACGTGGGCAAAGGCTGTTCTCATTCGATGCGCAGTTATGGCGCCCGGGTAATTGTTACTGAAATCGATCCTATTTGCGCCCTGCAGGCCGCCATGGAAGGCTTTGAAGTGAAAACCATGGAAGATGTCGTCTCGGAAGGAAATATCTTTGTCACCACTACCGGTAACAAGGACATCATAACCCTGGAACACCTTTCCCAGATGAAAGATCAGGCCATTGTGTGCAACATCGGCCATTTTGACAATGAGATTCAGGTTGCCCGACTGGAAAACTTCCCCGGCATCCAAAAGACCAACATTAAGCCGCAGGTCGACAAGTATACTTTCCCTGATGGCCATTCCATCTTCCTTTTGGCCGAAGGCCGACTGGTAAACCTTGGCTGTGCCACAGGCCATCCATCCTTTGTAATGAGTAATTCATTTACCAACCAGACACTGGCTCAGTTGGAATTGTGGAAAAACGACTATAAAGTGGATGTTTACCGTTTACCCAAGACGTTGGATGAAGAAGTAGCCCGTTTGCATTTGGAACAGCTAGGTGTTAAGCTGACTGTCCTTACTCCCGAGCAGGCCGATTATCTTGGAGTAGCACAAAACGGGCCCTTTAAACCGGAACACTACAGATATTAATATAATTGCTATATGCTTTTGGCAGCTGGCTGCTGGCAAGAATCGCGTTGAATGGAAAGCGTGGTTTTGCCAGCAGCTAGCAGCCAGTAGCAGAGGCCATTTCCCTTAATTCCTGATATTAATCAAGTTGCCCGAGTAAGAAGTGCGGTATTGCCTGAGGGGTTCCACGGCAGGTCCTTTAACAGGGGAGCCGGTACCTCCCATTAAAATAAACTCCGAACCGCATTTAGGGCATTTAGCAACTACATTTCCCTGAGCTGCTTCAACCCGAACAGAGGAAGATACTTCATAAGTACAAGTCGCATCAAAGGCCAGGTAAGGATTCTGGTTGTCAGTCATATCCTTAAAAACGATGATGCCCCCATAACCTAAATTGGGTAGATAAAAGGAACCTCCATCAATATTCAACTCGATGATATTGCTTTTATTCAGGTTAAAATCTATCGGTACATATGGAATGACAGATTCATAATCATCTTTACACCCCTGTGTACCGGCTATGACAAACAGGGCCGTTAATGTGATAATTAATCCTTTTCTGAGAAGCTGTTCCATTTTTTTATATCTTTAATGCTTTAATAAGAACAAAGAAAAGAACATTTTTATTTCATTCCATTAAAAATAACCTGCAAGATGGAAGATTATATATTTCTTATTATCGCCATTCTGCTTTCTATTTTCGGAGCGCTCAACCAAAATAAGAAAAAAGCAGTTCAGCAAAATATGCCCGATGAACCCCGGCCAAAGGATGTTGATAGTGATCCATTTCTGGATTTTGAGTTAATGGATGTCGAGGATGAAGAGGAAGCTTATGAAAGGAAAGCCAGGGAAACGGCTGCCAGGCAAGATTATCTTCGCAGCGTGGAAGCCAAAAAAGCGCAGGCCTACCGTCCTTCCCAATTCACCTCTACATTACCTGACCGACCAAAAAAGAAAGTCATCAGGCCGACGTTGAAGGTTATTGAAATGGAGGAACCGGCTATTACGGCTGAAGATAGTGGCAGCTACCTGGAAGATTTTTCATTGCGCAAGGCGGTAATCTATTCTGAGATACTTAGGCGTAAATATTAAAAAGCTTAGAGGTTTTTCTATACTGAAGCGATTTGCCAGACCCCCTGAGCCAAAAAGCTTATTCGGGTGGTGCCTAAATGATTTTTTAAATCATATTCGTAATCCCAGCTGGCGTCTCCGTAGTTAACAGATCTGCCTTCAGGGTTTAAAACAATTATTTTCCCGCCTGTT
>DATGYU010000221.1:0-12823 GCA_035297625.1 Prolixibacteraceae bacterium
ACTTTCACGAAGAGCTGCAGAAATACCTTCTTTTGAAAGAATTCTTCCATTTCAAGGCGGGCTTCCGTTCCTACTTTTTTAAGCGCTTTACCCTGATGGCCAATGATGATGCCCTTCTGGCTGTCGCGGTTAACGTGGATCACGCACATCAGGTTTAGTATTTTTTCTTCATCTTTAAATTCTTCCACTTCCACTTCCACTGAATAGGGAATTTCCTTTTCATAGTTAAGCAGTATCTTTTCACGGATAATCTCACTTACAAAGAAACGCTCGTTGCGGTCGGTAAGCTCATCCTTTGGAAAATAAGCAGGGCCTTCGGGCAGCAATTCCAGGATGCGGTCAAAGATCTGTGCCACGTTGAATTTCTCCAGGGCAGAGACGGCAAACACATCGGCCAGAGGCAGCTTTTCACGCCAGTAATTGTAAAGCTCCATTACCTTATCCTGATTTGACAAATCAATTTTGTTGATCAGCACTATCACGGCAGCTTCAGAACTTTTAATCCGGTCGATATATTCTTCATTCTTACCGGGCGATTCAATCACGTCGGTCACATACAATATCACATCGGCATCAATCAGGGCGGTGTTGACAAACTTCATCATGGTCTCCTGAAGCTTGTAATTGGGCTTGAGGATTCCGGGGGTATCAGAATAAACAATCTGGAAATCATCACCGTTGACAATTCCCTTGATGCGGTGACGGGTGGTCTGCATCTTGGAGGTGATGATCGATAAGCGCTCGCCCACCAAGACGTTCATGATGGTCGATTTCCCTACATTGGGATTTCCGATGATGTTTACAAATCCGGATTTATGTGCCATTTATTTATGAATGAAGGTTTTAAAATTCTGCGCAAAGATAGTTAATTTACTGATAGTCTCACTTTAAGGATGCTGATAGTCTCACTTAAAGTGAGACTATCAGTATTTACCCTAAAAAAAATATCCCCCTTCACACAATAAAATACCCTGTTTTTTGAACCTTCAGCTAGTAGGGGTTCCTGTTTGGGGGGACTATATAGCTATAACCAACAGACCTTTTTAGGGAAGATCATTGAAGTCTGAGGGAAAAATCATTAATCAATTAAAACATTATTTATGAGACAATTAAGATTGAAAAGCTGGAGCAAGGCCGCCGCCTTTGTGGCTGTAGGGATGGTATTTATCTCATCTTGTAAAAAAGATGACCCCGTTTTACCCGATTATGCAGGAACCTGGGTAACTGTTGAAACGGTTGCTTCGAATGGGAAATATGTCCAGGTGAAGGACATCCGTACTTTTACTCAAACCAGTTTTACGGAATTGGTACAAAAGCAGCTGACTTCTGACACATGGACTGACTATGCCAGCGTGAAAGGCACCTTGTCGGTTTATGGGGATGTGATGAATGTGACTGTTACTGAAATGGGGGCTTCTTCCTATAGCATGGTAACGAACCTGCCAACGGGTGTGATCAGCTATTACAAAAAGGGAACCAGCGAGTTTGATGTCCTTATTGCGCAAATGGATCAGCCTAAAACGTTTGAATCGAAATTCAGTGTTTCAGGAAATAAAATGATCATCCAAACAGACCTTAATTCGGACGGTGATTATTTGGATGAAATGGAAACTTCGGTTTATACCAAGCAGTAATGTTATACTGATAGTCTCACTTTAAGTGAGACTATCAGTATAAACTTCGATAATCCTGTCCATTTGCTTATTTACATTCTCATCAACACGCTTACGACTTTCATCTTCATCAAACCATTGCAGTGTTCTGCGGATGCCTTCACTAAATGGGATGGTGGCCTGGAAGCCGGGTACAAAGCTTTTGATCTTACTGTTGTCAAAAACGGCGCTCCATGTTTTATCTCCCAAAAGCCTTCCGGTCATTTGAGGATCAACCCCGGCAATAAATTCCGAAGGAATATGGATCATATTTGCTTCAACACCCAGTCCCTGTGCAATGGTCTGGTAAATCTGGTTCCAGGTCAATACCTCATCCGAGGTAATATGAAAGGCATGACCAATGGCTTTTTTGTTGCCCAACAGCCCAATAAAGCCTTTGGCAAAATCTTCAGAATGGGTAACCACCCAAAGAGAGGACCCATCGTCATGGACAATAATGGGCAATCCCTTTTTCATGCGGTCAGCAAGGGTGTAACAGCCCCAACCTCCAATGGCAATGGGAAAATTCATGTCGTAGGTTAACGATGGCCTAACGATCGTTATGGGGAAATGTTCTTCCCGATAGGCCTGCATTAGTCTATCTTCACAGGCAATTTTATTTTGAGAATAATCCCAAAAAGGATTGTATAGGGGAGTTGATTCCGTAATCACATAATGAGAGGGAGGCTTCTGGTAAGCCGATGCCGAACTGATAAAGATAAACTGTTTGGTACGGCCTCTAAAAACAGAAAAGTCACGTTCAATATCCTGGGGCGTAAAGGCAATCCAGTCGACTACCACATCAAACTGCATATTTTCCAGAGCAGAGCGAATACTTTGCCCATCGTGAATATCTGCTATAATAGAATGAGCCCCAGGTATTTCAATAGAGCGTAAGCCCCGGTTTAACAAATAAAGGTCAATGCCTTTTTCCACAGCCATGCGGCTCACAGCAGTGGAGATAAAGCCCGTGCCACCGATAAAGAGTATTTTCATGGTTTTTGATTTTAAGCATCATATACTTATGCGCTAAGATAGAAAAAAAACCGGATGGTACTGACTTAACCGATGGTGGACTTCAGCGCATGAATGTCCATACTGTGATATTCTTACAGCATTTTTTAAGTATCGGGTTCAATTTAATAGGTATAGTTTTTTTGTGTATTAAAATGGATAAAATAAATAATGTAAATAATCAACCAAAGATGAATTATTTATATTTGTGATTCACATTTTTACCTCTAAACTAACATTCATGAATTTAAAGAATCAACTCTCCGTTATTCTATTTCTGTTACTGTCATTTTCCCTGAATACCTTTGCAAAGGAGTCCATCAAATTTGGTAAAATCGATCCTGAAGAATTCCAGGAAAAGGTGTATGCACCTGACACTTCTGCTGTTGCAGTGGTACTGGGCCAGTATGGATATTTTGATGCTACCGAGTTTTTATTCGTTTCCACGCGCAGAATAAAAATCCTTAAAAAAGAGGGGGTTGAATATGCCTCATTTGTATTAAGAGGAGGCGACGATTCTAGGGTAAGGGGCGTAACTTATAACCTGGAAAATGGAGCAGTTGTTGAAGATAAGCTAAAGAATGAGTCGATATTTAAAGAACGCATTATCGATAATCTGTGCCGTTACCGGTTTGCCATGCCCAATGTGAAAGTAGGAAGTATTATCGATGTTGAAATCACTTACAATGGACTTCCCACAGAATTCCGGTTCCAGGAAACCATACCGGTAGAACATGCCGAGATTGAAATTAAAAACAATCCAAGTGTTGAATTCAAAAAACGTCAGACAGGCAGCATAACAATCCATAAAGATGGAGATTTTATCTATTATGCCGATCAGGTGCCTGCCTTTAAACCCGAGGCTTATATGAATTCAATAGAAAATTACATTGCCAAGTTTGAGTTTGATCTGCAAAAAGTAAACCTGCCCGGGTTGTTCAGAAATTTTGCTACCAACTGGGAGTCAATCGATAAGCTATTAAGGGACGATTATTATTTCGGCAAGGTAATATTTGGCAACTCCAGTTACCTGTCAGATATGGCGGACAAAATCAAAAATCAATATAAAGATCCTGTGGAAAAGACCAGGGCCGCCTATGAAGCCATCAAGGCTGTCAATTGGAATAAGGTGGAATCACTCATAGCCTATGAAAATACATTAAGTGTGCCCTTTAAAGAGAAGGTTGCCAACTCGGCTGAAATCAACATGATGCTTTGCCAGCTGTTAACCGAGCTTAAAATTGAGGCAACCCCGGTGGTTTTAAGTACCCGTATAAATGGTACGATCAGTCAGTCATTGCCAAGTATTAATAAATTGAATTATACGATTGTTTGCGCCACTATTGATGGTAAGGACTACCTGATGGATGCTACCGAAAAATACCTGCCTATGGGCATGCTTCCAGAAAGATGTCTGAATGGCGATGGCAGAAGTTTTAACAGAGCTCAGTCAGGACGTTTTGTTTCCCTGATCCCTGAAAGTGAAGAAACAAAAGTTACCGCCTATGACTTGCAGCTGGGCGATGACCTGTCATTAAAAGGCAAATTAATCAAATCGCAGGGCGAGTACGGGGCCTATAATTTCAGGTGCCAGTTTAAAGGCTTTGCCAGTGAGGAAAGTTTCATCAATGATATGGAGACCCGCAACCCAGGATTGATGATTAAGGATTATAAATTTGATAAATTGGACTCTGTCTATTTTCCCACCAACGAGGAGTACTCTGTTGAGATAAATAACAAGGTAGAGAAAGTAAACGATTTGATTCTTGTTAATCCTTTCCTGTTTGAGCAGGTCGTTCAGAATCCATTTGCTTCTGAAGCGCGTAAATACCCGGTTAATTTCCCTTACTTAAAAACCGAGATGGTAGTTACCAAAATAGGCATCCCTGATGGTTTAACGATTCCTGAAATGCCCAAACCGGTATCCATCGAACTGCCCGATAAAAGTGCAACGGTATTGATCAATTATTCATTAAAGGGAAAAGATCTGGTAGTAGTTTATAAATTTCAATTAAATAAGCTGCTGTTTTTCCCCGGCGAGCATGAAATGCTGAAAGAAATGTACAGCCAGATCATCAAAGCACATGCCCAACCCATTATTTTAAAACATGTATAAATGCAGCCAGGCATCAAGTGCATTATCTTTCTGATTGTTTTTTGTTTTATCACAGAATGGGCATTGTCCAAAGAGCAGGAAAAGTATCCTGTTGGCAAGATACCTGCCGAATTACTGGACAATGCCAATTCTGTGGTTCGCCTGGATGAGACCGCCGTGGAACTTCTTTCACCCTCAAAAATCGTTGTTAAAAGGACCTATGCCATTACCATTCTAAAAGAGAGCGCCTTGCAAAAATCTGTTTTAAGCATTGGCTATGGCAAGTTCAATAAGATATCCGATATTGAAGCTGTTGTTTATAATTCAGCAGGTGAAAGGGTGAAACGGATAAAGAATGAAGATATATTGGATTACAGCAATATTGACAACGGGACCGTATATTCTGATTTCAGGCAAAAAAACATAGATCCAAAGTATCAGCTATTTCCTTTTACTGTTGAATACGTGTATACCACCACTTACAACAGCGCTTTTTTTCTGCCCTCCTGGACGGTCTTTAATGGCTATAATACTTCGGTTGAAAAATCAGTGTTCACTGTTGAAATGCCTGAAGCATATGCCCTGGCAATCAATGAGAATAAGATAAGCCAGGAAACAAATGCAAGCGGCACTCCGGGCAAGAAAACCTGCAGATGGTCGGTATCCAATTTCAAGGCACGTAACCCTGAACCCTATTCCCCCCAGGAGGATGAGTTGTTCCCATGGGTTTATATGGCACCCACTGATTTTGAAATGGATGGCTATAGCGGGAATATGCAGAGTTGGCAAAACCTTGGAAAGTTTATTTATTCCTTGAATAAGGAGGTGAACAATCTGCCTAAAGAGCGCAGTCAACAAATACAGGCCCTGGTAAAGGATTGTAAAAACGACTACGAAAAGGTTAGATTGATTTATGAATTTGCCCAACAAAAAAACAGGTATATCTCCGTCCAGGTAGGAATAGGCGGATGGCAATCCATTGATGCCGAAAAGGTCGACCGCTTGTCGTATGGTGATTGCAAGGCCCTGTCAAACTATACCAAATCTTTGCTGGAAGCCGCCGGCATCCAGGCCACTTATGCTTTGGTCGGTGCCGGAGACCAATCCTTCAGCATTGATCCAATGTTTCCAAAGAATTCATTTAACCACATGATCTTGTGTGTACCGCTAAGACAGGATACCATCTGGCTGGAATGTACCAATTCTCATTTACCCTGTGGCTACCTTGGAGACTTTACCGATGACAGGTATGTCTTGCTGTGTGAGGAAAACGGCAGTCACTTGGCGAAAACTCCCCGCTTTGGAAAGGAGAACCGGATCAATACCTCAGGGGTGGTACAACTTGACGCTTTTGGGAATGCCACTGCACAGTTTCAAAGAAGTTATCAGGGGGCCTGGTATGGCAATTACCTTGGATTAAAACTCATGGATGAAACTGACCGTCAGAGTGCCATTTTAAGGCTTATTACCATCCCAAGTTTCAAAGTAACCAATTATTCGATTCATGAGGATAAAGCTCAAAAACCTTCTTTAAATCTAAACCTTAATCTGGATCTGCCACATTATGCCACGTTAATGGGCGATCGGATCATTTTAAAGCTTAACCAATCAAATGTCATTACCCAGGTGCCCCGGTTTGTGCGCAAAAGGGAATTTGAAGTGGAGATAAAAAGGGAACAGTTAGAAAACGATACCATCACCTACCAGCTTCCCGAAGGCTACCGGGTGGAGTCATTGCCACCCGCCATTGAAATTACCAATGATTTTGGGTACTATCAATGCACTGCTGCCATGAGGGATGGCAATTTAGTGTTGATAAGGCAGATGGAACTTTACAAGGGAACCAAATCTCCGGAAAGGTACAATGAATTCAGAGAGTTTATGGAAAAGATGGCAGCGGCTGATAATGCCAAATGTGTGCTAGTGAAAATATAAACCATAGTCCACCTTCGTTTAAATGAAAAAGCTATTAAAAGCAACAATAATCCTAACCATTCTTATTGCATTTAATCTTAATACCTTCGGCCAACAGTTCGGCATTAAAGCCAGCGGAGGGTTGTCAAAAATTACCAATTCCATTAAAACAATTAATGCTATTCCTACCACTCCATTTGTACCTTCAGGACAAGTAGGTCTTTTTTACAGTCGTCCATTGAAAAGAAAATCATCTATAGGAGCTGAATTCCTCTTTTCTCAAATTGAAGGAAAGGATAAACTGGAATTTGACTTAACTGATACTAATGGAAACAAGGTTGGCTTTTCATCTGATATCCTGTACAGGCATATTTCTTATTTAAGTATCCCTGTTTATTATGGGTATACTTTTAAATGGCTTACTATCAACGGTGGCATCCAGGTATCATATGCCCTTGCAAGCAGCGGGCGTGAGGAAAATAGTGGGATGCTAAATGAAGCAGAAGTATATAGAGAAAGCAGTAACCGTTAGATTAATGATATTAATATCACGAAGTTTGACTTTGGCCCCAGGGTAGGAATGGTTTATCAACTGAATGATAAACTGGCTGTTGAAGCAAGCTACTATTACGGGCTAAATAATATCCTGAAGGGCGGTTCTCCAGATTGGAAATTAAAGGTGCAACAGGTGACTGTTGGGGTAAGATATGCCTTGTGGAGCAATTCAAAAACCCAATAGCTTGACCTGTCCGTCGGCTAAAGCCAGACGGCAAAGGATATTGCTCCGGATATGGATAATTGCTCATTCGAGGCAGTATGCTTTGCCGTTCGCTTTAGCGAACGGACAGGTTGCAATAATAAAAAAAGCCGCCTCCCTCTCAGGAAGCGGCTTTTGTCTGTATGGCCACGATACATCGTGGCCTCTCCTCTGGTAGTTTTATTCTTCGTGTGCAGCCAGCAACACTTCCAGGATTTTCTTTCCTGCAATGGCAACGCTGGTACCGGGACCAAAGATGGCTACCACCCCTGCATCATACAGGAACTGGTAATCCTGGGCTGGAATCACACCACCGGCAATGACCATGATGTCTTCACGTCCAAGGTTCTTTAATTCGGCAATTACAGCAGGCACAAGAGTTTTATGGCCTGCAGCCAATGAAGATACTCCCAACACGTGCACGTCGTTCTCAACGGCCTGTTTGGCGGCTTCTTCAGGGGTCTGGAACAGTGGTCCCATGTCCACATCGAAACCCAAGTCGGCATAACCGGTCGCTACTACTTTAGCACCGCGGTCATGACCATCCTGGCCCATCTTGGCAATCATGATACGTGGCTGACGGCCTTCCAGTTTGGCAAACTTGGCGGCCAGATCCTGCGCTTCCTTGAAGGTAGAATCATTTTTACTTTCTGCTGAATACACGCCTGATATTGTTCTGATGATAGCTTTATAACGTCCTACATGTTTTTCGCATGCATAAGAAATTTCGCCCAGTGAAGCGCGTTTCTGTGCTGCTACGATAGCCAGCTCCAACAGGTTACCTTTGCCTGATTCTACGCAGTTGCTGATGGCTTCCAGTGCAGCCTGGCATTCTGCTTCATTACGATTGGCACGCAGGGTATTCAACCTTTCAATCTGTGCCAGACGAACAGCGGTATTGTCGATTTCAAGAATATCAATCGGATCTTCTTTTTCAAGGCGATATTTGTTCACCCCTACAATGGTCTGTGCTCCACTGTCAATACGGCCCTGAGTACGGGCAGCAGCTTCTTCAATGCGCATTTTTGGCACACCAGTTTCCACTGCTTTTGACATACCACCCAGTTTTTCAACTTCTTCGATCAGTGCCCAAGCTTTGGTATATAACTCCTGGGTTAAGGCTTCCACATAGTAAGAACCTGCCCATGGGTCAACGGCACGGCAGATTTCTGTTTCCTGCTGAATATACAGCTGGGTATTACGTGCAATACGTGCAGAGAAGTCTGTTGGCAAAGCAATGGCTTCATCCAGTGCATTGGTATGCAGCGACTGGGTGTGGCCCAAAGCAGCAGCCATGGCTTCAATGGCAGTACGGCCAATATTGTTGAATGGATCCTGCTCTGTTAATGACCATCCTGAAGTCTGGCAGTGGGTACGCAAAGCCATTGACTTTGGATTCTTTGGATTGAACTGTTTTACCAGCTTGGCCCAGATCATACGGGCAGCACGCATCTTGGCAATCTCCATGAAGTGGTTCATGCCTACGGCCCAGAAGAACGACAGGCGTGGCGCAAAAGCATCAATGTCGATACCTGCCTTGATACCTGTGCGAAGATATTCCAATCCGTCGGCCAGGGTATAGGCCATTTCGATATCGGCAGTAGCACCTGCTTCCTGCATATGGTATCCTGAGATGGAAATAGAGTTGAACTTTGGCATCTTCTGTGAGGTGAACTCAAAGATGTCGGCAATGATTTTCATGGAGAATTCAGGTGGGTAGATGTATGTGTTACGCACCATGAACTCTTTCAAAATGTCGTTCTGGATGGTTCCTGAAAGCTGTTCCAGGGTAGCTCCCTGTTCAAGGGCAGTTACAATGTAGAAAGCCAAAACAGGTAGAACGGCACCGTTCATGGTCATTGAAACCGACATCTTGTCCAGTGGAATCTGGTCGAACAGAATCTTCATGTCCAAAATAGAGTCGATGGCCACACCGGCTTTACCCACATCGCCCACTACGCGTGGATGGTCTGAATCGTAGCCACGGTGAGTTGCCAAGTCAAAAGCTACTGACAGACCTTTCTGTCCGGCAGCAAGGTTACGGCGATAAAAAGCATTGGACTCTTCAGCTGTTGAGAAACCTGCATACTGGCGAACGGTCCATGGTTGCATGGCGTACATCACTGAGTAAGGGCCACGCAGGTAAGGAGCTACCCCTGCTGCATAATGCAGGTGTTCCATTCCTTCCAGGTCTTCTTTGGTGTAAACAGGTTTCACTGGAATCTGTTCCGGTGTAATCCAGTTCTTTTCAATGTTGTTCTTTGCATTCCACTCCTGAGTATCGGGTTGAGGAACTGCTGTTTTAATATTTATGTCTTTAAAATTTGGCTTCATGTCTTTTGTATTAGATTCCCAACTTTGATTGATAAGCCTTCAGCTCTGCCAGCAGATTGCTTTTTACATTGATATAATTGACAATGCCTTTTGCTTTAAGTTCATCCATTGTCGCAGGAGCACCAGCTACAACAAACTCCGCTTTACCGCCAATGGCGTCAAAGGCTGCAGGAGCTAATTCAGCATATTCATCATCTGAGCTGCAAAGTACCACGATGTTAGCGCCAGCTTTTTGAGCGGCTGCCCATCCTTCTTCAACAGTTGCAAAACCATTGTTGTCCATCACATCAAAACCGGCCACTGCAAAGAAGTTGCAGGCAAACTGGGCACGGGCCTTGCGCATGTTCAGGTTTCCAATGGTTAACATGAAAGCCAGCGGTCGATTGTTGGTTTTTGAATACACATCCGTCTTATATCTGAGCGCCTCAAAAGCCTGGGCACCACGATAAGGTTTGATGGTTTCAATTTCAGTATCTTCCAGTGTCAGGTCCACAGGAGCAAAAACGGAAGTATTCAGTGCCTGTTCGATTTTTTCATTGAAATTAGGGAACTGGTTGGTACCCAAAAGGTTTTCTCTGCGGGTAGCAATGTTCATATCGCGTTTGGCAGCCATCTTTTTGATCTCTCCCTGGATGAATCCTTCACGCAATGCGGCAAAGTATCCGCCTTTGTCCTGTACTTCCAAAAACAGTTTCCAGGCCTGGTCAGCTACTGAAGCAGTCAGTTCTTCAATATAATAAGAACCAGCTCCCGGGTCAGCAATCTTGTCAAAGTTTACTTCTTCCTTCAACAGCAGCTGTTGGTTGCGGGCAATGCGGTCAGAGAATTCTGTTGGATTTTCATAAACAGCATTAAACGGAAGTACCGTCATTGAATCTACTCCTCCAAGGCTGGCGCTCATGGCTTCAGTCTGGGTGCGCAGTGCATTTACATAAGGATCGTAAACAGTCTTGTTAAAGCTTCCTGTTTCCGCATGAACAATCATCTTGCAGGAACAATCTTTCTGTGGGCCATAGGCTTTTACGATCTGGGCCCATAACAGGCGACCGGCTCTCAGCTTGGCAATTTCAAGGAAATAGTTGGCGCTGATGCCCAGGTTGAATTTAACGTTTTTAGCAACGCTGTCAATGTCTGCACCTTCTTCGGTAAGTGTAGAAAGGTATTCTGTACCCAGGGCCAGCGAATAAGCCAGTTCCTGAACAATCGATGAGCCGGCATTGCTGAAATTCTTGCCATTCACGGCAATCACCCTGAATTTAGTCATCTCGGCGGTCAGCTGAATTAACTTAACGGCATTTTCAATGACATGGTCTTTGCCTTTTCTGAATTTACCCAACAGGGCATATTTACCAAACGGATCAAATTCCACGGATCCGCGGATAGTTGTAAGGTCATAGTTGCCTTGTTTTGCATACTGAACGAAAGCCTCTGTTACTTTACGAGAGCAGACGTTGCCTGCAAAATTTACTTCTACAGCGTCCAACTGAATGTCATTCAGTAAAATAGACATATCGGCTGCCGATATTTCCCCTTTTTCTGCAAATACGAAAGCCAGAGAATCCACCCCTTTCATCAGGTAAGTCAGTGCTTTTTGGTTCGCTTTTGCCAAGTCTTCTACCAGGATCCTCTGGCGCACAGCCATTCGTTGTTGTTTTTCTTGTTACCACGGATGTAAGGAAACTCACCGGGTAAGCTGTTCAGGTAGTCCAGTTTCTGCAGGTCTTCTTCCCTGTAAAAAGGCTGAACATCAATTCCTTCATTTGTTTTCCATACCAACTTCTTGCTAAAGTCGGCCCCTTTCAGGTCAGCAATGACTTTATCCATCCACTGCTGGGTACTAACGGGAGGGAACTCCTCAAATAGTTTTTTATATTTCTCTGCCATAATAAGGTAACTGTTTAGAAAATCGGGGCGAAATTAGTGTTTTTTAAAGTGTTACAATAACATTTTGTTGAGTTTTTAATCATTCCATAACATTCCCATCATATAGATTTTCAGTCACTTATAGCTTGTGGTATTTGGATTGAATTTAAATAAATGAAAAGCATGAGTTTTGTCAGGTATTTGGGCATTAACAAACCCCTACTTCTGCTAATAGAATAAATAGTGAAGCCTATTTTGTTTATCCCAATCGAAAAATCTGAACTTTTGAAAGGTGTTTATTCAGAGACTATCAAATGAAAGAACAGTGACAAGACATCAGGATTAGCCACCTGGGTTGAAATATCGGTAAGTTTATAATGGATGATATAATTTCCCGAAGGCAACCGACCAATTTCAATAGTGTCATTTTTCATGATGCAAGGCCATTTCATCATGCTGTTAAATTGTTTGGCAATGAGGATAAATTGTCCATCCCTGCTAACTTCTGAAAGAACATTATAAGTACAGTCATCATAAATTACCAGTTTGATTTGGTTGTGACTATTGGGGCGATCAGGAATAATCTTCATGTGATATGCCGACAAATCTGAAGTTTCAATCTCCTTGACCTCCTCCGTACAGGAAGTTATCACAAAAAATACAATGATCAGAATACACCTCAGTGCTTTCATAGCTTACAGTTTTATCGTTATTTACTTTGACTGTTTTTTGCCTCAAAAAGTTTCTAAATAATCAGACTTTTATCAATTATCCCGAAAGTTGGTATAAGTGCTCATCCTATGCCTTGTAGTCTTTATATACTTATTTATTATTTGAGAACTTAATATAAACAGGGATAAAACACATATACTTTAAAGGATAGTATAGTTCTTGACCCTGGACGATATTAAAAGAGGCACCTGCAGAAAACCTGTGGATTTTATTCCTATACAATACGAATCAAGAGTTGAAATTTGAAGATAGACACATATTATCCTGGCAGATAAGTGACCGTTAACAAGGGTTTGGCTGGTAATTTGACCCGGGTATCATCCGGTTTAATTGGATCATACCAAATACCAGTAAATAATAAACTCTTTTCCTGAAAAATAGTAAATCCATTTGGACCAGGTTTTTATTTGAAGTACTATTTATATACTATTGTAATACTAAAACCTTTATTTTAGTATTACA
>DATGYU010000222.1:0-17384 GCA_035297625.1 Prolixibacteraceae bacterium
CCTTTCACCTGCTTGTTTTCAACATAGGCGCCAATACCAATCACTCCAAACCATATTTCACCTCCTGCTTTACGGATGTTGGAACGGTACCATTCTGTCTTCCAGTCGAACACCCATTCGTCGAGCTTGTTTTTCTGACGGGGATTATTGCCGCCAATAGCTTTCACGCCGTTGTCCACTTCGTTGGTAAAACCATGACGGTAGCCATACCAGTAACGGCCTATCATGCCTTGAGTTCCGATACCACCCATCCCGTGAAGGTATTCTATCACAAGGGTGGAAGCGCCATTACGGGCAGCCCCTATGCCTGCAGGCGCGCCTGCTGTCCCTCCACCCATAACCACTACGTCATAAGTTCCGAGGATAGGTAACTGCGACTGATCAGCTTTTACCACCCCAAGGTTTAATGAAGGACGGACTCCTTCCAGCAATTCTCCTACATCACCGTTTGTATCGGCAACTTTATCGCCTCCCTCAATATGTATCTTTTTAGAATTGACCATTGTAGATTGAAATGCAGCCTCCTGACCTATGCGCTCCCCAATGCAAATTAACGCTCCGGGGTGAAGTAATTGGGCCGCCGCCTTCCTTGGTATATCGGCACATCCACCCAACACATACAGTCTATCTGTTTTTTTAGGCTGAAATACTTTTAGGCTGATGGTTTGGGCATCTATTGTTTCTTTGTCCCATTGCTTTTGCCCTTTTATTTTATCAGGAGGAACCTGAAATAACTGGTCTGATGATTCCACCTGATTGGCATCCCAAGTCAGATCCCGCACTTTTTGTTCAGCCCGGGCAAAAGAGGCCCAGCTGGCATCGGGCATCTCCACGTTAAAAGCATACTCGGTAACCGGGTATACAGTTTCTTCCCTTTTTATTGTTGTTGAAGAATTTACTACAGAAAGCCCTTCCCCGGATTTTTTGTCATTGCCTACCACCACAAAATTAAAGGTGTGCTTTCCCGATGGAAAATCACTAAAATGGGCCTTGCTCATTCGGGTAACCATGGCGCGGGGAGTAGCATCTATAATAGTTTTGGCGATGATGGCCTGTCTTCCCGAACGGTTGGCAATCACTACCCCTGAGGGCTCTCCTGTAGAATCGATTACCAGTTCGGTCACATAGGTGGAGTACATAAAGCCAATATTATGGGCGATCAATTCCTGATCCAGTGAGCGCTTTACATGCATGGGAGTCGGTTGCCCGCCGCCAAATAGTTTCTTTCCCAGTTCTGTACTTTGATCTCCGTTCCAGCACCTGAAGTTGGCGCAGATATCTTCACCCAGATAGGTCTCCTGGGCTGTTAGAAACACTTTGGCACCTTGTTTTGAGGCAGCCACCGCTGCTGCAACCCCCGCAGTTGACCCGCCTACAATCAGTACATCGACCTCATAGGCAATGGGAATATCTCTTTGTGATTGAAAACACCAGATGACGTTATAAGGGTTGGCTGCAAAAGCTTTATTTAGATTCCAGAGCCCCGAAGTGGCCAGAAAGGCTGACCCTGCGGCTGTGGTTTTTAAGAAGTGCCTGCGTTCCATCGAATAGTTAGTTTAGGTAGAAGCGCCAAAGTTAATTGAAATTATTGCTTTCTTCATCTATATTGAAACGTATATTTATAGCTATCGGTTAGGTTAAACCCACAAATAACAAGCACTAAATTTCTCCTTGACATTGCCTTTCTATTGCCACTGTCTGATCGGTGTCTGTACTGTTGCTGTACTAATAATATGATAATAGTACAGCAACAGTACAGACACCGATCGGACCCAGGGAAAGTCTTGCCAAAACAGGGTGGCAGCTAAAGCAGGGTATAAACAGGTAAATTTAACGATAATATTTTAATGCTGATTTCCCGAGGGCATCTTTCGGTATAACATCAGCATAAAAAGCAGGCTGATCACAAAGAATATGGCTATAGCTAAAACGGCATAGCGCATACTGCCAGTAATAGCCTCAATGGCTCCAAAGCTAAAGGTGCCGGCTACGGTAGCAAGCTTTTCCATGACATCATAAAAACTAAAATAAGAGGTATGGTCGGTTGTATCGGCAGGAAGCATTTTAGAATAGGTGCTGCGTGCCAGTGACTGGGAGCCTCCCATAACGATTCCTATAAAAAAGGCAGCTGTCAAAAATTGAATAGCATTGGTAATGAAAAAGGCACCCACGCAGATTACGGACCACATGACAATTGTAATCATCAGCGCACGAAGGTTGCCCCACTTTTCAGAAATGCGGGCAAACATCCATGCACCCAACATTCCAACCAGTTGAATGGCAAGGATGGTGGGAATCAATACATCTTCTTTCAGGCCTATCTGCTTTTCGCCATAAGTGGCTGCCATGAACATGGTGGTCAGCAGGCCCATCATCAGGAAAAAGAAGCCGGTCAGATACAAGCTAAGGGTGCCCGAATTTCTGATATGATTGAATACTATTCTTAATTCCTTGTATCCATTGGTGAATACTGAGTCTCTTTTAATCCTTTGACGGAATGTATATTTGGGCAATCGGCTGAAGGTGATCTGGGAGAATCCAATCCACCAAAGGAAGACTGTCACAAATGAGATACGCGCGGGCAGGGAGGTCCCGGCAGCCAATCCAAATATATCGGGCCGTATGATCATTAAAAGGTTGAACAGTAGTAATATCACCCCACCAAGATAGCCCATGGCATAACCGCGGGCACTGATCCTGTCCTGGTCTTCAGGTTCAGCAATTACCGGCAGAAATGAATTATAGAATACGATACTTCCCCCATAACCAATGGTTCCCAATGTAAAAGCGATGACCCCCAGCTCAATATGATTCTTGTCGAAGAAGAACAAAGCGCCGCAGCTGATGGCGCCAATCAAAGTAAAAGCTCTCATAAAGCCTTTTCTGCGGCCGGTATAATCGGCCATGGAAGAAAAGAGGGGAGACATGATTGCCACCAAAAGGTAGGCCGCCGCGATGGCCCACGAGTAAAGCACTGTATTGGTAATGGAGGCACCCAAAAAGGACACCGTGAAATTATCACCCGTACGGGTTACTGAATTATAATAGATGGGAAAGATGGCTGATGCGATGGTAAGCTGATAAACCGAGTTGGCCCAGTCGTACATGACCCAACCCCTTATCATTCGCTTGTCGCCTTTTACAATTTGCTGAACATCATTTCGTCTGATCATAGTGGAATTCTACCGTTTGAAATTGCAATATTAACCTTTCCAACCATTAATATGAACTATTTTTATTGATTTACTCCATCCTTAATTTTATGTTTCGGGTGCTCCAGAATTAGCTATACTTAAATACTTCAAATCGATAAGTATGCTTAAATGGTTTTAATCGGGAACAGTAACAGTTTCAGCAACAAGACTATTTTTCTTCTGTTTGAGGAAAAACCAAAGTGCAGCACATGTAGCTACTGCTATTCCTAAATTGACGGATATCGTATAAGGCAACGCAAACCCTTCTGGAGCGAACAACAGGTAACTTGTGATTACAACTGTCATAAACAGCGCAGGGAACAGGGTTATCCAGTAAAATTTCTTTTCCTGGGCCAGGTAAACTGTGATGGCCCAAAGCACAATCATTCCCAAGGTTTGATTCGACCATGCAAAATAGCGCCATATCACAGCAAAATCAACAAGGGTAAGCCCATAGCCTGCAATAAACAGGGGGATGCAGATCATCAGGCGGTTTTTTATTGGCCCTTGCTTTAGATGAAGGAAGTCAGCCACTATCAGACGGGCACCTCTAAAAGCAGTATCCCCCGAAGTGATGGGAGCGGCTACCACCCCCAGCAATGCAAGAGCTCCACCTACGCGCCCAAGCAATGAATTGGAGATTTCATTGACCAAAAAAGCAGCGTTTCCCTTGTTGATTACCATTACTTCATTGAGCGGACCAACACCTTTGTAAAAAGCCATTCCAATAGCTGCCCATATCAAAGCAACGATGCCTTCAGTGATCATGGCTCCGTAAAATACGCCCCGGCCTTGTTTCTCATTGGTAATACAACGGGCCATTAATGGTGACTGGGTAGCATGAAACCCTGAAATAGCACCGCAGGCAATGGTAATAAACATCATTGGAAAGATGGGAAACTTTTCGGGTTCTGTATGAAAGTTCTTTAGGCTGCTAAAAGTTAGTTCAGGCATGTGGTAGCCTTTAATAATAAGCGCGCTTGTTAATCCAACGGCCATAAATAAAAGAGCAAAACCAAAGATTGGATAGATTCTGCCGATAATTTTATCGATGGGTAAAAGGGTAGCCAAAACGTAATAAATAAATACCACCCATACCCAAAAGTTCATGGAAAGGCTTTCAGGTGTGAGGCTTGCAAGGATTTTAGCCGGGCCCATGATAAATACGGCCCCTACAATTACCATCAGGATGACGGTAAAACCACGCATAAACTGTTTGGTGTTATTGCCTAAATAGATGCCTACGATTTCGGTAATGCTCAATCCTTTGTGTTTAACCGAAAGCATTCCGGAGAAATAATCGTGCACGGCACCGGCAAAGATGGAACCTAATACAATCCACAAAAAGGCCACCGGTCCCCACATAGCGCCGGCTACTGCACCAAAGATAGGCCCCAGCCCTGCAATATTGAGAAACTGGATCAGGAAGGTTTTCCATTTAGGCATGGGCAGATAATCTACCCCGTCGTTCATTGTCATGGCCGGGGTTTGCCTTGATGGGTCTACTCCATAGACGCGTTCTATAAATTTCCCATATACAACATATCCCAAAACGAGTAAAATAATTGAGCTGATAAAAGTTATCATTGCTTATGGTCTTTTTATCTAGTTAGTTTACCTGGGAGTTCAATTCTTCTATATTAATTTAATGTTCTTCCTGAAGCCTGGTCGTTCCCTGGTTGTAATTCTGAATCCTGGGTAACCTTGGATCACCTACTCCTTTTTGCATCAAATTTATTAATTCTTCCAGATAATTGGAATATACGTCACGAGGGCTGCATTGGTTGTTTTTACAAACGGAGGCAGCCATGCCAATCACCTCGCCCATCATCCCGGTAGTGCGCATCACACGGACAGTTCCCAAAGCTACGTGTGAAACGCTGATATTCCGGCCTGCCATCAACAGGTTGGGAACATTGGCTGAATAAAGGCACCGGTAAGGAATAGGGTAGGGCAGAATAGGGGTATGCTTGGCGATAGATTTAAACTCTTTGCCCGGAAACTGTTTGCTGTTTTCAGGATCAGGATAATGGAGGTCAATGGTCCAAGAGGTGGGGGCCGTGCCATCAGGATAAACCTTGTGATCCAAAAGATCTGACTCCCTGAGAATATAATCACCCACCAATCGCCTTGATTCACGCTTGCCCGCTATGTAGGCGACCCATTGTAATTGTTGTTTTTCAAACTTACCCTTATTGATGGAATGGTTTTTCAAAAACGACCAGTTGGAATAAACTACCATCAACCCGTAATCACGGATATGCTCAAACTCATTGACCTGGTCAATGCCCATTCCTGTTTCCCAGTTCCAGTCTCCACGGGTAAGAAGTTCCGCTTTGTTTTCATTCCATTCCAGTCCCCATTGGATATCAGGAAAAGCATTGGCTTTGGGTAGTTCATTGGCATACCATTGCACCGATGAGCCCATGGTAAGATTGTCCTCATTTTTCGGGGCTGTTAATTCATTGAATTTCTTTTCGCTTTCACGGCCGCTCATATAGTCGGCACCGGCCAGTACACCAATGGTGGCATCGCCTGTGCAATCGGCAAAAAGAGGCGCTGTGAACAATAGCTTTTCACCACTCTCCGTGTTTACAGCCAATATGCTTTCAATGCGCCCTGCTTTCATATTTACCTTGTTGGCATGGCAATTCATAAACAATGTGATATTCTTTTCTTTTTTTACCGCATCCAGTTTCTTTTGATCTTCATAATTCTCGTATGGGCGGGCATTGCCTTCTTTGGATGGGCCGATCTCATTGACCAAATTACCCAGGTTAGGATAAGGTTCCAGGTTAATACGTCCTCCCAAATGAACACGCACCTCTGAGCTGTTGTTACCGCCCAAAACCGGGCGATCCTGTACAAGGGCTACCTTTAGGCCAAGGCGTGCAGCTGAAATAGCTGCACAGGTACCGGCCATTCCACCGCCTATTACTACAAAGTCAAACGGCCCGGCATCATTTACCTTTACTGTTGATGGGTTCAGGCTTTCGCGTAATGCAGCAATTGAGGGGACATCTGCCGGAGGGATATAGCTTAAGTCTGAAGTAAACAACAGGGCATCACAACGACCGTTAAACCCTGTTAAATCCTTCAGCGTTATCGTGCTATTTTTCTTTTTGATATCGATGATACCACCATCCTGCCAGTTCCATTCTGATGTCAGGGTACCAAAAACCGTTTCTAATGTTTTGCCATTAACCAGGACCTTGAATTTACCCGGAGCATCTTTTGTATTCCATCCTGCAGCCCAGTTACGCGTACGGATAAATAACCGGTATTTACCTTTTTCGGGAAAGGTAACTTTTGTACTTGCATCTTTTACCGGCTGACCCATGCCATGGGCCATCAGAAAGGGAGAGCCCATCTGGTCCATGAACTGCTGGTCGGTCACCCAGCCTCCTTTGTCGGTAAAGCTTTCGGCTTCAATATAGCGCATGTTTTTCTGTGCCTGCACATGTATACAGAAAGCGACGGCCAGAAAAAGCATTAGTAACTTATTCATGTGAATAGGATTATGCTGCTATTAATTTACATGAAAGATAAAATGTCCACTCTTAACAGAATAGACCTGATAACCATTCTCGTTTCTTAAGAAGGCTGGCTTGTTACCGGCTGATTTAATCTCGCCTGATACAGATACCTTATGGTCATTCTCTGCCGGCACATAAACAGTAGCCCGAGCGCCAACAGGTACAGTAACTTCCATGGAGAATTTTTGATCTTTATTATTCCATTGTATGCCAGCTTCGCCATAGGGTGTGTTATTGAAATAATGTACATAGTCCATCCCGGCAACAGGCTGAGGCTTAAAGATAATATGGCGATAGCCCGGTTCCTGTGGATCAGTGTTCATGCCGGCCAGCTTGCGATATAACCATACCAGTCCGCCCCCAAACATGGGATGGTTGTGTGAACCACCTTCTCCCCATTCTTCTCTGGATGTAGTAGATCCTAATTCCAGCCAATGGCCATAGGAGGGTTCATCCTTTTTATTCATGGCTTCATAGGCTAGATCATTCAGGCCATTGTCGGCCAATACTTCAAAGAAGAACTGGGTGCCAAAAATGCCTGAATCCAGATGCCCGTTTTCCTTTTTAATATCTTCTTTTAAGGCATTTACTACTTTAGGATACTGGTCAGCAGGAACGCCCATTTTCAAGGCAAAGATGTTACCTCCTGCTTTTCCATAGGTTCCTTTAGCAGGGTTATAGAACCTGCGGTAAAAAGCCTGCCTGGTATTTTCTGCCAGGATAGCATAGCGAGCTGCTTCATCCTGCTTTCCAAGAATAACGGCTGTTTGGGCAGTAATATCGGCACAGCGCCAGAAATAAAAGGTATGTACCATCTCATCGGCAGGCAAACTGTCAGGAGCACACCAGTCACCCAGATTCATCCATTTCAGGGGCTTGCCATCTTTTCCGGTGGCCTGCGAATACATAATACCCTCCTTATTAACCCACTTCTGCATATACCGGATATAGCCTTTCATGCCCTCATAGTTGTCTTCCAGCATATCTTTATCTCCATAATGAAGGTAAAATTCCCAGGGCATGATGTTCATGGCAGCTCCCCATGCCACACCACCACCACAGCCCGGCTGCCAGGGAGCGCTGTTAGGCACATAGCCGGTCTCCGGGTTTTGTGCTCCCAGAATATCCTGTATCCATTTGTAGTAGAAATTTTTGGCATCATAATTATGCATTACCGTTACGCAGGAAACCTGGCCATCACCGGTATAAGGCGAACGTTCCCGGTGAGGGCAGTCGCTGGCAATGCCACCATGCATGTTATCGGTCTGACTTCTTTTCCATATCTTGTTGATGTCGTTAAAAAGGGCGTTGGATGTTTCAAAGTGGGCAGATTCATCAATCTGTGTATGTACCACTTCAGCAATAATCTGGTCCTTTTTAAGCTCACCGGGCCAGTTAACGATCTCCACACCACTAAAAACAAACCAGTTAAACCGGGCAGCATAGTTTTCCTTACCCTTTCCCTTAAAGATATAGGAGTTATCTCCTGAATATTGGTTACTCAGGTATTTGATCTCTGTTTTATGACCTGCCGGGCCTTGTACATTCCTGAGCCTTACCCATCCTGATACTTCAACTCCAAAATCAACCTTGTAATTGCCGTTTTGAAGCTTTTCGATGCTAACAGGGGTCAGTTGTTCAGTTACCCTGTCTGGGGCTGCGGTATGGGCTGCCAGTTTACCAGTAGGGGCCTTGCGCAAAACGGCCGCTTCCCAAGATGAGTCGTTAAACCCCGGTGTGTTCCATCCGTCCTGTTCTTTGGTGGCATCATAATGCTCTCCATAATACACCATGTCCATCAGGATAGGGCTTTTTGCCGCTTTCCAGCTTTGATCACTTAGGATAATATCTTCCGATCCGTCGGCATAAGTGACGTAAATCTGGGCAAGAAATCTTGGTGAGCCGTAAGCGCCTGCCCAATATTTGGAAGGATTGTAAAATCCATTACCAAGGATGCTTCCAACAACATTTTCTCCTTTCTTAAGCTGACCGGTCACATCATAAGCCAGGTACATCACTTTGTAATCCCTGAAATTGTCTTCAAGGGGTATGTTTTCTTTTATCAGGTCGGGGCGCTTGGAGTAATTGGTCTGGTTGGGTACCAAAACATCATTGCCCACCTTGTTGCCATTCAGGTAGAGTTCAAAATATCCCAGGCCGGTACAGTAGGCTATCGCTTTCCTGATTTCTTTATTTACGGTGAATGCTTTTCTAAACATAGGGGCGGGAGGAGGCAATTGCTGCGGTTTAGTAGAGCTGGGATCAAATGGCTTTGGCAGAGCTTCTTCTCCTTGCCAGGGAGCGCCAATCCATTGGGCTTTCCAGTCTGAGGGATTCAATAAGCCCATGCGCCAGCAGGCAGGTTCACTCCATTTGGAAGCTTTCCCATCTTTATCCCACACTTTTACCTGCCACCAGCAATCCATCCTGGATGCCAAAGTTTTGCCGGCATATTTTATCCGTGTGGACTCATTTCCATTTACCTTTTCACTATCCCAAAGATCCGGGCTGTCAAGTTTATCCTTAGAAGTGGCAACACGCACCTGCCAGGCTGTTTGTTCTTGTCCGTATTCTCCTTTTGGGGCGATATTGATCCATGACAGTCTGGGCTGACGAGCATCAACCACAGCGGGGTTTTTTAAGTATTCACAGGTAAGCTGTGTGGGTTCTATGCCTGCAAAGGAAAGCATTGTCAGGCAGGTAAGTGTCAGTAAGAAAATATCTTGTTTCATTGGTTTAGTTTTTAGTTCAGGTCAGGGTAAAGATAGTCTTTTTGGTTTTTAAGTATATGTTTTTATAGTTTTAAACACATAGACACATAGAGCACATAGTTTAAAATTTATCCTATGTGCTCTATGTGTCTATGTGTTTACTTTTCATTTGCTTATTGTTGTTATAATCCTCCTTTAATGCATCTAAATACAATCGATAGGAACATTTATTATACTTTTTTCTGTTTTATTCCATTTGTATCATGCCCAAGATTGACCACATGCGGAAATGGTATTTCTATGCCTTCTCTTTCAAAAGCTTCCTTTATCTCAATAAAAACACTGTTGCGAAGTGCCAAATAATTGGCTTTTTCAAACCAGATGGCAAAGGTGATATTGATGCTGCTTTGGCCAAACTCTTTAAAGATGATCACCGGTTCAGGCTCTTCCAGGCACAAGGGGTTATTGCGGGCTACAGATTCCAAAACGGCCTTTACCTTACGCAGATCTTCCTTGTACGCTACATTTACCTGGAATTCATGCCTGCGGATGGGAAACTTGGTTACATTGATCAGTTCGGTGGAAATAACCGTCTGGTTGGGAATTCGTATCAACAGGTTGTCGTAGGTCTTTACTTTTATCGACAGTAAATCAATGGAATACACCGTTCCTGTCTTATCACCAATACGAACCACATCTCCCAGTTCAAACGATTTCTCCGAAACCAAAAACAGCCCGCTGATAATATTGCCAATGCTGGTCTGGGAGGCTACCCCAATGATGATACCCACCACTCCGGCAGCTCCAAACAGGGCGGTCAAATCGTAATTCAGTTCACGAATAACGATCAGCACTAATCCTATGTACCCGGTGTAAATGATGGTTCGGCTAACGAGCATCATGGATTGCCGGGATAGGTGTTTGTACAGCGAACGCCTGATCATAAATGACACCAGGTGAATGGACCCGATGCCGATTACAAGGATAAATAGTATCCGGATGATCTTATGAATCATATCACTGTTGATGAAATCTGAAAAGCCCAAATCCATATCTTAGCTTTGATAAATGTTTTTTATAAAATAAAAGCTCTTTCTCAATAAATTCCTGCCCCCTGAGATCCTGGGCCTGGCAAGCAATACCGGTTTGTTTCCATGAATTTCATTTTTCACACTCAGGGTGATATTCCCGGCGTGTTCAGGTCCGCGGAATTCAATCTCCACATTGTTGGAATAGATCTGCTTGTTTTTCAGATACAGCGAGAACTCTTCCACCCTTAATATCAGTCGCTGCAACTCCAGCATGGCTGTAGTGTTATTGATAATTTCAACAGGAACGATGGCTTCCCAGGACAAAGCATTGACATCAGTTAGGGCTATGTCATAATTATTGCCAATCGAAAAGGCCGGTTCTCCACTATCGGCTTCACCAAACCAGGTATCGGATAAACGTTGAAGGGGCATCTCAAACATTCTGTTTTCATCTTTTACCTCGTGAAAATAGAACTGCAGGGTAAGGGGTATCCTGAAATAAAGTGAAGCGGACTCTCCTGCACTTATTTTGATGGTCTTGTTATTCCTGAAAACTACAGCCTTTGCAGGAAATGCCGGAACTATAATCAACTGATTTGACTTTCCTGTTTGAAAATGAAGGGTGTCTGCATCATTTTCCAGTTCGTCAATTTCCACCGACTCCAGTTCGGTATAGGCCTCTTCCTTCATATGGCTTTTCATCAGCCATCCATTGGGGGTCCGTTTAACAATTACTTCAGCAAACCCTGCCTTGAAAAACAAGGTCTGGCCTGCTTTGAATTCATACTTTTTCCAGAAATTGTGAGGGCTCATCATATTCGCTCTGATTGAAGAAATAAAAGTAGCATATTTTTCCTATGTGTGAAAAAAAGAAAATCCTGCATCTGTTGAACGATGCAGGATTTTAGTACGAAAGTAAATAATTATCTGAGGATAACGGTTGTCTTTATAAGTGGCAGATCCTTGTCATTGTGTTGGTTATTGTTTGTCGACTTGGTTCTATTTTTTAGTGTCGACATCAATATTCAGCGATCCTGTTATTTTGGCAATATCATTGGGATCGATCAGCCCGCGAATGCTGATCAGCGTGTTTTCCTGGCCACCTATTACCAGTAAAAGCTCTGACAATTTTCCCTTTTCTCCATTGCGGCCATAAAACCGTACGATTTCGTTCTTTTGGGTCACTTCCATTAACGATTCATACGTGTTGTTTTTGAAAAAACCATCCGCTTCCAGTTCCTTGTAAAAATTAAGGTCTTTGTTAAGATCTTTGTTTTCAACCGTAAGAATCCGTATGGCGCTGATTTTGTCCATCATCGATGCTTCCTTGCTGTTGGGGTCATCAGATTTGCTGGCAAAGTTGAGCAGTTTACCACTAATATTTACAGTGCTAAATCCATCCTTGTTGGCATATTTGCTGAAAAGCTTGTCAATAGGACTGTTATCCTGGGCGATCCCAAGCAGAGGGATTAATAAAACCAAGGCAATTAAAATTCGTTTCATGACTATTGTTTTTTAATGTTTGTCGTTAAATTTTCAATGTTTTGAAGTTCTCCCAATCCCTTGTTCAGTGTTTTCATTCCTGAATAAAGAGGAGTGGTAGCTTCTTCTACTTTTTTAATGGGCCGAAGCTGCGCTAACCCTTGATTATATTTGCCGGCAACAAACTGAAGGGTTTTACTGGCTTCAACATATGCTTGCTGAGGATCGCTGAAAGTGTCATTCCATTTATTCTCGTTGCTGTAGAAGTTTACTGTCAGGATGGCCAGCATAATCGAAGCGGCCACGGCAGTAACCATTTGCCATATCCAACGGGTCTTTCCCTTTTCCCGGCTTTCAGATTCAAGAATATGGTTCATCAATTCTTCTTCCAAACCCGGATCTTCATCAGCAGACAACTCTTTCAACCCCGCGAACATCGGAATGTAAGGCTTCAATTCATCTTCCACATTGGCCGAGGTGAAATAAGTGATCAGTTCATTTTCCTCTTCCACAGTAGAGGTTGCCTCAAAGTATCGGTTCAGCAATATTTTTATTCTCTGTGATTCCATAATTTTGAATTTTTAAGATCTCATCCCTGACCTTTTTGCGTGCCCGGGATAAATTAACTCTTATCGTATTCACATTCATGTCAGTTGCTTCAGCTATTTCTTCGTATTCAAGCTGTTCAATGTCGCGCAGATGGATGATGGTGCGCTGCAGGTCAGGCAACGTGGCGATAATTTTCTTTACCAGCCTGCTCATCTCAGCACTCTCCAGATAGTCGGTATCCAAGCTGTCTTCTTCCTGCCTGTCATTCTTTTTGACAACCTCCATCGAAACGGTCCTGCGCGATCGGATAACGTCCAGGCAGCGATTGCGTGTCATCCTGACGGCAAATGCTTCCAGATTATCCACCTTTTCAAGCTCCTCACGTTTTTGCCATAGTTTCAGAAATACATCCTGAAGCACATCCTTTGCCTCTTCTTCATTCTGAAGAATCTGTCGGGCAAAACGCAACAACTTGTTGCTGATGGGTAGTACTTCTGTTTTGAAATCTCTGGCTGGCATTCCACTTCGTTTCTATGTGTTTTCAAAGGTAAGACGTTGAAGGGGGAATTTCATTACATGAAAATATAAAAAGAATAGTTTTAAATGGAAAAGTTACTGATAGCCTGTGTTCAACGTAAGAAAATGATGTAGAAAAAATTGAAAGGTAAGAATCTTTCCTAATATAAACACATAGACACATAGGGCACATATTTGAATTTAATCTATGTGCCCTATGTGTCTATGTGTTTACTTTTCATTTTATTACGACTGTGATTGGGTCAGTACAATTCGGCTTCCAGTGCATCTTTTATATCCATGAAGTTGTTTTCCAGGATCAGCATATTGTCAATCAAAAAGTTGAAAATATCCGGCCACTGCATCTGGTTATGGAAGTCAACATTGGGAAGGGAAGTATAGATACGGCACACTTCCTGACCACTATCCCTGGTGTAGCAAAAATCCCAGGTCAGCGGCTCCCTGAAGCCTTCTTCCAGCAGGATCCTGTATTTCTGAAGGGTTTCAAATATCTCTAACCGGCGGTCTTCCTTATTACTGTTGACTTCAATCATCACGATGGCCTCTTTGCGGGTAACCTCAAATTTCAGGTCAATGCCGCTAAGGCCGGTATCATACAGCACCCATTTTTTCTTTTTATACATCAACTCGGGCACGATCTCACATCTCCGTGCAAAAACGATCCAGAATTCTTTGCTTAATTGCTTGGCTTCCTCTTTACTGTACATGATTGAATTTTCTGGGTGCAAAGATAAGCAACTATACACAACCAATGGTTGATCCGGAACATTGGTAACCGGTCAAATGAAGGGCCTGAATTAACCATTTACAGGCTTCGCTGCGTAGTTGATTGTCTGATAACCACTTAAACGGCAACAGGTAACATTCGCAATTTTTTCAATGAATGAACATTAATATTACCTGTTTGGTTCTATCCTTGTTCTTAATTGCTTCTAACCATCCTCTAATATAATTCGAATATAATACGTATCTAATTCAAATATAATACGAATATAATTCGAAAAAATACGTATTATATATGTATTATATACGAATTATATTCGTATTATTAATGAAGGAGATTAGAAGCAATAATGAGGAAGGTTTGAAGCAAATGGGAAAATTATTCATTTAGAAGGAAGAGAGATAAGCTAAATGATAATTTATTTTATCCATTGAAGTCTGGTAGGATGAATTCGTTCCTGTCAATTTTTATAATTGATTATCAGGAAGATATTCTATAATGGATAAAGCTGGTAATAATGGATTGTTATGACTTCAATCATTTCTCTTTATCAAAAACATTACTATCTTTATATTCTTAAGTTTTAATAAACTTCATCATGCAGCAGCCTTTTTTCTGTAAGCCTTTATGGGGAGAATAAAGTAGAATTTCATGATGATTTGTTTAATCTGTTATCTGTAAAGGATTTAAACCAATTAATCGTTCCTCCAATGCTTAAACAATTAAGTTTTCTTGTGGCTTTATTTTTAAGCAATTTGCTTATTGTCTGCGGGCAGGATTGGCAAACGGTACGTTCGGGCAGGATTGCCTACTTTGATAAGGACCAGGGCTTGGTTAAATCCCTCAGGATTGATTCCGTGAAATTTGACAGGGATTCAGTTTTATACCCCATGGCCAATATTCAGCAAATTGGACCCAATTGTATCACTCCCAAAGGAAATTCCTGGATCGGGAAAAAAGTGATTATCCAAAATAATGGTGTGAATTTATTCTTCAATAATAATAATGACACCATACGCATCAATACCCGGGCTAAGGTGGGAGATAGCTGGACTTTGTTTGAAATAAAGGATTCAATAAAAATAACTGCGGAAGTTAAAAGCGCAGAAATACAGCCCGTTCTAAGTGAAATGGATTCAATAAAAACGATCGGATTGAAGGTATATGAAAAAAATGTACTTAAAGAACATCATTATTTAAGTGACAAATGGTTGGTTATCAGTAAAAATTATGGATTTGTATGGATGATGAATTTTAATGTATTCCCTGAGGTACCAAATTCCAGTACATTCGAAATACTGGAATCTTTCAATTTGATTGGATTGAGCCATCCAAACCTGGGAGTGCAAAATCTTACCTGGTTGGGGGTACATGACTACGGGGTGGACGATGAACTGCATGTTGTGAGTAATACCTGGAATTGGTCAGTCAATCCTGGATATAGAAATGAAGTGAAAACAATTTGGAAAATTCTGGAAAGAATAGAATCCATTGATTCAGTTTATTATCGAATTGAAAGAAAAGAAAGTCTTAAGAAATCAATTGAGAGATGGGACAATATTTCTTACACTTTTACCCATGATACCATTAATGCGGTATACAAACCTGACTTTTTATTTGACAAATTGCCTGGAGAACCCATCGTGTCGGATTATGGAGCAGATGCCAATGTGATGTTCAATGAGGGCGCTTTTATAAAGAAGTTAACGTCATATATGCCAATTCAAAAATTGTCAATTGATAGTTGCTGGTATTATATTTTTTACGATGGCGGCGACCCCGGATATTATTTAAAAGGGCTGGGAGGGCCTTATTACAATTGGAATGAAATAATCAGTGGAGATGATCGATCATTGGTTTATTATAAAAAAGGCGCTGCTACCTGGGGAACTCCCCTGGTAATTACCGGTGTGCAGAACCTTGAGAAAGAAAATCAGGTGAAAATATATCCCAATCCTGCTACTGATTTTGTGACCATTGAAAACCCAACTGGCAGAACGGAGAACTGTTTACTTCAGTTGATAGATATGCAGGGACGGGAAGTGCTGAAAAATTCAATTACAATTACAAACTCTTACAGATTGGATTTATCTTCATTAACAGAAGGGGCTTATTTGTTGAAGTTGGAGAATGGGGAAAAACAAATAAGCAGGATGATTATAAAGAAAGATTGAAAAAGCTGTGCTCATAATTAGATTTAACAACACTTATATCATAAAAAAAGCCGGTTCCTGATTAAGAACCGGCTTTTTACTATATGCTTGTCAGCTTATTTCTTAACTACTTTCTTGTAGCCGTAGATGGCAGCAGCACCCAGTTCTTCTTCGATTCTGAGCAGTTGGTTGTATTTGGCCATACGGTCGGAGCGGCTCAGTGAACCTGTTTTGATCTGGCCGGCATTGGTAGCAACGGCGATATCTGCAATGGTAGCGTCTTCCGTTTCACCCGAACGGTGAGAAGTAACTGAAGTGTAGCCTGCACGGTGAGCCATTTCAATGGCATCCAAAGTTTCAGTTAAGGTACCGATCTGGTTTACCTTGATAAGGATAGAATTGGCAGCACCCAGTTCAATACCTCTTTTCAGGTATTCAACATTGGTTACAAACAAGTCATCACCTACCAGCTGACACTTGTCGCCAATCTTCTTGGTCAATTCCACCCAGCCTTTCCAGTCGTTTTCACTCATACCGTCTTCAATAGAGTCGATAGGAAATTTGCTTACCAAAGAAGCCAGGAAGTCGGCTTGTTCAGCAGAGTTTCTCTTTACGCCAGTCTTGCCTTCAAACTTGGAATAATCGTAGGTGCCATCCTTGAAGAATTCAGAAGCAGCACAGTCAAGGGCAATGGAAACATCCCCTTTATCTTCAGCACGGCCTGGTTTGTAGCCAGCATTTTTAATGGCCTGGATGATACTGTTCAGGGCATCTTCCGTTCCGTCAAGGGTAGGAGCAAAGCCACCTTCATCGCCAACAGCAGTGCTTAATCCACGATCGTGCAGTACTTTTTTAAGATGATGGAACACTTCAGCGCCCATGCGCAGACCTTCGCGGAATGAGGTCGCCCCGATAGGACGGATCATGAATTCC
Organism: Prolixibacteraceae bacterium; assembly: GCA_035297625.1. Taxonomy (GTDB): domain Bacteria; phylum Bacteroidota; class Bacteroidia; order Bacteroidales; family Prolixibacteraceae; genus Aquipluma. The sequence continues at coordinate 16,851 of DATGYU010000222.1, forward strand.
TGGAAAGCAATGGGAGCATCAGAGTGGGAACCTCCGTTGATGATGTTCATCATCGGGACAGGTAATGTTTTTGCATTGGTACCCCCGATGTAGCGATACAATGGCATATCAAGGTAAGCAGCAGCAGCTTTGGCAACGGCCAGTGAAACGCCCAGCATGGCATTGGCACCCAGCCTTGACTTGGTTTTGGTACCATCCAAAGCGATCAGCTTTTTGTCGATGGCCACCTGGTCCAAAGCACTCATGCCCATGATTTCTTTGGCAATTTCATTGTTTACATTGGCTACAGCTTTCAGAACACCTTTGCCGAGGTAACGGCCCTTGTCGCCATCGCGCAATTCAATAGCTTCATTTTCACCTGTTGAGGCACCCGATGGAACGGCCGCACGGCCAATGACTCCACTCTCGAGGGTAACTTCTACTTCAACGGTTGGATTACCACGTGAATCCAGAATTTCTCTACCAACTACTTTATCAATAAACATTGTAATAGGGTTTATAAGTTAAACTTCAATAACTATTTATTTTATAAGC
>DATGYU010000223.1:0-10816 GCA_035297625.1 Prolixibacteraceae bacterium
CCAAAGGGTATTGTCAAGGTCAAAAAACAGAAAATCGTACTTTCTCATTCTTCTTCTGTTTCCTCCGTGGATGTCTCTTTATACCCTTCCAAAACAATTACTATTTCACCTTTAATGGCTTTCGAACCGAAATGTTCGATCAATTCGGCCAGGGTGCCTCTTTTGTTTTCTTCAAAAAGCTTGGAGAGCTCGCGGGAGACCGAAGCCCTTCTGTCAGGACCTAGAAATTCGGCAAACTGTTCCAGTGTCTTCATCAACCGGTAGGGCGATTCATAAAAGATCATGGTACGCGGCTCTGTCATCAGTTCCTTGATCTTCTTATGCCGGCCTTTCTTTTGGGGAAGGAATCCTTCAAAGGTAAAACGGTCGGTAGGAAATCCTGAATTGACCAATGCCGGGATAAGGGCTGTAGCCCCGGGGAGGCATTCTACCTCGATGTCTTTTTCCAGGCAGGTCTTTACCAGCAAAAAACCCGGGTCGCTGATGCCTGGTGTGCCGGCATCGGAAATAAGGGCCACATTCTTGCCTTCTTCAATTTGGGCGGCGATCATCTCAACAGTCTTGTGCTCGTTGAACTTATGATGCGAGAGGAGCCTGTTTTTTATCTCGTAATGGGAAAGTAATCTGGCTGAAGTACGCGTGTCCTCAGCCAATATTACATCCACTTCTTTTAATATACGGACTGCCCGGAAGGTCATGTCTTCCAGGTTGCCGATAGGAGTAGGTACCAAAAATAATTTACCCATTGTATTTAATTAAGGTTGGGGCTGTCCAAAAACTCTGTGTTTCTCTGTGTCTTCACTCAGTGTAACTCTCCCGATCCATCGGGAGAGTTACACTGAGAATAAAAGTCGTAATTTGGAATTTTAGGACAGCCTCTGCTTCTTTTTGCGATTCATTCTTCCTGTACAAAATACAAGTTTATTGTAACTGGCAACTTTGTGCTATTTCGTAAACCGACGTTTCAAAAGTTCGACAAACTTCATGCTGGCCTCGTTTTTTTGCATGGTCAGATTCGCCCTCAGGTATTCCACCGCTTCCTGTATCTGATCCATTTTATCCAGGTTGTCAATTACCTCGTTGTATTTGGCCGAATTGTTATTAAATATTTCGCGGGTAAACAAAAACCGGTCGTTTAACCCGATGGCAGCTTTTAAACTGGTGATAGGACCGTTGGTAAGTTTTGAATCCGGAGCTTTGGTTTCACCCAGTGTATCATTCAGGGTACGTTCTTTATGAAATTTCTCACCCATGACAGCCTTTTCATCGGAGTCAGCAATCACATCCTCCGGTTTGGGAATTTCACGCATAGGAGGTCTGGCAGTGCCAGTGGCAGCAGTTGGAGAAGCCACCCGTATGGGCTGGATGTCGTCGTCGTCGTCATCCATATTTATTTCCCGAAATCCTTCCCGGGTATTGCTTTTTAATTCGGCAGCCTGTACAGGGGAAGCCGGTTGTTGTTTTACTTCTTCCGGGGCGGGTTCTTCATTTTCATCCTCCATTGGCTCCTCTTCCGTTTCATCCCAATCCTCTTCTTTCAGCTCGTCTTCATCGATTTCGAGTTCAGCTTCTTCCTCATTTTCTGCTTCCTCCTCTTGGTCAAAATCATCATCTTCCAAGTCATCATCCAGATCCTCGTCCTCCTCTTCGTCTTGCCCGAAATCTTCTTCCTCTACTGGCAATTCTTCGTCTTGGGGTAATTCCTCGTTGTTATAATTGGTAATTTCAAGTTCAGGCTCCGGGTAAGTGATATTTTCATCATGCTCTGCCTGGTCCTGTTCCTCTACATATTCCTCTTCCACACGATCGTGTACAAAAGTTGGGCCTCCTGCCAGTTCACGCAACAGCTCAATCTCATGGATTAACAGCTTTGCCCTGTTCAGGGCCAGTTCAATTTCAATCAACGAAGCCTCTTCACTCTCTGCCACTTCTTCCGACAGAATCCTTACCTCCTCCAAATCTTTGAGGATTATATTTACCAATTTACGTTTGTTCATTTTGTATCTATAATTTTATCTGTAATTGTTGTTCTTCTTTTCTTGATAAAAATTAAAATTTACCTTTGTTTGCCTGTCCGGTCTATTGTTGACTAAATTGAAATTAAGCAGGCAGGAATGATTGGCACTGGGTAAAAATACAAAAATCTTTAGCATATAACCTACATGTTTATTGAAAGGATAATCGACCGGCAAAAAAGGACCGGATTAATTGAAGTAATCGCCGGGTCAATGTTCTCGGGTAAAACCGAAGAGCTGATCAGAAGACTTAAACGGGCAAAAATCGCCAGGCTTAAGGTGGAAATATTTAAACCTTCCATTGATACTCGCTATTCCGTCTCGGAGGTGGTCTCCCATGATGAGAATGCCATCCTGAGCACCCCGGTTGAAACCTCAGGAAATATTATCCTTTTGGCAGGCGATGTCGATGTGATTGGTGTCGATGAGGCTCAGTTTTTTGATAACGGACTGATTGATGTGTGTGTCTCATTGGCCAACCAGGGTATCCGCGTGATTGTAGCCGGGCTGGACATGGATTTCAAGGGAAAGCCTTTTGGCCCCATCCCGGGCCTGATGGCCGTGGCCGATCATGTGACCAAAGTACATGCTATTTGTATGCGCTGTGGAGATGTGGCACAGTTTTCACATCGTATTTCCAAAGCCGAAAAACTGGTTTTATTGGGCGAAAAAGACGAATATGAGCCTTTGTGCCGTTCTTGTTATATTAAAGCCATCAAATAATGCCTACTCTTTCTGTTTCCCAGGTTGCTTCAATTGTGGGGGGTGAATTCAAAAGCAATGAATGGACTCCTGAAACCATCATATCCTCCGTAGTTATCGACAGCCGCACGGTTTTTGATCCTTCATCCAGTTTATTCTTTGCCATAAAGACCGAGCGCAATGATGGTCATAAATACATTGCCGATCTGATTCATTCCGGTGTGCATGCCTTTGTGGTATCCGACTTTTCGGAAGAATACCTAAAGCAGGAGCACTGTAGTTTTGTAGTGGTCCACAATACCCTTGAAGCATTACAAAAACTGGCCTCCTGGAACCGCTCTTTATACCAGATACCTGTGGTCGGAATCACGGGAAGCAATGGTAAGACCATTGTTAAGGAATGGCTGTTTGAACTGTTGCAGCAACATTCAGTTTTGCGCAGTCCCAAGAGTTACAACTCCCAGGTGGGGGTGCCTTTGTCTGTCTGGAACCTGGAGCCGGGTTACGACATGGCCATCTTTGAAGCTGGCATTTCCAAGCCTGAAGAAATGGAGCATCTGCAAAAGATGATCCGCCCCACCATTGGCATTCTGACCAATATCGGGCAGGCTCACCAGGAGAACTTCTCGTCCATGGAACAAAAGCTTAAAGAAAAGCTGAAGCTTTTCAAGGAAAGTGATACTTTGATTTATTGCAAGGACCAGCCACTGGTGGATTCCATTGTTCTGACCGAAGTGAGCCCTTCGGTTAAACTGTTTGCCTGGTCTTTTAAAGATGCAACGGCAGACCTTTATTTAAAGGTGAAAAAAGTAAAGGATGGAGTAGAACTGGATTACTCAGGTTTTTACTCAGAGCATGACTTAAAGTCATACTCTGAGCGTCATGAGTATCGCCTGTTTTTGCCTTTCCAGGATGCCGCCAACCTTGAAAACGCCGGCCAATGCCTTGCTTTCATCCTTTCGCAGCATTATGAAAATCCCGCAATACTCGAAGCCTTCGCTCATCTTCAGCCTGTTGCCATGCGCCTTGAAATGAAAGAGGGGATTAACAACTGCCTGTTGATTAACGACTATTATAATTCGGATATCAATTCCCTGCAAATCGCCCTTTCTTTTTTAAACAACCATGCCAAGGCTCCCTATTCACGCAAAACGGTGATTCTTTCCGATATTCATCAGGCTGGCATACCCGACAAGCAGCTTTATCAGGAGGTGGCCCGAATGCTTCAACTCAATAAGGTAAATCATCTGATCGGCATTGGCCCTGCCATTCGTAAAAGGGCTGATCTGTTTGCTATGCCTTGCGAGTTTTATGAATCGACCGATCAGTTCATGGAGGCCTTTCAACCAGAGGGTTTTCACCAGGAATGTATCCTTTTGAAAGGAGCGCGCGACTTTCATTTTGAACGCCTGTCTTCTGTACTCCAAAAAAAATACCACCAGACGGTTTTGGAAATTAACCTGAATGCCCTGGTCAACAATCTCAATCTTTTTCGCTCGATGTTGCGCCCCGACACGCGCATCATGGTGATGGTCAAGGCTTTTTCTTATGGCAGCGGTATGGCGGAGATTGCCCGTATCCTGCAATTCCATAAGGTCGATTACCTGGCTGTGGCTGTCGCCGACGAAGGGGTGGAACTGCGACAGGCAGGCATTGATCTTCCCATTGTGGTGATGAACCCTGAAGCGCACAGTTTTGAAAATATGATCGAGTTCAGGCTCGAACCCAATATTTACTCTTTGGAAATACTGGATGCTTTCCGCAAAGTGTTGCAGCAAAATGCCGTGGTACGTTACCCCATCCATATCAAGCTCGATACCGGCATGCACCGACTGGGCTTTGATTCCGAAGAAAAAGTGGCACTTCTTGTGGAAAAACTTATCAACCAGGAGCAGATGGTGGTACGCTCTGTCTTTTCCCATTTGGCTGGGGCGGATGAGTCTGTCCATGATGATTTCACCTTAGGCCAGATCCAACAGTTTGAAAAGTTCAGCGCGATGATTGCTGAAAAACTGCCTTACAAGATTTTCAGGCATATCCTGAACTCGGCAGGTATCGAACGGTTTTCTCACTACCAGTTTGAAATGGTCCGTCTTGGCATTGGTCTATACGGGGTGAGTGCTTTGGGCAATACACAGATTTACAGCATCAGCCGGCTGAAGACTTCCATTTCACAATTACGCCACATCCCGGCTGGCCAAACGGTGGGCTATGGCCGAAAAGGGGTAGTTACCCGTGATTCCCAAATTGCCGTTTTGCCCATAGGTTACGCCGATGGCTACGACCGCCGCTTAAGTAATGGGGTCGGTAAAGTGTATGTCAACGGTAAAGTGGTTCCTGTAATTGGAAATATCTGCATGGACATGTGCATGATCGATGTTACGGGCCTTCAGGTAGCCGTTGGCGATGAAGTGGAACTGATGGGCGAACATATCCTGGTAAGCGACATTGCCCAAACCATCGGCACCATCCCCTATGAAATTCTAACCGGTATTTCCCAACGGGTGAAAAGGGTGTATCTGCAGGAATAAAAAAACAGGGTAGAAGTAATTGTCTTTATTCATAGTGGCCTTTTAAAGAAAAGACAAATACCTTATTTTCAATCACCTGATAAATCAACCGATCTGTTTTTGTAATTCTCCTTGACCATTTCCCGGATAATTCATGTTTTAAGGCTTCCGGCTTACCTATGCCGCCATAAGGAGTTTCAAGAATATTTTCTAATAATAAACGTATTCGTTTGAGAACTAAAGTATTATTTGTTCTTTTCCAGTATGTCAAATCATTTTCCGCTTCTGTAGTAAATACTATTTCCATATATCATCCAGAGAGATACTCTTGGTTTTTCCAGTTTTAATATCTTTTTCTCCGCGTTTAATTTTAGCTACAAATTCAGGATGATAAGGTGATTTGCTCTCTTCAAATGAAATCTTTAAAGCTTTTAAAAATGCTTTCAAAGCATTTAATTTTTCTTTAGTATCTGGTTGTACAATTAATGTTCCCATATTTCAAAAGATAATATTCTGTTCTTTACAAAAATAAGCATTATTTCACTATTAACCACCTGATTTTAATTTTTACATCTTGCCCAATTTTTTCTCCGATAAGCTATTTGTCTCTAAAAGTGCTGAGTACTTGCAGCAATCACTATTTAATGAATACCCCGAAATCAACGGTTGGCAAAAACTGATGGTTCTCCCATTGATTGGATTTATTGTTGTCCACAACTTTTACCCCATCCGGAGGATATGAAAATGAATCAATAGCTGCTTAGTCGATGTACTGTCAATTTCTCTTTTCTATCACCAAACATTGTCTGAATATTATTGGTTTCTCTAAGGTTTCTCTAAGGTTGCTGTAATGTTTCTGTAATAAATATTATAGGAACATTATTAATAGCTATTAAAAACCTTACAGAAAAAGATAGTATCCAGGGAATCATTTGTGAATGGAAATTAATTGGCAAAGCGACCAGCCTCCGATAATTTTAAAATGAATCCAATTGAAATGAATACTACATAGTGGGGCGTTATGCTGTGTTGGGAAGGGTAATTGTTTTCTGACCCGGAGCCTTGGCAGGATGGCGTTAGTTCGGGATATGGATGCCGGGAGATAAGGCTTTAAATTTTGTAATGCCGGGAGGATAAGGAAGATTGAATTTTGAAAAAATACCCGTTTCCCCAATTAGCATTGGAATAAAACATGGCACAGCCGGCTGTGACAGCAAGTTTTATTTCCTGGTAAGCTGTCGTTATGACCTTACTTACCCGTTTTTGCTGATTTCTTCCAGTTTGCTGATATTCAGAATGCGGATCTTACGCCCATCCGTGGCAATTGCCTTTTCACTGGTGAAAGAGGTAAGGGTGCGAATGGCGTTGGAGGTAGTCATGCTGGAAAGGTTGGCAATTTCATCCCTTGACAGGTAAACTTTAAGGGTGGCCCCGTCATTTTCGAAGCCATATTTTTCTTTCAGCAACAACAGTGATTCGGCCAAACGGCCGCGGATATGTTTTTGGGTAAGGTTTACAGTACGTGCATTGGAGAACCCTAATTCGCGCGATAAGGTCTGAAGCAGTCTCAAGGAAAAATTGGCATTCTTAAGCAGATGATTAAAGAAATAGTCAGGCGCCACGGTATAGATGGTTGACTTTTCAAGGGCTACCGCTGTACCTATATGGTGTTCACCGGCCAGTAAGGCACGGTAGCCAATAATTCCCAGTTGTTTGGTCATCCGGATAATTTGATCCCGCCCTCCGGCACCTTCCTTGTAAATCATGACTTTCCCGGCAGCAAGAAATTGAAATCCTGTGGGCTTTTCCCCTTCCTTAAAGATAAACGCATCCTTTAAGTATTGAGTAATGGTGATATTATTTTGCAAGTCGGCTTTTTCCTCCAAGGTCAAAGTACTGAAAATTGACTTTGGATGATCAAATATGTGCTGCATGTTTTCCTGAACAATCCCCATAGAAAAATTTTTTCATGTTCTACAGCATCAAAGTTAGTAAATTTGTTTAAAATGGCCGAAAGTAGTGCATTTTGATGATTTGAATTAGGCTTCACCAACGCTTAATGTCCAGGAAAAAGCAGACTTCCTCTTTTGTCTTTTGGACATTACCTTGGTGGTACCTGTTCTTTTGAAAAACAAACACTACTTATTCTTTTTTAGCCACTCGGTCATTAAGGCACCGAGCTTCTGAAGTACTCGTGCGTTCAACCGATACTTTTTATTAATGACCGAACGCATGTTATACGGCTTTAAGAGTACCGGGCTACCAGAGGCATTCTGCGTCCAAAGCCAAAAGCCTTGGAGCTGACTCTTAGAATCGGAGGGGCCTGGAATCTTTTGTACTCGTTGTTGTTTACCATTCTTACGGTACGCAATACGGTGGCTTCATCAAATCCTTTGGCGATGATTTCTTTGGGCGAGAGGTTCAGCTCAATGTAATCAAAAAGGATCTGGTCCAGGATATGATAGTCGGGCAGTGAATCCGAGTCTTTTTGATCGGGCCTTAACTCAGCGGAAGGCGGTTTGATGATGGTATTTTCAGGAATAATCTCTCTTTCACGGTTGATCCACCGGGCCATTTTAAAGATGTCGGTTTTATAGACATCCCCCAAAACGGAAAGGCCCCCGTTCATGTCGCCGTACAGGGTGCCGTAGCCTACCGCGCTTTCACTTTTATTGGTGGTGTTGAGCAGTATGTGGCCAAATTTATTGGAAATGGCCATTAAAAGAATTCCGCGGGTACGGGCCTGGATGTTTTCTTCCGTAATATCGGCAGGAAGATTGGCAAAGAGGTTGGCAAGGCTCTTGTCGAAGCTGTCGACCATAGGTTGAATGGGAACAATGTCATGCTGGACACCCAGGTTGCGTGCCAGTTGCAGTGCATCGTCAATGCTATGGTCTGATGAATAACGCGAAGGCATCAAAAGTACCCGTACATTTTCCTTGCCAAGGGCTGCTACTGCAAGCACCAGCACAATGGCCGAATCGATACCGCCCGACAGGCCCAGGGTGGCTTTTTTAAAGCCCATCTTGGTGAAATAATCATGGATACCCAGCACCAGGGCATTGTAAATCTTTTCAATTGTAGAGGTCTTGGGTTGAAGAATTCCACTGGGGGCATCGGTATCGATTATTCGGAAATCTTCTTTAAAATAGTTGAGCTCTTCCCTAATTACCCCATTGCGGTCGAGCCATATCGACCCGCCATCAAAGACCAGTTCGGTCTGTGCCCCCACCTGGTTGACGTAAAGGATGGGCAGCTGGTATTTAATGGCATTTTTTGCCAAAATGTTCTTGCGCCAGTTTTCCTGGTTATACGAAAACGGAGAGGCCGAGATGTTGATCACCAGATCGGGTTTTAATGCCGATAGCTCTTTAAGAGGCGAAACCTGGTATAGCTGTTCTCTGCCAAAATCATTTTGTGTTTCCTGGTCATCCCACAGGTCTTCACAGATGGTAATGGCCATTTTCTTACCGCAGAAATTAAATACCGAGAAGTATTTGTTGGGCTCAAAATGGCGGTATTCGTCAAAAATGTCATAGGTGGGCAGCAGCGATTTGTTGACGATATGTTTTACGGCCCCCTCGTACATGAAAAAGGCTGAATTGAAGAGATTCTTGCCCCGCTGTTCCGGGTTGATACTAGGGCCTCCCACAATGGCTGCTATTCCGGTGCAATGTTCCGCAATCTGGTCAATGGCTTCCAGGGAGCGTTCGATAAACTCTTTTCTTTCCAAAAGGTCATGCGGATAGTAACCCGTCACGGAGAGTTCGGAAAATACAACCAGGTCAGCTCCCTGCTCTTTTGACTTCTGAATGCAATCAATAATCTTAGTGGTATTCGCTACAAAATTTCCAATGTGATAATTCAGCTGAGCAACGGCAATCTTCATAATCGGGTTTTCTTAAAAGATCAGTGCAAGGCGCACCTTCAGAGAGTTAAGTACAGTCTTGTCGATAAAGGCATTGTCGGTAGTCACATCGATGAGTCCGTTCTGGAAGACCAATCCAACGCTTGCCAGGTTGCTTGATCCAAGCTCATAGTCAAAGCCTGCCCCTACATTCATGCCAACGTTGAACATGTTGATTTCATCATGGATGGAGGATTTATATAAGGTTTCTTCATTACTGTCGCCCCGAGCCCCAATATTTACCATTCCTGAAAGGCCAAAAAGCCCCCAGTAGTATGTCCTGTTAAATTCATTGGTTTTAAGTTTGATGTTGAAGGGGATGTCAAGGTAACGCAAGCTGTATTTAATGTTTACATCCTTGGGCATGGTCTCTCCGGCAAAGGGGAAAGGCTGATCGGCGTGGTAGGAAAGATTGCCACCGGTATTGACTACCAGCAAGCCAGTCTGTAAGGCATAACGGTCAGTCTCGGCAAAGAAAATGTCACCTATCAATCCAAAGTCATATCCCAATACTATCTTTTCCCTGTTGACATCCCGGTTGCTGGTGTTCAACCAGTTTACCGAAGGACTGGCAGTAAAGGCCAGTTGCATATGTGTTTGCCCCCAACTGCTGAGGAAAAATACCATTAAGAGGGTGATTAATGTGATCTGTTTCATTTTACTTTCATTTTAAGGTGGATAATTAGCCTCAAGGTTTTCTTATAGATGTTTAATCTAAAAACAAGTTCATTGAGGGCAAATATACACAGGAATGAATTAGTTTTGTTTAGTGCAATCCCTGTTTTATTATTTATAATGACAATAAAAATGCATTCCACTCGTATTAATTCAAAAATATATAGGATGAAACAATTGGTTTTCCTCTTTTGTTTGTTGGTATTAATAGTTTCTTGTTCACGTAACCCATTGAAAATAAATGTTTCCAATGTTGAATTGAAGCTAAAGGTAAAGCACCTCGATCAGGATCTTTTAAAGCTTAAGGCGCAGGAAATAGAAGGGGCCGTCCCCCGGCTAAAAGAAACTTATAAAGGTTTTTTTGATATTTTCACCTACCGTATGATTAAAATTGGGGGCGTGGAACAGGAGAATTTTGTGGAGCAACTCTCCTTGTTTACTTCCGATACCCTTATCCGCAGCCTGGAGGCCAATGTGAAAGCAACGATAGATACCGTTCAGTTGCGCAGTGACCTGACCGAGGCTTTTAAGCATTACAAATACTATTTTCCCCAAAAGACGGTGCCGGTGATCTATACCTGTATTTCAGGTTTTAACCAATCGGTAGTAACGGCAGACAGTATTTTGGGGGTAAGCCTGGATAAATACATGGGGGTAAAAAGCCGCTACTACCAGGAATTGGGCCTTCCAGCTTATAAACGCAAGAATATGCATCCGCAAAAGATGGTTCCTGACATGATGTATGCCTGGGGGATTACCGAGTGGCCGCTGGATGAAAAAGCCACCACTCTTTTAAATAATATGATCGCCGAAGGCAAGGTGATGTACTTTGTGGATGCCATGCTGCCTGAAATGGCCGACACCCTGAAGCTGGGATTTAGCAAAAAGCAACTGGAGTTCTGTGAAAAGAACGAGGCCCCGATGTGGACGTACCTTGCCGAGCACAAAAAGTTGTTTACAACTGACCGGATGGAAATCAAACGGTTTATGGATGATGGGCCTTACAC
>DATGYU010000224.1:0-2941 GCA_035297625.1 Prolixibacteraceae bacterium
AATCTGTAAGTCATATTAATATGTTTTTAAAGTATGTTTATATTGTTATAAAGAAGAATAGGAACGCGGATTTAGCGGATTTAGCGGATAAACGAGGATTTTTGATCCCTTGCATTTATGACTTATTAAATCCATTTTACCACAGCTAACATTTATAATTTTAATCCGTTTATATCCGCTAAATCCGCTTGATCCGCGTTCCTATTCTTCTTTTGTCCTATTCGTTAATTCACTTCCAGCTGCTGCCAGGCCGGTAACTTTGGAAACTTGTTATGAGGATCCGCCTGGTACCAGAAACATACCGAGGAGATATCCGACTGCTGGGGCAAATACCTTCCTCCCTGTCGCCATCCCAAATCCTGGATGGTCACTTTTAAATCTTTTTCAAAACGAATCGGGTCTTTAATGTGCCAGCGGTAAAGACCAAAACGCTGCTGTGACTTGTAGACCCCGTCGGGACGGATTACCTGGCACAGACCTGAATAGGGGGTACAGAATTCCTTGTACTGTCCGTTGCGGTCAAAGTTGTACGATCCGCAGAAATAATCTTCCGTTCCGGTACCACAGATCGTGGGAAACTTGCTGTCGCCATCCATGAAGAACTTGATCTCGCCTTCTCCCCACCAGCCATTGTTGTTCACTCCCCAGGCCAGGTAGGTCCCCACATACTGTCCTTTGCCTTTGATATTGTCGATAATCGTATAGTCCGAAGTGGTATTTGGATTGGATCTGCGGAACTGTGCATGGAAATAGCCGGCATCGGCAGGCACCTCGGTCAAGGTATAATCAATCTGATAATACAGGGTCATTGGATCCTTGTCATTGATATTTTCCATGGTGATTCTGCATTTCTTGCGAAATGGCATGGTCCAGTAACAGTTAAAGGCACTGCCCGGGTTCACGCAAACGGGAAGTGAGGTAAGGGGCGCGTATTCATTCCAGCCCATTCCAAAGAAATCACCCACCGGGCATTCCACCGATGGCTCTGTTTCATCATCCCAGTAAATGCGCATGATGGTAAACCGCCAGTTGCCCGTTGGGGTCATCCATATATGCTGAATAGCGCCCGGGCCAGCCATTTCAGCAATTGTTATCGTTTCACCCGATTTGATCCGGATGTATGGATTTACCTTCCATCCCTGACCTAAATCCCTGGCTGCATCACTGGCATTGGCTACATTGGGCTTATCCTTATCTTCCAGTCGGGCCATTCCTCCTTTTCCTTTTTCTCCGGTGAAGTTTTCAGGACTGATCGATCGGCTTTGAGCATTCGACAATCGGTATAAATTACCCATATCGGTATCCAGCCCGTTAAAGGTGGGCTGCGCGGATAAGGCAACTACCGTTAGGCAGGACAAAATTAGAAATGTTAGTTTTTTCATAGGTTATTGTTTTTATCAGGGTTTAATATTGCAAACTGTCATCCGCATGATTCACGCTGAATCAATTGATGCTTTAACATGATCTGTTCCTTTTTTGTCGAACCTTTGATCTGGTTCAGCAGGACACGTACCGCTTCTTTTCCCATGTCCTCCAGCGGCTGTTCAATGTAAGTCAGTGGAGAATAGAAGAAGTCGTACACCTCATTGCCATCAAATCCGATCACGGCAATATCATCAGGTACTTTTAAATTGCAATTTCTAATGGCATACAGGCCCGTAACCGAAAGAATGCTGGTGGCAAACAAAAGGGCGTTGGGCTTCTGATCCCCCGTGAGCATCTCTTCCATGGCCTTTTGCATATCCTCTTTCACATGATTGTAGGAAAGCTCTTTAATTTGAATATTCTCCTCCAGTTGATTGTCGATCATGGCCTGGCGATAGCCATTGACGCGTTCCTGCATATGAATCAAGGAGGATTGGTAGGCCACCATGGCAATGCGGTTGTAGCCCTTTGACAGGAAATGGGTCACCGCTTCATAGGTAGCCATGAAATTATGCAGAACAATGTAATTGGTATTGAGTTCCGGTATAAAGCGATCGACCAAAACCACGGGCACCTCCCTTTTGACAAGCCCTTCAATCTGATCGCGGCATCCTTCCGAAGGGACTAAAATAAAGCCATCCACCTGCCGGTCGAGAAAGGTTTCTATTAAAGAGGCTGATTTTGAGCAGTTCTCATCCGAGCTGCCGATGATCACCGTGTAATGATTGCGGGCAGCCTCGTCTTCTATGATACGGGCCATCTGGCTGAAAAACGGGTTGGCAATATCGGCAACAATCAATCCGATGCTATTGGTCGAGCCTTTGCGAAGGCTGCGGGCGATCTGGTTGGGCTTGTAATTCAGCTCGCGGGCCACCTCCCGGATCTTTTTGACAATGTCCGGTCCGACCCTTTTTTCCTTCTCAAGGCCATTCATTACATAGGATACCAGGGCGGTCGACACCCCTACTTTTGTGGCAATATCTTTTAGAGATACTCTTTTACTCATGTTTTGATTAGTTTTTTGATGGCCTGTACAAATATATGCTTAATCGTTTAAACAAAAAGAATTCTTTGTGTTTTTTTCAGTACAGGTGATCATTTTTCTCCTTTTTAAACCGGAAGCCCTGCCTTTGCAAGGGGTTTAATGCAGCTGAACCTCAGCCCGTGTGGAAGAATTTTCCAAAAAATGAAAGTGAAGATTTTCGGTTCATTGCATCCTGCTGTTTTCGCCAGGCATTTCCACCAGCACAATACCTGCTCAATATTCGCTCAATATCCGGTCAAGACAATTTGGGTTGATTAGGGGGACATAACGGGTACATTAGGGGTTGCTGAACCCGTAATGTACCCATTATCTACCCGTAATGTACCCGTAATGTACCCGTAACCTACCCGTAATGTACCCATTAGCTCAAGAGAGGGTATTGAGCAAATATTGACAGGGTATTGAGCAAGTGGAAAAGAAGGGAATTTGGAATGTACGTTTGTCAGGCATAGGGTTGTAATCTTTAATAGA
>DATGYU010000225.1:0-5616 GCA_035297625.1 Prolixibacteraceae bacterium
ATATCAATAGTATTTTATATCCATACCTGGTCCAATTGGATTTACTATTTGTAGGAAGGGATTGGTAATTTTAAGTTATTTGTCATCACCACATAAAATCTGCCGGCCTTTAGGTTAAATCACCAGGCTGCCCTTGTTATGGAGTTGATAACCAACAGCGTTTGCATGACAAAAGACTATCAAAGAGGTATAATTCCCGGGGTTGCTGAGCAAAGGGACCATTACCGGATCAATCGGGAAACATGATGAATGGCTCTCTAAAATAAAATGATTGTAAAGAGGTTATTATCATCAGCTTACCTTGAATAATTCTCCGCTATGTTTTCAGATTGATCCAGGATATGCTTATGGCTCGTTTCTTATTTTCATATGCCGGATAAAGGTTAACAGTACCCAGGGGCTATCAAAAGCCTGCAATAGCAAGGAAATTCCCCAGGAGCTTTCGGCCGGTATCCCGGTATTTACTTTTCACCGATTCGAAATCACCTCTCAGGATATTAGTATCCAGCTGAAGCAAATCAGCATCTCCGGTAATCCACGATTCAAACATGTCGGGTGTCAGTTCAAAATGGCACTGGAGGCCATAGGCGTTGGAACCAATTTTCACTGCCTGGCTGGGGCAAAACTTTCCTTTTCCCAACAGGATCATATTGTCGGTAAGCTCCACTGTTTCTCCATGCAAATGAAAGACTTTTAAGGTGCTTTCCAGCCCTTTAAACAGCGGATCCGCCTTGCCTTGTTCCGTTAACTCGATTGTAAAAAACATACCGTCAGGGCCCTTAAAACCAACCTCTTTTAATGGGCTTTCAACAACCTTTCCACCGGCAGCCTTTACCAGGGTTTGCAGGCCAAGACAGATGCCCAGGTAGGGTATTTTGGCATCCAGGATTTGACGGATGCGCAACAGTTCAAGGGTCATTTTCTCATTCTGGTCATTGGCACTGTCTGGACCGCCAAGCACTACCACTGCACCAAAATCTTTCACTTGCGGGAAAGGCTCTCCCCGGTCAAGGTCAACCAACCGGTAAGCGATACTTCTTTCTGTCAGCAGTTCTTCCAACAGCCCGGGCCCTTCTGATGTACTATTCTTAATGATGAGTATTTCTTTTTTCATGGTGTAAAGATGAATGGGCAAGATAAACTCTTTCCCGAAAACTAAAGCTATTTTTGTACCAAAATTTATTAACGGAAGTTGAGGCTGGCGGCTGAGCCCGAGTTACCCGTAGGCAAGAAATGCTTCGGTTAAGCGTTTATGAAGTATAAAAGCAGTGTAGTTTTGCCAGAAGCCAACAGCCAGAAGCCAGTAACATTCAACATTAATTTTTATACAGGATGGAAAAAGAGCACAAGCATTTTACTGAAAACGACCGTATCTTCTATGCCGATGGCTACAAGCTGGCACAGTCGGCCTTTGAGGGGGGCATCACCAACGACAAGCTTTTCGGGGCCATAGAATCCTTGTATGCTGCCATTGATGGGCTGAATGACTCCATAGTGGCTCTTGCCGAAAGACAAAACATGAAAGTGGCTTGCCATAAGGGATGCCAATGGTGCTGTCACCAGGCTGTTTATGCCAACTCCTATGAGCTGCATTACCTCTCGGAAAGAATAAAAGCGGCCGTACCAAAGGAAAGGATAGCCAGGTGGACAGCAGCTGCCGAGGCCAAAGCTGAAAGAACATCCCAAATGAGCGAGGAAGAGATAGCTTTGTATAAGCACCCTTGTGCTTTCCTGGAAAATGGAGCATGCTCCGTATACGCGGTAAGACCTATGGCTTGCCGTATCTATCTCTCGACCAGTCTGCCAAGCTGTCTGGAGTTCTACAATAACCCGGAGAACAAGGAAAACTATCCGGCCTTGATCGAGTTTCCGTTAAGGGCAGGAAGGATGCTCAACGAGGGGTTCATGGCCGCCTTAAAAGAGAATGGAATTGACACCGCTGAATTCAGGCTGGAAGAAGGATTAAGGATTGTACTTAAAAATGACATGCCTAAATTTGGATAATAAGCGTTAAACAGCAAGCTCAATATAGCCGGTCAAAGGGTATTTTCCCATTATTCAGCATTATTAAAAATGTTAATAAGTACAGCAGGCTTTATGGCCGACTGTCTTATCAATCAATATACCAATACATTATACAGGTTTACAGGTTATCAACAATTGTTAATAACTAATGGGGATAAGATGTGTATTTAAATATTCAAAAACACTTGACTTTAGGGGTCAGAATGTTGTAAATTTATTCTATCAGACGAGCGATAAAAAACCGCTTTGAATGAATGGACCAAAGGATAAAGTACTTAAATGAATTTTATTCCTGGTTTACAGGTCGAAGGATCTGCATTCAGGAGAAGCTGAAGTTCGGACCGCAGCATTCGATTGCAAGGTTCACCAACAAACGAAAGAGCCGTTAAACGTTCATTTAAATGTTGATTCAAAAAAGCTGCAGACTTTGGGAAACTTAGGTTTCCTGATTGTACTGCTACAAATGAAAAGATCTTCGGATCCCGAGTAGTTTAAACCTTCATGAATTTGAAAAAAGGCATGCAAGGAAGCTTTGATGGAACTTCGTCCGGGAAGGTTGTTTCTTGGGAAACATCGAACGGACAGCTGAAATGTATGACTGTAACAAGCATACAGGAAAGCTTTAGGCTGGGAAAGATGGTTGGAGAAACCGGATGAAACAGCCAGTTTTAATAACCGTAGTCTGGCACTGATGTGCACCTTAGGGCGCCACAGAAGTGAATGGGAACATCCGTAAAAGGGTTGTTCCCATTCGTGTTTTATGGTGCAGGGGCAGTAAACAGTGTTCAGTAATCAGTTTCCCGCGCACTGCCCTTCAGCAAAGGACCTGAAGGACTTGAAGGACTTTAAAGTCAATGGTGATACAATGACAGACCAACTAACAGGTTCACTACTTTAAACCTGAAACTTTGAATTTTAATCTTTAAACTTTCTCTTTTGCCCTTCCCTAATATCAATTGTAGCATATTTATCCTTTTTTCAACACTTATATTTTATTACTTTTGTGCATCGTAAAAAAAACCAGGTGTGAAAAAAGACAATATAGATCAGATTTTCAGTAAATTTTCGGAGCTTAAGGTGCTGGTTATCGGTGATGCGATGATCGATAACTATCTGTGGGGAAAGGTGGACCGTATTTCTCCGGAAGCGCCCATTCCAATTGTTACAGTCATAAAGGAGGAGAACAGGTTAGGCGGAGCCGGCAATGTTTCAATGAATATCCAGGCCCTGGGCGCCACTCCCATATTGATTTCGATCATTGGCAATGATGAAAAGGGCCGCATTTTCCAGGAGCTGATGCAGGAAAAGAAATTGCCGACAGAAGGTATTTTTATTGACAACAGGCGTATTACAACCGTGAAAACCCGTGTACTTAGCGGTGGCAAGCAGATAGCCCGGGTCGACAAGGAGATCTCTTCCTTAATTGATGAAGCATTTGAAAAACAGATATTTGAAAGGATCACTTCCATTTTTGAGAATCACCAGATCAATATTGTGATTTTTGTTGACTATGACAAGGGGCTGATCACTCCCTGGCTGATAGAGAATGTAAAAGCGCTGGCCAAGTCAAAGAACATACTCATTGCGGCTGATCCCAAGGTGAGGAACTTCAACAACTATCAGCAGGTCGACCTTTTTAAGCCCAACTTCAAGGAGTTTAAAGAAGGATTGAAGCTCAATGGGGAGCAGACCGACATGGAACAGCTGAAAAAGGTTTGCGAAAAGTTTAAAAAGGACAACCAGATAGGGTTGCTTTTCATCACCTTATCAGAGCTGGGGGTTTTTCTGACCAATGGGGTTAAGCAAAACTATTATCCGGCCGAGGTGCGTGACATAGCCGATGTGTCGGGTGCCGGGGACACGGTGATTGCAACGGCAAGCCTTTGCCTGGCGGCCGGGGTGCCTGTTCCTTTTATGGCACAGCTGTCGAACCTGGCAGGCGGACTGGTATGTGAAAAGTTGGGAGTAGTTCCCATCGATCTGGAGCAACTAAAGAAAGAAGGCCGGAAAATCCATATTATCTAAGCACAGGATTTTATTGCTACATTGGCATAAAATGGGCAGGGAGCATTTCCCAAGGGAAGTGTTTACTGGCTATTATACTAACCAGGAGAGAATATTCGATGGAATAATTAAAAATACACCTATCTCAACAATCACTATATCAAGAGATTACAATATAATTTAGTTTAATTAATAAATATTCACAACCTGTTTCTGTTTAAAATATTAACTTTGGAACTTACCAAACAAGCAGTTTTTTATATATGGGAAAAGTAATTGCGCTTGCTAACCAAAAAGGGGGAGTCGGAAAAACAACAACAGCGATAAATCTGGCAGCAAGCTTAGCCGTTTTGGAATATAAAGTGTTGATCATTGATGCTGATCCGCAGGCAAATGCGACTTCCGGAGTAGGCTTTGATGTAAAAAATGTAAAGACAAGTATATACGAATGTATTGTAGATGAGCTTGATCCCCGAAAGATTATTCTGAATACGGAGATTCCGGGATTAGATCTTATTCCCTCTCATATTGATTTGGTAGGAGCGGAAATTGAGATGCTCAACCTGCCCAATCGTGAAAGGGTATTGCGGCATGTGATTGAAAAGATCAGAGGTGATTACGATTTCATACTTATTGACTGTTCCCCGTCGCTGGGATTGATAACAGTGAACTCTCTTACAGCAGCCGATTCGGTGATCATACCCGTTCAATGCGAGTATTTTGCTTTGGAAGGGTTGGGTAAGCTGCTGAATACCATCAAGATTATCCAGTCGAAGTTACATCCCGAGCTGGAGATTGAAGGTTTTTTGCTGACCATGTACGATTCGAGGCTCAACCTTTCAAACCAGGTGATGGAGGAAGTGAAGAAGCATTTTCAGGAGATGGTATTCGAGTCGGTTATTCACCGCAACATTAAATTAAGTGAAGCGCCCAGTTACGGGCAACCTGCCATATTGTATGACGCAACCTCAAAAGGATCAGCCTCGTACATGAACCTGGCACGGGAGTTGCTTCAGAACAATGGGATGACAAAGATTAAGAATTCAGACAAAATAATAGAATAAGAAGCTTTCGTTATGGCAAAAAAGAATGCATTGGGTAGAGGTTTAGGTGCTTTGATTGAAGGAGCGGATACCACCAGTAGCAACGAAGTGAATCCTTCGGTTAATGAAGTGCAGATTTCAAAGATTGTTGCCAACCCCTATCAGCCAAGAAACACTTTTGACGAAGAGGCTTTAAATGAACTGGCCGCCTCGATCAAGGAAATGGGTATTATTCAGCCAATCACTTTACGCAAGGTGGATGACGACCATTACCAGATCATTGCAGGAGAAAGGCGTTTCAGGGCTTCCAAGCTTGCCGGCCTGACCACCATTCCTGCCTATGTGCGTACTGCCAATGATGAAGGAATGCTCGAGATGGCCCTTGTGGAGAATATCCAAAGAGAAGATCTTGATGCCATCGAAATTGCCTTAAGCTACCAGCGCCTGATTGATGAGTGCAAGTTAACCCAGGAAGAAATGAGCGACCGTGTGGGCAAAAAACGCTCTACGGTGACCAATTATCTGCGCCTGCTGAAACTGCCGG
>DATGYU010000226.1:0-1920 GCA_035297625.1 Prolixibacteraceae bacterium
GTAATTAATTCAGTAATTAATTACGTAATTCTTTTGTTTCCTGCGCGCCCCCTTTGGGGCATAGCCGTCGACCTAAGGAATAGGTATTTTTGTATTGGTTGGAAATCACGGTCGTAGTCTCCCCTCCTTTTCAAGGAGGGGTCTTATGTTTGGCATTTAACTAGATAAAATTAGACCTTTTCTCAAAAAAACTGCATCAAGTTGTCCTTGAATGCAGTTTTTATTTTATATTTACAACTAGTTATATAACTAGATTTAATATTATGGGATTTCCAACAAAAATTCAGCTGATCAAAAGATCAAAAAGTGAGCAGTGGTACATCAACTTCCCTTCTGCACTTGCACAGGCCATGGATTTTGAGCGTGGCGAGATTGTTGAGTGGACAATCGAGGATAAGCATAAACTGATCCTAAGACGTAATGCTGATGAGGTAGAGAAAAAAAAACCTCAGACGGATCTCTGATTGATGAGTTTGATTTGCTAATTAATCAATGTTCAGAAGCATTCACTCAGAACAAGGCATGGAAAGTAGGCCGCGACCTTGCTTTTGGAGCACTTAACTGTATGGGCAAACATACTCTTACCGGTATGATCACTGCTAGTGGACATCAATTTATTGATTGGTCATCAGCGTACCGACTCTTTAGCAGGCAACGGATAGATGTGTCACGGTGTTTCGATGTTGCTCGCACAACTGTACTGAAGGAATTGACCGATCACGATTCCATTGTTGCCCACATGGATGACACTATCCTGAAGAAAACAGGATTAAAAATACCTGGTACAGCCTGGCGTAGAGATCCACTTGGTCCGCCTTTCCAGACCAATTTCATCTGGGGACAACGTTTCCTTCAAATTTCAATGGCCCTCCCGGATCAACCAGGATGTTCGCAATCAAGAGCTATCCCGGTTGATTTCTATCACTGCCCAACGCCTAAGAGGCCAAGAAGGAATGATGATGATCAATGCTGGAAAAATTACAGAGAGCAACAGAAAAAATTAAAACTGAGTAAAAAAGGGGCTGACAGACTAAATGAACTCAGGTCCCGACTTGATGATAATGGGGCAGGTGAAAAGGAATTAATCGTCAGTGTCGATGGAAGCTACACAAATGAATCTGTATTAAGGCCTTTGCCTGAAAGAGTCACATTAATCGGTCGTATAAGGAAAGATACAAAGCTATATCACACTCCTGTTAAACAACCTGGAGTTGGCAGAAAAAAAGTATATGGTGAACAACTGCCAACACCAGATGAAATAAGACAATCAAATGATTACCCCTGGCAAGAAGTCAATGCATGGGCAGCTGGTAGTATGCATACGTTTAATGTTAAAGTAATTCGATCTCTAAAGTGGAGATCTGCCGGTCCTCATCGCACGCTCCAACTGATTGTTATAAGACCTCTGGGGTATCGGCTCAATAAATCTTCAAAGCGAATTTATTACAGGGATCCTGCTTACCTAATCTGCACGGATAATAACCTGGATATCCAAAAGCTTCTTCAGGCTTATTTATGGAGATGGGAAATAGAAGTTAACTTCCGTGATGAAAAAACACTATTGGGCTGTGGCCAGGCGCAGGTTAGACACCCACAATCAGTGGAACTTGTTCCTGCATTCATAACTGCAATATATGCTTTGCTGCATCTTGCAGCTCATAAGTCGATAAATGAATCAAATACTAATCTTTTGCCCAGGCCAAAGTGGTACCTTAAAAAAGAAGGACAAAGGCATACAACCAGAGATATAATCAACAATATAAAAGCTCAGGCGTGGGTCAGATCAATTGGTATCAATTTCTTAGGCTTCGTAAACAGTGAACAAAAATCACGAACCCTGAAAAATATTGCAAGCCCTTGTACTTCAGCGATGTTTTATATGAGAAACTAGCCAAAGTCAAGTTACCGCTGGCTTCAGCC
>DATGYU010000227.1:0-13923 GCA_035297625.1 Prolixibacteraceae bacterium
CTAAATAATTAGATGCGTGAATGATATAACATATTTCCGAAATTGTGTAACGCTAAGAAAGCCTAATACAATGACCTTTGATTGGTGTTAATTAATCATGTTTTATTAAAATACAGAAGCCATGAAAAAGATTATTTTAATGATTATAGCCACCGCTTTCCTAATAAACATGACCATCGCTCAAGAAGAAGTATTAGACTTACGTAATAAGGTAACTTTTGGTATCAAAGGTGGAGTTAATTTATCCAACGTATATGATAACAAGGAGAAAAGCTTTGATACCAATGCCAAACCTGGATTGGCCGCGGGAGCTTTCTTAGGTTTACCCTTAAACACGTATATTGGCATTCAGCCTGAAGTACTATATTCTCAACGGGGATACAAGGAAACAGGATCTTTTCTTAACAGCAAATTCACTCATACCACTAATTATTTGGATGTTCCGCTTTTGTTGGCCATCAAGCCAAGCCCGGTACTTTCAATTTTAGCAGGTCCTCAATTTTCATTCCTCTTGAATGGGAAGTATGATTTTCAAAGTGACATACTTTCAGGTCAGGTAAGTAAAGACTATGACAATGAGAATGCGCGTAAAAATACGCTGTGTCTTACGGGAGGGTTGGACCTCAACCTTGAAAATCTTGTAATCAGTGGAAGAGCCGGATGGGATTTAAAAGAAAATCACGCAGATGGGTCCTCCACGACACCACGTTATAAGAATGCATGGCTTCAGGCAACCATAGGGTTCCGTTTTTAGAAGCAACCAAGACAATTCGCAATTTTTAAACAATTAAAATTAAAAAAAATGGAAAACAGAAATGTAACAGGCAAAGTAATCGGAGGAATACTGATTGGTACCATTGTAGGGGCTGCTCTGGGAGTTTTGTTTGCACCAATGGATGGAAGCAAGACACGCAATAAGCTCGCAACAGGCGCAAAAGATTTGGCCGATGATCTTGTAAGAAGGGTCAAATCAAAAGCCAGCGATGTGACCAATAAAGCAGAAGAAATGGCCAACAGGGCAGAAGAAAAGTTCGACACAATGAAGAACAATGTAGGAACCAGACAAACTTATTGAAACAGTTTTCAAAAAGAAATGACGGTCAACCGATGAGTTTAGCCCTAACAGGGCTGTAGGGCTCACCGGTTGCCCATTTTTTTATTTGCACAGCAGATATTAAACAATTGCTAAAATTATTTTGCTATGATGCCAGACCATGGAAAAATAGAAGAACTAACCGAAAACATTAAAAGCTACGTAAACACAAATTTTGATTTACTCAAATACCAGGCAGTAGAACGCGCTACAGTCATCATGGCTGATACTGTAACCTATTTGGTGATAGGTCTGTTTCTCTTATTGTTTTTATTTTTTATAAGTCTTTGGGCTTGCTTTTATCTTTCTTCTCTATTCGGTAACACTTATACAGGTATTGCAATTGTTGCAGGTTTTTACCTGTTACTGGGTGTCCTCATGTTTTTAGTACGCAAGAAATTGGTAATAAAGCCATTGCGCAATAAGATTGTCAATAAGATATTTCAGAAAGAAAAATAATTAAGCAATCTAAATCATACAAAATGGAAAATAAAGAAATCTCCAATTATCCCGAATTAGTCTTGCATATTATGCATCTGAAACAAGATAAATTCAGACAGGAAGAAGAAATTAAATATACTGTCCGGGAACTTATTTATCTTTTAAATCCTGTAAATATCATTAAAGACGGGCTTCGCAATTTAGCCAATGATGCGGAAGCACGGGTTGATATGCTCAAAGTTGGACTGAGTATGGGGGCCAACATGCTGGTCAACCGGATTATGAGAAACAAAACCGGAATGGTAGGTCTTGTGGGCAAGGTTTTGTTGGGTAAGTTTTCATCTACACTCATTGGCCGTAACCTTACAAAGATTGTTTCCAGTGTCAGGGATCGTGTTCGGCCAACACCCACAGCTCTGGAACCTACACCTAAAAATTATTATTAGCCTGTTTAAGATCAACGATCGTATTCATTCACCTGATTTGAATTGTTATTTCATTAAAATAATGAAATAACAATTTGTCATTAAAAAAAGACTCCAATACTGCTTGTTGTACATTAAAAACGGCAAGGAAAATAGCTTACCATTCCATTGATTTTTATACCCGGATGGGCTTAAAATGCCGACTAAAATACTTATCTTTAGTTAAGATATAATGATTTTTCAGCCTAATGGCCAAGGTCTATTTTGACAAATAACCTTTAATAAACAAAATGAAAAAGTTAAATCCCGTACCAAGGATTAAAGATTTCGCAGCCGGTCAGTCTATTAAGATCAGTGAGAAGACCATTGAAAAAAAAGAGGACGTAAATTCCTTTTTACTAAGCGTTGGAGATATTGCCTTGTTTATGAAATCGATCTTTAGGGAGACATTTTCAAGGCGCTTTGAGTTTAAGGAATTTATGCGCCAATGTTATGAAATAGGAAACAGATCATTGCCATTAATAGCAATTACGGGTGCCATTATGGGTGTTGTATTCACTATTCAGTCACGTCCTGCACTGGCAAAATTTGGAGCAGAATCCATGTTACCCGGAATGGTAGCCATCTCTATTATCAGAGAAATTGGTCCTATCATCACTGCCCTGATCTGTGCCGGGAAAATAGGATCGGGCATGGGAGCTGAATTAGGATCCATGAAAGTGACCGAGCAAATAGATGCCATGGAAGTCTCGGCTACCAA
Source organism: Prolixibacteraceae bacterium (assembly GCA_035297625.1). Lineage (GTDB taxonomy): Bacteria > Bacteroidota > Bacteroidia > Bacteroidales > Prolixibacteraceae > Aquipluma. Next base: position 2,720 of record DATGYU010000227.1, read on the forward strand.
TCCTATCCGATACCTCGTTGTAACCCGGGTAGCGGCAGCCACACTAATGATTCCCATACTGGGTTTGTTTGCCGATGCCTTTGGCATGTTTGGCAGCTGGGCAGGTGTAAACATTAAAGGTGAAATTAACCTTATCATTTATTTTTTCGATGCCTTTGGATCTGTCACTTTCATGGACTTCTTCCCGGCAGTTATTAAAACATTTTTCTTTGGCGCGGTGATCGGTGTTGTTGGATGCTACAAAGGATATACGGCAGGTCGGGGAACTGAAAGTGTTGGAATAGCAGCCAACTCGGCAGTGGTGGTATCCTCCCTGTTGGTGATTGTCGTTGACATGATTGCTGTACAAATAACAGATATGCTACAATAAAAATCATACCATGGAAGATACGCAAACGATAGCAACAAATAACGCTCGGGAGCCCATGATAGCGATCAGCCATCTGAAAAAGTCATTTGGCAGTCAGGAGGTACTAAATGATGTTTCGCTTCATCTTTACAATGGTGAAAATTTGGTGATACTGGGTAAATCCGGAACAGGAAAGTCGGTGCTTATAAAATGTATCGTGGGCCTTTTAATCGCGGATGGGGGAACCATTAATGTGCTTGGAAATGAAGTAGGTTCATTGAACAATACTCAGCTTAATGAGTTAAGGATGCAGATAGGATTTCTTTTTCAAAGCAGCGCATTGTATGATTCCATGACGGTAAAAGAGAACCTTGAATTTCCGTTAAAAAGGATAAGACGTGACATGAAAGCCAAACAGAGAGATGAAAAAATACTAGAGGCACTGGAGAATGTCGGGTTAGCAGATTCTTTAAATAAAATGCCTTCCCAGTTGTCGGGCGGGATGCGCAAACGTATCAGCCTTGCCAGAACCATTATTGTGGATCCCCAAATAATGCTTTATGATGAACCCACCACAGGACTTGATCCTGTCACATCGGACGAGATAAGCGCTCTCATTAACGAAGTCCAGAAAAAATACAAGACTTCATCCATCATCATCACACATGATATTGAATGTGCCCGTGCCACGGCAAACAGGGCTATTATGCTGAAAGACGGAGAGGTTTATTTGGAAGGAAGCATACAGGATTTTAATCAGTCAGTTGACCCTATCATCAAATCATTCTTTAAATAAAAAACATGGAAACACATTCAACACAGTTTAAAGTAAGATTAGGACTATTTGTGGCAGGGGGATTTTTAATTTTTGCATTGGCCATTTTTCTTATTGGAAGACAAAAGAACTTATTCAATCCTACCTTTACCCTTACTACTACATTTCGCAATGTGAGCGGGATGCAGGTGGGCAACAATGTCCGGTTCTCCGGGATAAATGTTGGAACAATAGACGACATTGGAATAATCAATGATTCCACCGTACAGGTGAAAATGCTTATTCAAAAGTCAGTAGAGCCATTTATTAAATCTGATTGTAAGGCGGTGATAGGTTCTGAAGGCATCATTGGTGACCGGATCCTGGTAATTACCCAAGGAGGTCCGATTTCTCAACCGGTTAAGGAAGGACAAATGCTTTTATCCGTTGAACCGGTAGAATTGGATGCCATCATTCAAAGTCTGAGTGTTACCGCCCTAAACGCTGAAGTAATAACAGACCAGCTTGCAGAAATAATGGTAAATATTAATCAGGGGCAGGGAACATTGGGAATGCTGATTCAGGATACTACCATTGCAGAGAATATTAACAGCACGATTATCAATCTTAAAAAAAGCAGCAAAGGGCTAAATCAGAATATGGAGGCTGCCAAAAGTAACTTTCTTTTAAGAGGTTATTTTAAAAAGAAGGAACGGGAAGCGGCAAAGGCAAAAGAAGCGGCAAAAAAAGCCCAGGAACCTGATAATAAAAGGAAAAAGTAATCAATCTGCCAGACCATTTTTGAGATTCCTATGGTCATTATCTTATATTTGTAAAATTAAATATAAACAGATAGATTGCTGAATGAAGAGTTTTACTACACGGTCACTAAATGTTCCTTTTCCAAAGAAAGATCCGCATAACGCGCTTGCAATGCCGATCTATGAGTCTGTGGCTTTTGAGTTTTCCTCAGCAGAAGATATTGCTGCTAATTTCAGGGGCGAATTTCCTGCTCATACCTATTCCCGTACCAGTAACCCAACGGTTGAATATTTTGAAACCAAGGTAAGGATTTTGACCGGGGCACACCATGTACTGGCAGTATCGTCAGGCATGGCCGCTATTGCCGCCACAATCATGGCCATTTGCAAACAGGGAGATAACATTATTTCAGGAAATCATTTGTTTGGCCAGAGCCTTTCATTATTTGATCAAAGCCTTTCAGCCTATGGGCTTGAAACCCGATTTATTGATACAACTGATATTGAATCAACAGAACGGCTTATTGACAAGAATACACGGGCCATCTATTTTGAAACGGTTACAAATCCCCATTTGGAAATAGCTGATATCACCCGTTTAGCAGAAATAGCCAACAAGCATAACATACTGCTGATAGCCGACAGCACCATCACTCCCCCATCGACATTCTGTTCAAAAGACTTAGGTGTACACATAGAAGTAATGTCGACTACCAAATTTATTTCCGGCGGGGCTACTGCTGTTGGCGGATTAATCATCGACAATGGACTTTACGACTGGAATCTCAACCCTAACTGCCAGCCATTAACAGGCAAATACGGGAAGGATGCATTTGTGGCCCGCCTTCGCAAGAACTACTACCGTAACATAGGAATGCCAATGACTGCGCATTCGGCTAACTATATGATTTCAGGACTCGATATTCTGGAGCTGAGGGTAGAACGCTGTTACCGGAACTGCATGACATTAAGCGATTATTTTAAGCAAAACCAACAGGTTATCCGCTTTGATTATCCGGGCCATAATGATTCACCCTATTATCAACTGGCCATCCAACAATTTAATGGTGTCCCCGGGTCTATTTTAACTTTCGATCTGGAGAGCCAGCAGGAATGTTTCCGTTTCATGAATCGGCTTAAGATTATACGGCGGGCCACCAACCTGAATGACAATAAATCACTGATCATACATCCCTATTCGACCATCTATTCTGAATTCCCTGAAAGTGAGCGCAATGCAATGGGCATTCGCCCTACCATGATGCGCCTTTCTGTTGGAATTGAAGGGGTTGAAGATCTGATAGACGATATTGAACAGGCACTCGGGAAAGAATAGCGCCACTTCCAACTAACCACCTAACCACCCTTACAATCATGAAAAAAGTATTTACCCGTTTAATAATAACAGGACTTCTTTTAATCGAGGTTCAGCTGTTGACAGTAAATGCCCAAACATATTGTAACCCTATGAACCTTGATTACCGGTTCAGCCAGAACCAGCCCTTTCGGCGTGAAGCATCCGATCCTACTGCTGTTCTTTATAAAGATGAGTATTACCTGTTTGCGACCAACGCGGGTGGATATTGGCATTCGACTGACATGGTTAATTGGAAACTGATTCAGACTGCAGATTTGCCTTTGGAAAACTTTGCCCCTACAGCTGTTGTAATAGGAGATTATTTATATTTTTTCACCTCGCTTAGCAATAAAATATACCGTTCAAATGATCCTGCCAATGGGAATTGGGAAATATATAACAATTCTTTTGCCTTGTCGATGGTAAGTGATTTTTGTGTTTTTGCCGATACTGACGGAAGGGTTTATTGTTACTATGGCTGCACCAATAATGAAGGAGTGATGTCGCGCGAACTGGATGTAAATAACAAGCTGAATCCGATAGGAGTCCCTAAAATTTGCGTATTGAAAAACGCATCAGGACAGGGCTGGAAAAGAGAGACAGACAAATACAAAAAGACCAACGCGCCTGGGGTCAGCGGATCATGGATAAATAAATACAATGGAAAATATTACTACCAGTTTTCAGAGCCTGACACTGAGTTTGACACTTACAATGAAGTAGTCTATGTTTCTGATCATCCATTCGGGCCATTTATTTACGGGGCACAAAATCCTTTTGTATCAAAGCCCCGGGGATTTGTCAGCTGCGCTGGAAAGGGATCTACTTTTTCCGATAAATACGGCAACTGGTGGCATATAACCACCTTGTCATCCAATGATCCACAGCAAGTAGAGCCTCGGCTAGGATTATTTCCCGCAGCTTTTGATGAAGAAGATAACTTGGTCACCTATACTGATTTTGGCGACTATCCTATCCTTATACCCGACCACAAGTATTCGGATGTCAATGAAATTCGCCCGGGATGGGCATTACTTACCTATATGAAAAAAGCAGAAGTCTCAACTGGGTATACAAAAAATACTGTTGATTATGCTTTTGATGAAAATATGGCGACCTTTTGCAGTGCACAGTTTATAAATAAGGATGAATGGTTGTGTGTCGATCTGAGAACATTGTGCACGATTAATGCTGTTCAGGTAAATTTTGTAGAGAATAAAAATGAGTTTGCAGAACCTCAGAATAGATACGGCCATCCATATCTTATCCAATACTCAACAGACAAACAAACATGGAAATCGTTGATTGACAAATCAACCAGCACGGATGATTTACCCCATCCTTTTGATGTAATAAATACTCCGGTACAGGCTCGGTACATAAAAATTATCAGCCAGCCCGTACCTGAAAAAAGTTTTGCTATCTCTGGGCTTAGGATCTTTGGCAAAGGCAGCTACTCTCCACCCACTGTTGTTAAATCATTTTTGGCCCAAAGGGATCCTAATGATCCTCGAAATATTAAATTTACCTGGTGGGGAAAACAAAATGACGTTACAGGTTATAATATCCGGTATGGTACACAAAAAGATAAATTGTACCACTGCTACCAGGTTTATGGCAATGCACCTGTTGTTTTTCATGGCCTGGACAAGGATAAGACCTACTGGTTCTCCATCGATGCATTTGGGGAAAACGGTGTGACTCCAAGCCTGTCGCACAGTTCGCATTAAAATAAATTGAACATGGATTAAAGGTGCGGCGAGATCGTCAAATCAAAGGAATCTCAAGTTGTTTACAAATTATTTTACACATTAAATCCGACAGTTCAGGATGCCTACCTACGGTAGATTTCTTTCCATTGTTCGGATTCATAAATAAACTGTGATTGGCACCTTCACGAGCCAAAACACAACCATTGGCTTTAAGGTGTTTTATGAAAGCGTTACGCTTCATCAGGCAAGGTTAAGTTTGCTTTTAATAATTTTGTGGCCTTTGTATCGGCTTATTGTTTGTTTACGTTGGTGATCAATGACCAATTGCAAAGCATCCAATAGATTTTGTTTTAGTTCATCTATTGTTTTTCCCTGAGCAATTGCCTCAGGTATTTCTTGTACCTGGCCTACAAAATAGCCATCATCACTTTGTTCAATGATAGCTGTATAATTTATTTTAGTCATCACTTTTGCCGCAGTTAATAAAAATTCAAAATTAATAACCTGTTTTTAATGACCAGACACTAACTATTTGCCTGTTCATTTTATTACAAATATAATAAATCCGCTGATATGAATATTGTAGTTTTATAACATAAATGGGATCGTTTATCCTAATCAGAAAGCATGTGGCGGGTTTGTTGAACCGGTGGCCACACTTTTCGAAAGATATGTAATTTGTAAAGAAAGCATTTGGTATACCAAAAGAATAAATCAACATAGCCAGGCAGTTCTCTTTGTTCACTTGTTATTATCCCTAACCCGTCACTCAAAGCACAATTCATGAAATTTGTTTTAATTCGTGGAATTCATTTTGAGATACTGAAGAATAAATGTATGTTTAACCTTTATCGAACTTAACTCAATTAAATATGAAAAAGACCTTTGCAATTATTGCAATACTGCTGGCCATATTCCCCGGGATACAGATCAGCCGGGTAAACGCCCAGGTATATTGCAATCCCATGAATCTTAGTTATCGTTTTTGCCTGGACCAACCATCCAGACGTGAAGCTGCGGACCCGACCATGGTGCTTTATAAAGACAACTATTACCTGTTTGCATCCAAATCAGGAGGATATTTTGTATCCGATGATCTGATTAACTGGAACCTGATTACCACCCCTACCCTACCTTTGGAAAACTATGCCCCCACGGCAGTGGTTATTGGCGACTGGATTTATTTCCTTGCTTCCCAGAGCAATACCATCTTCCGTTCCAATGACCCCGCCAACGGGAAATGGGAGGTATACAATGATGCATTTCCAATAAGGGATACCGATCCTGATTTCTTTGCCGACACCGATGGAAGGGTTTATTTCTATTACGGCTGCTCAAATGTGAATCCTCTGATGGCAGTTGAACTGGATGTCAACAATAAACTGATGCCTAAAGGCAAGGCCAGTCCCGTTATTTCAGGCAACCCTTCAGAACATGGCTGGGAAAGGCCAGGAGATTACAATGACAAGACAGCAAGCCCATGGATTGAAGGTTCGTGGATGAATAAATACAACGGCAAATATTATTACCAGTATGCAGGTCCGGGTACCGAATACAAAAGTTATGCAGATGGAGTGTATGTATCCGACAGTCCGCTCGGCCCTTTTACCTATGCCGCCAACAATCCATTTGCCTCCAAACCGGAAGGATTTGCTGCTGGCGCGGGTCACGGATCCACCTTCCAGGATAAATATGGCAACTGGTGGCATATTGGCACTATGACCATTTCTGTGAAGCACATGTTTGAACGCCGGCTTGGCCTTTTCCCTGTTGGCTTTGACAAGGAAGGCAACATGTTTGCCTATACCGAATTTGGAGATTATCCATTAAACATGCCCAATCGCAAATACAAGGATGTTAAGGAACTTAATCCTGGCTGGGCTGTTCTTGACTACCATAAAATAGCAGAAGCCTCATCCAGTGCTAAAGAATACCTGGTTACCAATGCTTTTGATGAAGACATCCGTACCTACTGGAGCGCCCAGACTGGAAATAAGAATGAATGGCTGAGCGTGGATTTGGGTGCTGTTAGTACCATCAATGCCCTTCAGATCAATTTTGCAGAGAACAACACTAAACTCTTTGGCCGTGAAGGTATCTTGGCTCATCAGTACCTGGTGGAATTTTCGGCTGACAAACAAAAGTGGGAAACGTTGATCGACAAAACGTCCAATGACAAGGACTTGACCCATTACTTTGAAGTGATGCAAAAGCCGGTGAAAGCCCGTTATGTCAGGATTACCAACTATAGGGTTCCTGATGGCACTTTTGCCATTTCTGACCTGCGTATCTTTGGAAAAGGCACTGGTAGTCAACCGGGCAAAGTAGCTGCGTTTAACGCCCTCAGAGATGCCAAAGATTCGAGAAACATCATCCTGTCATGGGACAAGCAGAAAGATGCTACCGGTTACAATGTGAAATATGGCATCGGAAAAGACAAGCTCTACCACTGCTACCAGGTGAACAACGATAACAAGATCACTATCCGCAGCCTTGATAAAGATAAATCCTATTGGTTCCAGGTGGATGCCTTTGGTGAAAACGGAGTTACGGAAGGAGTTGTAAAAGAAGTGAAATAAAGTATATTCATAGTTTCACTTTTTTGAGTGAAGCTATGAATAATTAGTTAAAAGCCCTGTATTCTTGTTGAATACAGGGCTTTTTTATTTGTGATATTGGAAATTTGCACAGTTCATCTTCTTGGATTGATTAATCTAGTTGATTTTCCATCATTATTGATTATTGCCCCTTGGAAAGACCGCAGTGCAAACAGCTGCAAACGGACGCAAACGGCACCGATTTTTGGAGCAGGAACAATCAGGAATTAATTTTAGGGAATAATATGAAAGGTGGAGATATCAGCAACTTAAATCACCCCGCAGCAGGGATGGTTGATTACTATAAATCAAGTTCTTTGACATACTGAAAAATACAACGAGGCATTTGAAATACCTAATATATTACCAATTCCCCGGCCTTGTCGACGAGGTCCGGGGAATATTTAACCACGAAGTACTTTTTACTTATAACCTCAAAAAGGTCTGATACAAAAGATCTGGCATTATCCGAACATTCCAAATTAGCAATCGCCGGTCCGACTTCCTTACTCATTCATCAAATTGAAAGTATGACAGGCCACTACCCCTGCAGTTTCTGTCCTTAGGCGGCTGTCTCCCAAACTTACCGGATGAAATCCTGATTGTATCGCTTTTTCTATTTCTTCTGCTGAAAAATCACCTTCAGGACCTACCATAATGAGGTAATTTTGATTGGGAGTAATCATTTTCTTTAGCAGATCACGGTGTTGTTCATCACAATGGGCAATAAACTTTTGTCCCTCGAAAGGCTGTGCTATGAATTCATTGAATTTAGTCAAGGGGTCCAATTGGGGCAATTTAGCCTTTATCGACTGTTTTATGGCCGAGATCATTACTTTCTCTAATCTATCCGCTTTGATCTCTTTACGCTCAGAAAAACGGCATAAAACAGGCACTATTCTGTCTATACCAATTTCTGTTGCCTTTTCCAGGAACCATTCCATACGCTCAATATTTTTGGTAGGGGCGATGGCAATGTGAACAGAAAAGTTCCTCTGGCCGTAATTCAGTTCAGACTTAACAATTTTTACCGCGCACCGCTTGGGATTCGGATCCACAATTTCCGCGGTAAACATTCCACCCCGGCCGTCCACCAGGATAATTTCATCGCCTTTCTCCAGGCGTAGCACCCGGACGCAATGTTTTGATTCTGATTCATCTAAAATATACGTATTCCCCGATAAACCGGGAGTATAGAATATGTGCATGAGCTTTGTACTATTTCAATCCAGAAGTCTAAAAATACTGCTTTAAGTTGAATAACAAAGATCTATTGCTTTCAATGCACATTTTTTAATGAAAGAGTTGATATTACATTTCCTTGGGCACATATTGAAAAGCCTTCTTACCTGCCCTGGCTGCTACTTCTGACCATTTATCAACAGCAAAGTCGATGGCTACTGTAGAGCAGGTAGGCATGTCGCCGTTAAAGTATTTCACAAGGTTGGATACCCAATAATAAACGGCAGGATTGTGGCCAAATACACAGACTGTCTGTACTTCATCCGGCAGCTTTTGCAGTACTTCAATGAAATCCTGCGTGGTAGCGGAATCATAAAAGCTGGTTTCCTGACGAATGCTGGCTACATCAATTCCCAGGTTCTTACAATAGATGTTGGCCGTATGCATGGTTCTGCGGGCAGGGCTGGCAATTACCAAATCAGGGATAATGCCTTCATCTTTTAAGGTAGTACTGATTTTTTCAGCATCACTGATGCCTCTGTCTGTCAGGTCACGCTGAAAGTCGTTGTCGTAACCGTATGGCACCGATTTGGCATGTCGTACAATAATTACGCGTCTCATAGTTTAGTCTGTTTAAACCAAATATACGAAATAATAAACAAACTTTTTGATCACAGCTGAGCATTCCTATCACTTTTCAGAACATTTGGGCAAATAAATTGTAAAATTGCAGTATGAAACGAATAGGCCTTTTATCCGATACGCATTCCTCTATAAGTCCAAGGGTGCTTAGGTTCTTTGAGCCGGTTGATGAAATCTGGCATGCCGGAGATATTGGCATTGCCTCCCTTGCCGATCAGCTGGCAGCCCTTAAACCTTTACGCGCCGTATATGGAAATATTGACGATCATGTGGTAAGACGCATGTTCCCGGCCGATCAACGCTTCTTTTGTGAAAAAGTGGATGTATTGATGACCCACATTGGAGGGTACCCCGGAAAGTATGAACAGCGCATCAGGGCTATTTTTAACGTAAATCCCCCAAAACTTTTTATTGCCGGGCATTCTCATATCCTGAAGGTCATTTATGATCCAAAATATCACTTGCTGCATATCAACCCGGGCGCTTGCGGAAACAGGGGCATACACAAAGTATGCACTGCCGTGAGGTTTGTCATTGATGGCGATAATATCCGGGACCTTGAAGTGCTGGAGTTTGAAAGGAGCTCTTTTAAAGAGTAGGTAAGTAATTCAGACTGCTAGCTTCTGGCTTCTGGCAAAACCATGCTGTTATTATCTTTCATTACAGCTGATCGAAGGATTTTTACCAGCTGCCAGCCACACTTTTTCATTATCATTCATCGATGTAAGCGACTAGCTTATTGTAACTGTCAAATCACGTAAAATATTCAAAAGGATATAAAATAGAGGAATGCCTTTCTCATTATGAAACCATTGGGTTGCACATACGTATATTCTGCAACCAAATAGTTGCATTAAATGGTATATCAATGAGAAGAGATGTTTTTCAGGCCATCGCTGACCCTACCAGAAGAGCAATACTGGAATTAATCGCTAGCCAGGCCATGACACCAAATGCCTTGGCCGAACAGTTTGGCACTACCCGACAGGCTGTTTCAAAACACATTAAATTCCTTGCCGAATGTCAGTTATTAAAACAGGAAAAGGTAGGCAGAGAGATTTACTATCAGATGGATTCAACCAAAATGATAGCGATCGAGCAATGGTTAGAACCATTCAGACAACATTGGTACAATCGTTTTGATCAGCTTGAAAATATATTGAATCACTTAAAAACAAATGAACATGAAAGCACAAACAAGTCTTATGATGGAATTTTCCGTTGACAAGGAAAACAAGAAAATCTTCGTTAAAAGAGAATTTGCTGCTCCACTTTCAAGGGTATGGGCTGCATGGACTGAAAAGGAACTGTTGGATCAATGGTGGGCTCCCAAGCCGTGGAAAGCAGAAACCAAATCAATGGATTTCAGGGAAGGCGGAACCTGGATCTATGCCATGGTTGGACCAGAAGGAGAAAAACACTGGTCATGCGCAGAATTCCATTCCATCACTCCTTACATCAGTTTTTCGGGTAAGGATGCCTTTTGTGATGAGGAAGGGAACATTGATCACAACATGCCTGAATCGGTTTGGAGTAACGAGTTCCAGGAAACAGGTGATAATACCACCGTATTTATTGCCATTACCTATGAAAAGGATTCAGATATAGAGAAGATCCTGGAAATGGGCTTTAAAGAAGGGTTATCCGCTGCCATGGAAAATTTGGATGAGTTGCTGGTGTAAATAAAGTGTTCAGTGATCAGTAATCAGAGCTGCCAACTGAACACTGAACACTTCCCCTCTCCTGTTTGTTCTATGTTGAAAGCATAAACAATGAACAAACTATTTTTGATATTAATATTTTTAGCAATGACACAGCTAGCCAATTCAGCACAAAGAGAGACGGCCACC
>DATGYU010000228.1:0-4709 GCA_035297625.1 Prolixibacteraceae bacterium
GTCTGTCAGGTTGGTGCCGTCAAAATTGGCTTCCCGCAAATCGCTGGCTTTAAATGAGCTGCCGGTAAGGTCTGCCCCAGAGAAGTCGGAGCCACGCAGGGCGCTTCCCTCAAATTTCGATTTTCTGGCTATAACTCCCGAGAAGTCACTCTGTGGCAGGTTGCTCCCACTGAAGTTGGTCAGCAACTGCCGCTCCTGCGAATGCAAGGGGTTAGAATCCTCCTCAACCGTTTGCTCCTTGTCTTCCATCCCGTCATTCATTTTGGAAGTCGTTTCATCCTCCACGGACTGGAAGTTCTTTGAGAAATAGTTAAGGTCAACGCCCACAATTTGCGCCAGGCGGTTTAAGGTAATGATGTCCGGCATCGATTCTCCGCGTTCCCACTTCCCAACGGCCTGTGGACTGATGAACAGTTGCTCGGCAAGCTGGGCTTGTGAAATATTCATTTTCTTTCGTGCTTCGGCAATTTTATTGCCAATCATTTTTGTTTCCATAGGGTTCTACTTTTTTTGTTTATTTCGATGCGGCAAAGTTATTGGCCCTCCTTCCCAGCATCAAATAAAAACAAATACAGTTAGTTGTAAGTGCGCTACTTATGGTTGTTATTCAACAACTGTCAGTGGTATTGTATTGATTTGAATAAGTGCGATATAAAAAGAGTTCAACTAATAATTATAAATATCGAGTCGTTATAATATTTTGTTTGTTGGCTCATCTATCAATGTATTATTTGGTGATCTCTTTTCTTAATGAGAAAATCATATACCTTGGATTGTTTTCCATCACATCAACAAGTTTCAATTTATTTTTTTCAATGATATTTCTCAAACCATCTATACCAAGAAACCTTGGTTTAATTGCTGTTGATATTTTCAAGGCGGCAACAATTCCTGCATCTACTGAATTGATATCACGCAAAAGGGAACCTGCGATAATTAGATCCCCGGCTGAATTGTTGCATATGATATTAAGATTTTTGATAATCACCTCATCAGAACAATATTCAAAAAGCCCTCCTTCGGATGAACATATTTGCAACCATCCGTTTCGTTCAGCCAGTAAATTCTCAAGCATTTGCGGGGTGTTCCAATCATACGAAATATGCCTAAATGAAATCTCCAAGCCATCCAATCGGCCTCCCGGTGCTTTCAAAGCAATAATACATCTTTCGGCAAAAGAGGGGCCATAAGGGTCTATGTCTAAAACATTGATTTCTATTTTTCTATTTTTCAATACTTCAGGATGTTTTTGCTGTATCAAAAAAAGAGTGTTAATACTGTCGCTTGCCGCGCCACCTGCAATATTTATAAAACAAAGACCTTTTTCTCTTGATTGTTGAAGTAAGGGAAGTAACGCATCCGCCTGGCATTTGCTTAGATCTCTAATTCGCATCCTCATAACCAGAGAACCAAATCCTTTGGTGACTTGTCTGTCCCAAAAACGTCTTTTGCCTTTTCCAATTAGGTTTGGTCCCAATTTCATCATTAAAGTACTTATTCCGCTGGCAAAGGAACTTTGGTTTTGTAACAGTTCAGCCATGGCAAAAGAATGTTTTGCAAAATAATGCTTAATGAATGCTGGAATATTGTTGAATTTGTTGGCATTCTTCTCTGCATTTTTTTCAACATAAGGCAACATTCTTTTTAGACTGGATTCATCGGTACTAGAAATAAACCCGGGATGCGTTATGTCCAGTACTGGCAATTCGATTCCATTTGTTGTAAATGCATATGCTAATCCCGGAAGTTTGTTTTTTATGTAATAAACTTCATTAGACATACAAATACCTCCTATTTTTAAATTTTATTACTTCACAGTATCGTTGACTTCAGCATTGGCTGTAAAGTCAATTCATCACCAATTATAGAGTACTCCTTGATTTTGTAATTATATAAAACTTGTTTTATACTAATCCATTAGCCTTTAGGATTGACCGAAAGTAAATTCCTCCTGCTAACGGATAATGTTATTCGCCGCCTGGTTATTGGATTTTCCCGGATAGAATCCCCATGCGATGATACCGGCTATTACTCGTTCTCCCCCTTTAACGTTTTCATTAATGTTAGTTAGGCGGATTTATTGATTTTACCTTTAAGAAAGGTGGCTTCGTAAAGTTGAACCCAATCGTTTACTCCCATCTTTGTGGCCAATTCTCCAATCAAGGCATATGGTATCTGGTCAAGTTTCTTGAAACGAATACACCCTTTACCCATATCCAGCTTTAATTTACTGTGTTTGGGATACTCTTCGGTGAACCAATCCAGCAATTCTTTACTGGCATATATGCCCGTGTGGTAAAGGGCGATGAAGTTTTTCTGAGCTGCCAGGTTCATTAAGGGCAGCGGCACCTTTGGTTTGACGTTATAGCCTTTGGGATAAATAGAAAAAGGCACCACATAGCCAATCATGCCATAACTCATTTGTTCTTCAAAGCCTTCAGGCAGGTTGTCAACAATTGTTTTGCGGAGCTGAATAATTACTTCCTTTTGGTGATCGGGAACCTGCTGGATGTATTCCTGAGGGGTGGCGGCTTTTGATTGCATACTTGCTTAATAAATATGAAAACCTATTACATTACATTCCTGTAAATGTAAATATACTATAATAGTAAGCAAATCCCTAATCCCTTACCCCAGATTCGTCCAGCTCCTTCAACGTATCATTCAGTTTTACCAGGTAACGGCCGTAGAGTTTATTAAATCCCCAGCGAAGGATAAAGAAGACTGCTGCAACCAGTGGAATCAGAATGGCCAATCCGATGCCAATCAGGGTAAATATTTTTGTTGTCGGGAGATGATCCATACCACCTGGAGTATTTCCAAAGGTGAATTTTAATCCTGCATACATACCTGCAGTGAAACTTACGCAGATGTTTATCAGCAGTATGATTACCGCCAGGTAAAACATGCGGCGGTAGGTGGTGATGGTATCCAGGATACCGGTCAAAAAATCCCTTAGATGAACATCCACCGAAAAGTGCCGTTTGATCTTCAGGTAACGGATCACAAAAAAGAGATAGGTCGTTACAATCAGTGTATTGGAGAAAATATCCATAGGATACATCCAGTGCGGATATTCAATAGGTTCCTTGATGAGAATTTTAGACAAATAGATGTCGTCAAGGAGCACATAGGCTATAAATAGCAGCAATAGGCCCATTCCGATCCGAATGTTGCGGTCAATCTTGTCAACCAGTGTCCTGGTTTTATGACGCAGCAACTCGTTGATCGACTCCTTGCCCAGGCGGTGCTTATCCATCTCCTGGGAAGAATAGGTGTTCCATGCCGATTTTAAGTCTTTCAGTTCCATTTATTCCTCCAAATCCATTAACAACTTTAACTTTTTCTTGATGCGGTTCATCTTCACCCTCACGTAATTCTGGGTGATACCGGTAATTTCGGCTATCTCTTCATATTTCTTGTCTTCCAGGAACAGCAGGATAATCGATTTCTCGATGCCGGTCAATTGTGAAACCGCCGCGTTGAGCATCCTGATTTGATCTTCCGCCCCGGAGTCATAGATTTCATCAGCCAGATGCAGGGTCTCGTAAGAGATGCCCGATTTATCGGGTTGCCTTTTATCTTTCTTGAAACTGGTAATGGCAGTGTTTAAGGCCACACGATACATCCAGGTAGAGAATTTTGATTCATTTCTAAATGAGGGAAATGATTTCCATAACTGAACCAGTATTTCCTGGAATAAATCACGGCGGTCCTCTTCCGAATTGCAATAAATCGAGCAGACCTTGTGAATGATTCCCTGATTCTCAGTAATTATGGTTAAGAATTCTCTTTCCAAGATGTAGTTATTAGTCTTTAAAAATTGAAATCATTACATCAGCTCATCTTGAGAAAATTAATTTCCTGAGGAGTCAGAAAGCGATATCTTCCGCGTGGCAGATCTTTCTTCGTAAGTCCGGCAAAGAGTACCCGGTCCAGTTTTTCCACCTGGTAGCCCAAATGTTCAAAGATGCGCCTTACGATGCGGTTCTTTCCCGAATGGATTTCAATGCCTACCTGCCGGGCATCTGAGGGGTCGATGTGCTCAATGGCATCTGCAGCAATTGGTCCGTCTTCCAGCTGCAGACCTGAGGCGATTTTTTCCATGTCTTCCTGCGCAAGGTCGCGGTCAAGCTGTACATGGTAAACCTTTTTCCTTTCAAAGCTGGGATGGGTCAGCTTGGTGGCCAGTTCGCCGTCATTGGTAAAGAGCAGCAGTCCGGTGGTCTGAATGTCCAGTCGGCCCACCGGGTAGATGCGCTCACGGCAAGCATCCTGAACCAATTCCATTACCGTACGCTTGGCATTGGGGTCTTCCATGGTGGTGGCAAAACCTTTGGGCTTATTTAGCAAAAGATATACTTTGCGTTCCGGGTTCAGGCGTTTGCCGTCAAATCGGACCTCATCCTCCAGGGTTACTTTATAGCCCAGTTCAGTGATAATTTTTCCATTTACTGTGATCAGGCCCTCGGAAATCAGCTTGTCAGCATCGCGGCGTGAACAGATACCCGCGTTGGAGATGTATTTATTTAACCGGATTTGTTCATTTCCTGTCGTTTCTTTAACAGGCTCAATGGCCGGCTGTTTTTTCTTTAATACGATTATTTTCTTTGGAAGCTCTTTCAATGTGTAGTTTTATTATTGAATTAAAATATTTTCCTTTTGATGTTAGGCTCCAATAAAGCCTTTTTTTATACATGAACAGGAAT
>DATGYU010000229.1:0-25811 GCA_035297625.1 Prolixibacteraceae bacterium
GCCTATACGGGTGCTTTGGGTGCTGCCCTTGGATCCATGGTAGCCAACTTGTCGGCCATTAAAAGAGGATGGGATGACCGCTGGGAAGAGTTTTCCGACTGGGCTGAAAGGGGAAAGGTATACCATGATGCCCTATTGAAACTGGTATCGGAAGATGCCGCGGCTTTCAATGCCATTATGGATGCTTATGGACTGTCAAAGGTTACTGAGGATGAGAAAGTAATTAGGTCGGCAGCCATACAGGCAGCTACAAAGCATGCCATCGAAGTGCCTTTTGAAGTGATGCAGGCCGCTTTCCGCTCAATGGATGTGTTACAGGCCATGGCCATGTTTGGCAATCCCAATTCACTTTCCGACGCGGGGGTAGGGGCTTTGTGTGCCCGCACGGCTGTCTACGGCGCTTACCTTAACGTAAAGATCAATGCCGCTAACCTAGCCGACAAAGCATTTGCAGCTGAAATTCTGCAGAAGGCGGCCATTACTTTGCAGCAGGCCCTGGAAAAAGAAAGTGAGATATTAAAGCTGGTAGAATCAAAAATTTAAGTTTACTCATTTGTAAAGCAACCACAATTAAATGTACGGCGACCTCACTGTTTTATGGTTAAAGCACTGTATCGTAATATTTTTCCTGACCTTTTTACATGAGGATGTTGCCATACTAACGGCTGCATTTTCGCATGTTGAACATGGGATGCCGCTTGTACTGACCTATTCAAGTATTTTCCTGGGAATTATTTCAGGGGATTTATTAATTTATGGATTAGGCCATTTTGCTCAAAAGAATGCCTGGTTGCGTTCAAAGTTAATTGGTCCTAAAGTTGAAAGAGTCAAATTATGGCTGGAGAACCACCTTGTACGTGTACTTTTGCTTTGTCGCATTACACCAGGATTGTTATTTCCCACGTTTATTGCTTGCGGCTGGTTTAAAATACCCTTTGGACGGTTTTCATTGATTACAATAATTTCGGGTGTTGTTTACTCTTCTATTGTTCTAACACTGATCATCATCTTTGGTAATTTAGTGCTGGTCCATCTGGATTACTGGGCCTGGATCCTGTTGTTTACTGTCGTGGTGGTCTTTGGTATTCGAAAGGCCCTTAAACCTCGTTTCAGTGATTCCTCCGAACATGCAATGGGCTCTTTGCCTTCTTCCTTTCCCCAGTCGATGAAGAAATACCTGCCCAAATTTAAACGTAACTTTAGAGGAATGCCCTCGCCCAATGGAGCACATCGTATGGTCTCCTTTGCCGAGCGTATTCCTAATGCATTGGTTTATATTCCGGTAGGCATCAGGTGGTTGCTGTTGTCGGTGCGATACCATAGCCTTACACTGCCCACCGTTTCCAATCCATTGATTGTAACAGGAGGGTTTTGGGGGGAATCGAAAAGTGATATTATGAGCAAAGTTGGCTCAGACTATCAATCTTGGGTGGCGGATTTTGTAATCCTTCATCGCAATGGAACGGGCACACAATCTGATGTAAATGATGCGCTTTCGATGATGGAACAAAAAGGTCTGAGTTTCCCGGTAGTTGCCAAACCCGATGTGGGATGGCAAGGCTATGGAGTCAGGTTAGTCGAGGATGCGTCTGCTTTGGGTCAGTATATTTCAAATTATCCTGTTGGCGAAAAGCTGTTGCTTCAACGACTTGTCAACCATGATGGTGAGGCCGGCATATTCTATGTAAGGATGCCGGGAGAGGAACATGGACGTATTTTATCAGTCACCCTTCGTTATTTTCCTTATGTGTTTGGTGATGGCATATCCACTTTGCAGGAGTTGATAATAAAAAGCCCAAGGGCAAAATTAAGGGCAGATTATTATCTTGGAAGCAAATCAGAACATACTGGTTTTGCTAAAGATTTCCTTGAAATGATTCCCTGTAAAGGTGAACTTGTCAGGTTGTCATTTATCGGAAGTATACGTGTTGGAGGACTTTACCGCGATGCAAGCCATCTGATCACTGATGAAATGACCAAAATATTCGATGATATTGCTCTCAGTATGCCGGAGTTTTATTTTGGCCGCTTTGATGTACGGTTCGAATCTACCGAAATGCTAAAATCTGGGCATGGATTTTCAATTATTGAAATCAATGGAGCCGGTTCTGAAGCAATAAACGCATGGGATCCGGAAGTACTGATTCTAAAACTCTATCGTGAGCTATTTAAAACCCAAAGTTTATTGTTCAAAGTCTCTGCATTAAACAGAGCGCGGGGATATAAACCCATGGGAGTAATTGCATTTCTGAAAGCCGCCAAACGACAGAATAAACTCATTAAAAGTTATCCTCCGGCCAGTTAGTTCCTTGCTTTAATCTTTTCCCAGTTTTCCGTAATCACAAAACTTTCAGGAAGTATCGCGTAGAGCTTTTTCAAAAATGCATAGGGCATAGCCATAGAGAGCAAATCCTGAGGCATACGGGTTCTAACAGAAATATCAAACATGCCCATTACTGCTTTTTGTTCATTGCTGCGGGCAAGTTTTAGTGGCAGGGTAACAAGCGCCATGCAGGCTGAGGCAAAGGGTGCCAATATACGGTCCATGCTTCCCGGGGCGTCAAAATGCGATAAAAATACCAGGGCGCTTAACTGGTCGGCATTAACAAAAAACAGTACGGATTCAGGTTCTTCTCCCGGCATAAAATCTTCCAGAGGCTTGATTACCAAGTATTGTTTTTCGATCTTGACAGGATGCACATTATCGACAAAAGCCTTCGCCAATACCGGGTTTTGAATGAAACGTTCACAGGGGCGGAAGAAGTCTTCCTTATTGGAAAGGAAATATTCTATCCCTTCAAAAATAGTATCCTGAAAACCCATGTAAAAAGCAGAACAAGGGAACCCTGTGGAGGATTCTGAAATCACAAAAGGGACGCCGGTTGAGGCCTTCAGCATAAGGGGGACAATACACCCGTTGCCTTTTTTCTTTAGCTCCATGGCATCGGCCGGTTTTTGATCGCTAAAATAAACACCGCAGGGTTTGTATTTATCTAGCTTCAGCGCCTCGCTGAAAGATTTCGAGATATCAGTTGCTGTCATAAGTAATTGTGCTATTGATTCATCCTCAAAATCAAATGAGTTAATGAATGAGAATTAATTTAAAGCAATAAAAGTCACAAAAAATCAATTACCTCAAAAGAGAATATATAAAAACTTTTGGAACCATTTAAAAAGATTTCAGCCAATAGATATACCATCTGGTAGTATCCATTTCAACAAGCTTTTTTTGATGAAATTTTGAAGTAATGGCATAAGGAGTAAATATTACTTCCCGGCAAAAAATCAATGTACATTCCCTTTTTATTGATGTTCATTGGGATGGTTTTCTACCTTAATGTATCCCCATGACATGTCCATCTTAAGATACCTTTCTGATACCTATCTGATACCTTTCTGTAACCTAAGGTATCAGATAGGTATCAGATAGGTATCTTAAAAGTATCTAAAGAAGCAAATGCCAGGCAAGGGCTCAGAGGCCCTAAAGTGGAAGAATTCCTTTGTCATATACCGAATTATTTTGATTCAGGTAAGTTTATTCATTACTGGCTACAGTACTTCTTTTTTATCTGGCGATACCGGAACCCTGCCAAACAAATCAGTGACTATAGTCTTTTACACTTGATTAAAACTTTCGGTTACAGGAATGATAATTTCAGTATAAGATCCTTATAATGTGGGAAAAAAGTGGTAAATTGAATAGAAAAAAGCTATGGAATTTGAAGATGGTCAAATCTATCATGTATTCAACCGTGGAAATAATTCACAGACTGTATTTTTCAGCAATGAGAATTATCAGAATTTTCTTGACAAGATGGAGGAATACATCAAACCATTTGCAAGTATTCTTGCCTGGTGTCTGATGCCCAATCATTTTCATATCCTGTTAAAGGTAGAAAATGCGGAATTAGATTGGGGACCCGGTAATTTGGCCAAAAATAAATGGCCGGGTACTGCTATCAGTACCAAGGCTCACAGGTCGTTGAATAAATCGATAGCCATCATGTTAAGGTTATATACCCGGTATGTCAACAGTGAAGATGAGAAACAGGGGCCATTATTTCATCAGCGCACCAAAGCCTTGTGCCTTTCAAAGCCTGAATTTGAGCCTGGATACTTTCAAAATCATTTTGGATGGTTAGGCAAGACCCCGCCCAGAGAAAAGGATTATCCATCTATTTGCTTCAATTTTATTCATAATAATCCTGTTACAGGTAAACAAGTTGACAAACCTGAAGACTGGGAGTTTTCCTCTTACCGGGATTATTATTCGGGCAGAGAAGGAAAGCTTTTGGACAAGGAGCTTGCCAAAGAACTGAAGCTACCGACTTCAGATGGCTATTCGAATAGGATGTCATCCAATCAATTTTCGCCCTCCTTTTTTATGTAATTTTCCAGGAAGAATTTATAGGATAATTGGAGTTCATCAACTCGGTTGATTTGAGTAAGAGGAACCTGGCTATTTCCACTGGCAGCATTAATGGCCATATAGTTATAAAAGCAAAGGGCTCCAACTAAAGTGAAGCCCTTTGAATCTGAAGGTATTATACGATATACGTTGTAGAAGCTGTATCTCCCCCACGGCCAGTCCAGTTGGTATGGTAGAATTTACCACGGGGTGAATCAATGCGTTCATAGGTATGGGCTCCAAAATAGTCGCGTTGTGCCTGCAATAAATTGGCAGGCAGACGTTCGCTGCGGAAGCCATCAAAATAACAAAGTGCAGAAGTCAGTGCCGGAACCGGGATTCCGTTGGTCAGCGCGGCAGCACATACACGACGCCAGCCGGCCTGCGCTTTTTCTACGATTTCCTTAAACTTAGGATCCAGCAACAGATTCAGCAGATTTGGATTATTGTCAAAAGCTGTCTTGATATCTCCAAGGAACCTGGAACGGATGATACATCCACCGCGCCACATCAGGGCGATACCCCCATAGTTGAGATTCCAGCCATATTCCTTGGCAGCTTCCATCATCAGGTTATATCCCTGGGCATAGGAGATGATCTTTGCTCCGTAAAGTGCATCCTTCAGATCTGAAATCATCTGCTGTCTGTCAATATCTTTATTGATTTCAGGTCCGCAGATCACTTTAGAGGCTTCGACACGCATATCTTTTTGTGCTGAGAGACACCGTGCAAATACCGATTCGCCGATCAGGGTAAGCGGGATGCCAAGGTCTAGGGCGGAGACTGCAGTCCATTTGCCGGTTCCTTTTTGCCCGGCAGTATCTAAAATCTTCTCTACCAAAGCTTCTCCATTTTCATCTTTAAAGCCCAGGATATCCCGGGTAATTTCAATCAGGTAAGAGTCAAGGTCACCTTCATTGTAATTTTTGAATACATCATGCATCTCATCAGCATTCATACCCAGCATCTCTTTCATGAGCTGGTAGGCTTCACAGATAATCTGCATATCGCCATACTCTATGCCATTGTGCACCATTTTCACAAAATGACCGGCACCGCCTTCACCTACCCAGTCGCAGCAAGGTGAACCATCTTCTACCTTGGCTGAAATTGACTGGAAGATTTCTTTTACAGCAGGCCATGCCGCAGGTGATCCTCCGGGCATGATGGAAGGGCCTAACAGGGCACCTTCTTCACCGCCTGAAACGCCTGTGCCAATGTACAGCAATCCTTTGCTTTCCACATATTGGGCACGACGGATGGTGTCGGGAAAGTGAGAATTCCCGCCATCAATAATGATATCCCCTTCCTCCAGATGAGGAATGATCAGATCAATAAAATCATCAACAGGCTTGCCTGCTTTTACAAGCATCATCACTTTGCGTGGACGCTCAAGCGAAGCACACAGTTCCTCGATGGAATGGGTGCCAATGAAATTCTTGTTTGCTCCACGGCCTGCCATGAATTCATCAACACGTGAAACCGTGCGGTTAAAGACAGCAACGCTATATCCCTTGCTTTCCATGTTTAATACCAGGTTTTCGCCCATCACGGCTAGTCCTATCAATCCAATGTCTGCTAATTTCTTCATTCGTAAATCTTTATAGTTTCATTTATAATTATATTTTAAAACCCCTTGCTGAAATGATTATATCTTAAAGCCAAGATCCTTCAAGATATTGATTGTTTCAGTATCAATATTTTTAGCCTTTATCGAGTACACCGGGTATTCTCTGCGTAAGGGATAGTCGCCACGAAGCTTTTCAAACACCTCAGGGCTTTTACGCAAAGCAGCATCATCAATAGAGATATCATAAGTGGTTAAAATAGCTTTTGCCAGTATTTCTTCTTTGGAAAGATGCAACCCATCAATTTCAATCTCTGTTTGGGCAGGCAATTCCACATGCGGTGCTTGCCAGTTATCAATGCCAAGGCCAAAAAAGCGGCTGACAGCCTGTATGCTCATGCTGGTGCCATTGGCTTTGCCATCCTTTGAGTAGCCTGCAATGTGAGGAGTAGCAAGATCAGCCATTGCAAGCAGTTCAAGATCAATATCCGGTTCATTTTCCCAGCAGTCGATTACAAGAGCTGAGATCTGTTTTTCTTTAAGGGCTATTTTTGATGAAAGGGTATCCAGCACCTCGCCGCGGCATGAATTAATGACAATAGGGGCGCGTTTAAGGTCTTTAAAGAAGCTTTCACCGGCAAGGTGGTAAGTTGTATCCTCACCCTGCATATTTAATGGCACGTGCAAGGTAATGATGTCAGCCTTTTCCTGAATCTCCTGAAGAGTGCAGAACTTGTCAGGTCCTTCAGCTCTTGCCCGAGGGGGGTCATTCAGCAATACCTGCATTCCAAAGAACTCACATACGCGAGCAACCTTTGAGCCTACCTGTCCGACACCAACGATGCCAATGGTCTTGCCTTTTAGTTCAAAGCCTTTACGTTGAGCTAAAACAAAAAGGGCAGAAGCGATGTATTGTTCCACGGATTTACTGTTGCACCCAGGGGCATTGGTCCATTGAATGCCGGCTTTGGCGCAGAAATCAGTATCAATATGATCATAGCCAATGGTGGCGGTGGCTATAAACTTTACTGATGAGCCGGCCAGTAGCTGCTCATTGCAGATGGTGCGGGTACGGGTAATAATGGCATCGGCATCCTTCACCAATTCGGGAGTGGTCTTCGGACCGGGTAAATATACTACTTCTCCAAAAGGCTCGAGAGCGCCAATTATATAGGGGATTTTATCATCAATTATAAATTTCATATATTATTTTATTTAAACACATAGACACATAGGACACATAGAATATTTTATTTTTTTTTGATATGTTTTATTCAATCGGTAACTGTCTAAAATGTTGAGTGACAAAGGTTTTTTGTCCACCTTTAAAGATATTCACACAATTGAAATTAATTAATATTCCTTTTGGTTTTTTCATAAGCCTAAGATATGTAAGTAATTGGGCTTCATTGATTGGTGCAAATTCTTCAACTGTTTTTATTTCTACAATAACAAGATCGTTTACCAACATATCATATCGAAGCCCACATTCCAGTTCCAATCCATGAAAAACTAAAGGAACGTTTTGTTGCCTAAGTACTGTATATCCACCCTGCACTAATAGATGAATCAGGCATTTTTCATAGACACTCTCCAATAAGCCAGGCCCAAGTTCTTTATGTACTTCAATGGCATAACCAATGATGGCATGGCTAATTTCATTGATGTATTTTTGTGTAATTAACTTTGACATAATTAATCTATTATCTAAAATCAATAAAAGACTTTATAATTTATCCTATTGTGCCCTATGTGCCTATGTGTTATTATTTATAATACTCTCTCACAATCTCTTCCAGCACTTTGCTTGTCCTTGCCGCTGATATGCCTGTACTTGCACATTTGCCTTCGCCTCTGAGTTCATTTACTACCTGTTGTATCAAGTAATGCGATATGTTCTCAGGGTTCCGGAATGTTAAACTTACCTCTCCCTGTTGGGTTTTAAGTTTGACATCCCCATGTTGAAAGCTGGCGAAGGAGATCTTCCCTTTGGTGCCTGTGATTTCTATGATATCTTCCTCACTGCCATTGGCTACTACAAAACACCAGCTTCCGGTACCACTAACTCCGGAAGCGAAATTAAATGAAGCGGATACGGTATCTTCTGCAGGATAGAATCCAGCCCTGTTTTGTGCAAATCCCTTTACTTCATGGATTGGTCCAAATAAGAAGTCCAGGTAATCGAACTGATGGGAGGCAAGGTCATAAAAATAGCCTGCTCCTGCAATCTGCGGGTTGGTGTGCCAGGTCTGCCTGTCCTTATGCTGGTCTTTCTCTCCGGATGCTTTGTGCAAACGCAAATTCACGGTTAAAGGTACGCCAATGATTCCTTCCTCCACCATTTCCTTTACCTTTAGGAAGGCAGGGAGTGAACGGCGGTAATAAGCCACAAACAAGGGCATGCCGGTTTCTTCCGAGACGCGTATCATCTCCTGGCATTCCCAATAACTGCGAGCCATGGGTTTTTCCACATACACAGGTTTCCCTGCACGCATGGCTTTGATGGCATAAGAAGCATGGGTATCTGGGGGCGTAGCCACATAGATGGCATTTACCTTCGGATCGTTGATCAGCTGATCTGCATCAGAATACCATACCGGAACACCATGCCTGTTTGCATAATCAGCAGCCTTAGCAGCATCTCTTCGCATAACGGCATAAAGGTGTGATTGCGCTACTTTATTAAAAGCAGGCCCGCTTTTAAGCTCGGTCACATTGCCGCAACCGATGATACCCCAGCTGACTTCTTTTAGGTGCATAGGTTTGTGTGGTTTATTGATGATTTAATATTCGAATCTGTCTTTATAAGCCCATAGCCCCAGCGCAGGGTTGGAGATGTAAAAGATTTCTTCACCATCTTCCATTACGTTAAAGCCATCCTTTAGTCTGGCAGGGTCATATCTTCGCGTCATTTCCTCCAGGTCGGAGTATTTAAAGCCTATGCTTTCTATCTCTGCCTTTGTAAGATTTCCCTCACCTTTACCGGGGCAATAGGTGATACTGAATCTTCCTTCCGAGGAGCCGTGTATTAGATGAGCAGCCGCACTAAGGTTATTACGAAGCTCCTCATTGTCAGAACAGCACTTTAAGGTAGAAGGGGTGCCAAAATAGCCGTATTTGCGGATCAGGCGGTCTATCTCCTTGTCTTCGCCAAACTCTTTAAGAGCAGGAGCCAGCACGATCAGTTCACCATCATCATCAATGGCCATACGGGTGCGGTAGATGGATTTATTTCCCAGCCAGGTGCTCTTAAACTCAGTTGGGTCAAGATAGACTACCACCTTCTTTAGTGGCTTGTCCAGCATCTCGAAATTGACAAGCAAAGCAAGGCTGGCCGCCTTGTCGAATACTTCAAAGTCATCGCCGATAAAGAGGCCACGGGTTTTAATCTTGCCATCCGTCTTATCCAGCCCTACCACGGTTTGCACATATACAATGGGCAGATGATTGGTAAAATGTTCCGAGGCATAGTTGAAAATACGGCGTACCGGGGTGTCCGCATGCCCCATCATTCTCTCCATTCCAAAGGCGGCACCAATAAAATGGCTTTTATTGATACCTTCAACACCACCAGTGCCAACAAAAATATTCTTGTTGTAATTGGCCATTCCCACCACCTCATGGGGTACTACCTGCCCGATGGAAAGGATAAGGTCAAAATTGCCTTCTATCAGTAATCTGTTTACCTGAGCGGGCCATTCAAAGTCAACCACTCCACCTGATACCTCCTTTACAAATTCAGCAGGCACCATTCCAACAGTAACCACGTCATTGCGCCAGTCATGTTCTCTTATAAGTGATCCTGGCATCGAACCAAACATATGGGCAATCTGGGCATCTGTCATAGGAGTATGGGTGCCCAAAGCAGGAAGTACATCTGTCAGGCGATCGCCAAAGTATTGCCAGGTCATCTCCGTCAGTTCCCCTGCGCGGCTGGGCAACCTGGTATAATCAGGAGGTATGGCCAGCACTTTGTTCTTATGCCCCATTTTATCCAATGCCTCATAAAGACCAGCCCTCAAGTCTTCAACAGTTAACTCATGTTCAGTGGATCCTATTTCAAAGTATAACATGATTACATTTTTACTTATTACATTCTCTATTGTGTTCTGTGTGCCTATGTGTTTAAACAATTAATCAACCACATAGGCGTATAGAGCAATCGCTTTTATTATCGTTTAACCCGTGCATTTCCCCCCCAAATACTCCACACCATATCTTCATCGGCAGGCTGTGCATAATCGGTAAGGAAGGTAGTTGCCAGAGCGCCTGTTGCCCAGCCAAACTGAGGCCATTTCTCAGGTTCCCAGCCTTTAAGGATGCCGTATAATAATCCGCCTACAAAACCATCGCCTCCGCCGATACGGTCCAGAACAGTAATTTTGCGTGGTTCTATCACCTGCCAGTTATCGCCTTCCAGCATGATGGCTCCCCACAGGTGCTCATTGGCACTGATTACCTGACGTAGGGTGGTGGCAAATACCGATGCATTGGGGAATGCTTCTTTCACCCTGTTGATCATTCCTTTGAATCCTTCGATTTCAGCATCAATACCTTTACCTCCTGCTTCAGGCCCTTCAATACCCAGACATAGCTGGAAGTCTTCTTCATTGCCAATCAGGATATCAGCTACAGAGGCAATTTCCTTAAAGCTATCGCGCAGTTCTTTTTCTCTTCCTTTCCAGAAAGAGGCACGGTAGTTAAGGTCAAATGCAATGCGTGTTCCGTATTTCTTGGCTGCCCTTGCTATTTCCAGGCAGAAGGTAGTCGTCTCTGGTGAAAGTGCACCAATCAGTCCTGACAGATGGACAATCTGCACGCCTTCTTTTCCGAAGATTCTTTCCAGGTCAAAGTCTTTCACATTCAGGGTTCGGCCTACCTCTCCGGCACGATCATTCTGAACACGGGGACCGCGTGTGCCATAGCCACTGTCAGCAATGTTGAACTGGTGACGGTATCCCCATGGGTCCCCTTGCGCTACCTCTGGACCTTCATAATCCATATGGCGGCTTTTAAGGTTGCTCTTGATGAACTGGGCAATTGGGCTATCTTTTACAAAAGTGGTAAGCACCTTTACCGGTAAGCCCAGATAGGATGCAATGCTGGCAACATTAGTTTCTGCACTGGTCGCCTGCATCTCATATAAGTTACTGCTGTGAACCGGCTGCCCATTAACAGGAGTTATACGAACGCCCATACTTGTTGGCACCAACAGCGAGTATTTGTATTCTTTCTTTAATTCTAAGCTCATGATTTTATTTACGATTTAGTTATTTACAATTTACAATTTCTGCAATGCACACTCAGCCCTGACTTTAAGGTCCTTAAGGACTTTAAAGACCTTAAAGTCAGCCCTGGCCTGAGCGCAAACTTGAAACTTTGAACTTTAAACTTTAAACATCCCTATACTCCCCCAAAAGCGCTATACCCCCCATCTACCGGAATCACTATCCCGGTTACAAAAGAGGAAATATCAGATAGCAGGAATAGGGTAGCGCCCTGCAAGTCTTCCGGCTCACCAAACTTGCCCATCGGGGTGTTGTTGACAATCTTTTGCCCTCTGGGCGAGAAGTTTCCTGTAGCCTGATCCAGCACCAGAAAGCGGTTCTGATCAGTGATAAAAAATCCCGGTGCAATGGCATTGACCCTGATGCCTGTCTTGGCCAAATGTACTGCCAGCCATTCGGTAAAGTTATTAATTGATGCCTTGGCAGCTGAATAGGCTGGTATCTTGGTCAATGGCTTGTATGAATTCATGGACGATACGTTCAATACCACCCCTTTTTTGTTTTTTAGCATATCAGTAGTAAATACCATGGTAGGCAGCAAAGTGCCTTTGAAGTTAAGGGCAAAGACCTTATCAAAGCCATCCATCTCCAGCCCGTAAAAGGTATCCTCCAGATGATCCAGGCTGCTTTCATCCATCTGTTCCACCTTGGTAGTAGCTGTTGGATGGTTACCTCCGGCACCATTGATCAAAAGGTCAATATCACCCAACTGCTCGTTGATGATCTGTTTGGCCCTGATCAGTGATTCCTTATCCAGCACATTGGCTTCCACCCCAATCACCTGGGCATTGAACTCACTGGCTATTGCTGTTGCTACTGTTTCAGCAGTTTCCTTATTAATATCAGCAATAGCAATTTTCACCCCTACCGAGGCCATCGCTCTTACCAATGCTGAACCGATCACTCCTGCGCCACCGGTGATGACGCATACTTTCCCATTTAGGTCATTAAAACTCATTGTTGCCATTATCCTTGGTTTGTTTATTTATAATAGTCTATATTTTCTTTGGTAATAATATCAATGGGAGTAAAGTTATCGGTCTTTACCTGTTTTTTTAATAGTATGTGGTCGAACAAGGCATATACCGCATTGTATCCTTGCTCCTCAGGCCGTTGACAGATCAGAAAATCAACAATGCCCTTTTTCACGTAAAGGATGTTTTCAGCTATCAGGTCATGGCCAATGATCCGAATATCCTTAAGACCTTTTTGTTCGATAAACTTTGCAAGATGGTATACCTGAGAATTGGTTACAAAAATGCCTTTAATGGCAGGCTGTATCTCCAGAGCTGCTTCCATCATCTTTTCAGAGTTAGCATCTGCAGGATCTGCAATTTCCATTGTAATGATCCTTCTTTTGCCTTTTGGATCAACATTCTTGAAGTATTCGTAAAAACCTTTCTCCCGTTGAGCCAAATGGTTAAGGTTGTCCATCTCCTTGGCAAAATGAAGGATTAAAATAGTGGCATCTACGGGCACAGAATAATCAAGCAGCCGGGCAGCCAGCTTTCCCGACTGAAAAGAATCCTGCCCGATATAGCTTAGCTTACCACTGTCAATAATATTGGAATCGATAAAAACATAGGGAATATCCCTGTTTTTAAGTTCTGCAATGAATTGTTTGGCTTCTCTTGAAAAGAAGGGTGCAAGAACAACTCCATCAGGCTTGCTCTGCAGTACCAGTTCTGATTCATCAATAAAAGTCCGGGAATCGGACTGTTTGAAAAGATGGATATCGATGTTTACCCCATACTGCTGAACCTCCTGAAAGGCTTTCTTTACGCCAACCATGGGCTTGTTCCAGTAAGACGCTTCGGTGACAGGTGCCGGGATAAACAATGCTAAAGTAAAGGTTTTCTTAGACGCCAGTGTGCTTGCCATCAGGTTAGGCTGATATTCCATTTCCTCAATAATGCGAAGAATCAGGTTCTTCGTGGCCTGGGATACCTCTCCGCGATTGTGTATTACACGGTCAACCGTCCCGATTGAAACGTTTGCCTTTTGTGCAATGTCCTTGATTCTTGTGCGGTTAATAGCTTTGATGGTTGTTATTATTTAGGGTAAATACTACTTCAGGAACAAAACTAAAGAATTATTCCATATCATCGTGTACGAACACGGAAAATATATTTTATAACAATTTTGAGTTATTTTGATCTCTTTGCCTTGCTTTTGAAATTAAAGTATCTATTTTCGTGTTCGTACACGAAACGCTTATAACGGTCATTGAATCTCCAAAATCAGTATTCCCTCAACGAATGATCAATCGTTGTTGTGCATGTACTGCTTTCATGGAAAGATCCAATGTGTTTAGTATCTTGACCAGACTATTAATGAAAACGATATGAAGAACTTTATGGATGAGAACTTCCTGTTGCAGACTACCACTGCGCAGAAGTTATATCATGAGTATGCCGCCAAAATGCCCATCTTTGATTATCACTGTCACATCAACCCAAAAGATATTGCCGACGATCGCCGCTTCAACAGCATCACCGAGATATGGCTGGCAGGCGATCATTATAAATGGCGGGGAATGCGTACCAATGGTATCGCAGAGAAATACTGCACCGGTGATGCCAGTGACTGGGAGAAGTTTGAAAAGTGGGCTGAAACAGTGCCAAACACCCTTAGAAACCCTTTGTATCATTGGACACATCTGGAACTGAAGCGGTTCTTTGGTATTGATGAGGTGTTAAGTCCAAAGAACGCCCGCGCCATTTATGAGGCCTGCAATGCCAAATTGCAAACTCCTGAATTCAGCTGCCGGAACATCATCCGCAAGGCTAATGTACATACGATCTGTACTACCGACGATCCTGTGGATTCTCTGGAATATCATCAGAAGATTAAGGCCGATGGTTTTGAAGTAAACGTGCTGCCTGCATGGCGTCCCGATAAAGCCATGATGGTTGAGCAACCTATTTCGTACAACCAGTATGTCAATCAACTGGCTGCTGTATGTAGCATGGAAATCAACACTTTTGATGACTTAATGATCGCTCTAAATAAAAGGCACCTTTATTTTCATGAAAATGGTTGCCGCCTGTCTGACCATGGCCTTGATACTGCTTATGCTGATGAGTATACCGCCGATGAAATAGATGCCTGCTTTATTAAAGTAAGAGCCGGTTACCGTCTTACTACAAGGGAAATACAGAAGTTTAAATCCTGTATGCTATATGAGTTTGGCCGGATGGACCATCTGCGCGGATGGACACAGCAGTTTCATATCGGGGCGCTGCGTAATAATAACACCCGCCTGTTTAATCTTATTGGTCCAGATACAGGCTTTGACTCTATAGGCGATAAGCCTGTTGCTGAACCCCTTTCAAGGCTTATGAACCGTTTGGATATGGAAAACAAGCTCTGCAAGACGATTCTGTATAACCTTAACCCGCGTGACAATGAATTGTATGCTACCATGATCGGTAACTTCCAGGATGGCAGTGTGCCGGGTAAAATACAATATGGCTCTGGCTGGTGGTTCCTTGATCAGAAAGAGGGCATTGAGAAACAACTAAATGCCTTGTCCAACCTGGGCCTTCTTAGCCGTTTTGTGGGCATGCTGACTGATTCCAGAAGCTTCCTTTCCTACACCCGCCACGAGTATTTCCGTCGTATCCTATGCAATCTGCTGGGCAATGATGTAGAGAATGGTGAAATACCTAATGACATGGAGTTACTTGGACAAATGGTGGAAAATATTAGCTTTAACAACGCTAAGGAATATTTCAACTTTTAAAATCAACAGATGAAAGTAGTTACCTTCGGTGAAATCATGTTGCGTCTGGCAACTCCCGGCTATTTACGATTCAGTCAAACCAATACCTTAACGGCTACCTTTGGCGGCGGCGAAGCCAATGTAGCGGTCTCCCTTGCCAATTTTGGCATCCCGGTTGATTATGTCACCCGGTTGCCAAAGAATGATCTGGCACAATCCTGTGTGATGGATCTGCGCCGTTATGGGGTAGGGGTGGATCAAATTATTTATGGTGGTGAGCGCCTTGGCATTTATTTTCTCGAAACAGGTGCTGTAAGCCGCGGTAGCAAGGTGATTTATGACCGTGCCCACTCTTCCATCTCAGAGATAAAGTCCGGTATGATTGACTGGGATAAAGTCTTTGAAGGAGTCAACTGGTTTCACTGGACCGGCATCACCCCTGCCATCTCGCAAGGGGCAGCCGATGTTTGCCTTGAAGCTATTAAAAAGGCCAACGAATTGGGTATTACCGTATCCTGTGATCTTAACTACCGCAAGAACCTGTGGAACTATGGCAAAAAAGCCAGTGAGGTAATGCCTGAACTGGTTGCCGGAACAGATATCATCCTTGGCAATGAAGAGGATGCCGAGAAAGTGCTTGGCATTAAACCCGAGGGACTGGATGTTACCAGTGGCCATGTCGAGGCTGCTGCCTATGAATCGGTCTCCAAACAGATTATGGCACAATTTTTCCGATGCCGTAAAGTAATCACTACCCTTCGCGGATCAGTAAATGCCAATCACAACTCTTGGTCGGGCGTACTTTGGGATGGCATTACACTGTATGAAGCGCCTACCTATCAGATTACCGATATTGTTGACCGTGTAGGAGGTGGCGATTCATTCATGGGCGGACTGATCTACGGTCTTTTGACCTATACCAATGACGACCAGAAAGCATTAAACTTTGCAGTAGCCGCTTCCTGTCTGAAACATACTATTTATGGCGATTACAATCAGGTAACGGTAGATGAAGTAGAAAAGCTGATGTCAGGTGATGCCTCAGGTAGAGTGGCAAGATAAAGTGATCAGTGGTCAGTGGTCAGTAGCAAGACTAGTCCCCCAAGTCCCCATGGTCCCTAAAACTTGAAACTTGAAACTTGAAACTTGAAATTTTAAACTTTAAACTCTTTTGCAATGGCTCGTTTTACAAGAATAGAAGTAGCACTTAAGATGAAAGAAACAGGTATGGTACCTGTTTTTTATCACAAGGATGCTACTGTTTGCAAGCAGGTAGTGAAAGCCTGTTATGAAGGCGGCGTACGTGTTTTTGAATTTACCAACCGGGGTGATTTTGCCCATGAAGTATTTGGAGAAGTTTCCAAATGGGCTGTCCAGGAAACCCCTGAAATGATATTGGGTGTAGGCTCTGTGATAGACAGTGCCACGGCAGCACTGTACATCCAGTTGGGTGCTAACTTCATTGTATCGCCTTTAATTGATGAAGAAACGGCTCGTATCTGCAACCGTCGCAAGATTGCATGGAGTCCAGGCTGCGGATCTGTTACTGAAATCAACCGTGCCCATGAGCTGGGCGCTGAGGTGGTAAAGGTATTCCCCGGCTCTTCTGTCGGAGGCCCTGATTTTATCTCCGGAGTGAAAGGCCCTATGCCATGGGCCAGCATCATGCCCACGGGAGGTGTATCCCCTGATGAGGCTAACCTGAAAGGCTGGTTTAAGGCGGGGGTTCACTGCGTAGGTATGGGATCGCAGTTATTCCCCAAAGAAGTAATCGAATCAGGCAATTTTCAGGCTATTGCTGATAAATGTGCAGAGGCACTTGCCATTATTCAAAAGCTGAGAATGTAGTGCTCATTATTCCGTAGCAGGGCTGGCTTTAAGGACCTTAAGGACTTTAAGGACCTTAAAGCCAGGTCTGCTAAGGCTCCATTAAAACTTTAAACTTTAAACTAACTTAATCTAATAAATGAAGGAACTTAAAGCAATTGGGAATTACCGGTGGACCATCTGTGCACTGGTATTCTTTGCTACTACGATCAACTATCTCGACCGTCAGGTCATCAGTCTTTTAAAGCCTTACCTGGAGGCGGATGGCCTTTTTGGCACTGACCCGGCTCATTATGAATCCATTTATGCCAATATCGTAATCTCATTCCAGATAGCCTATGCTGCAGGTATGCTTTTGGTGGGAGGTGTCATTGACCGTTTTGGAACCAAGAAAGGCTATGCGGCTTCTCTTTTGGGATGGAGCCTGGCGGCCATCGGCCATGCTTTTGCAAAAACGCCTATTGGTTTTGGGGTAGCCCGTGCCGCACTTGGAGTTCCCGAAGCCGGCAACTTTCCTGCAGCCATTAAGACTACCGCTGAGTGGTTCCCCAAAAAGGAACGTGCCCTTGCTACCGGAATCTTTAACTCTGGAACCAATATTGGTGCTATTGTAGCCCCAATGGTAGTGCCTTTAATTGCCGTCACCCTGGGCTGGCAGTGGGCATTTATAATTACCGGTGCCGTGGGGCTGATATGGCTTATTTTCTGGCAGATCATGTACGATACCCCTGAGAAGAAACTGGCCAAAGGTCAGCTTAGTCAGGCTGAGTATGATCATATCCAAAGTGATAAGGAAGAAACTGTTAATGCTGATGGCTCTGAGTTTAAGAAGGTAAGCTGGTTTAAACTGTTAACCTATCGCCAGACCTGGGCTTTCTTTCTTGGCAAGCTGATGACTGATCCGGTATGGTGGTTTTTCCTCTTCTGGCTGCCCGCCTTCCTGAAAGAACAGTACGGATTAAAGGGTACCGAGGTGAGTATCCCCATTGCTTTGGTTTATACCATGACCACTTTTGGCAGTATCTTCGGGGGATGGCTTCCCAAGTATTTCATTGAAAAAGGCATGGATGCCAACAGGGCCCGCAAGCAATCTATGTTTATCTATGCCTTGTTCCCACTGACCGTCCTTTTTGCCCAAAAAATGGGGGACTTTAGCATGTGGTATGCCGTTATCATTATTGGGATTGCTGCTTCGGCTCACCAGGCATGGTCGGCTAATATTTTTACCACAGTCTCTGATATGTTCCCAAAACGAGCTATCGCCTCTGTTACTGGTATTGGTGGTATGGCAGGTGCTGTGGGAGGTATCATGATTGCCAAAGCGGCAGGATTATTATTCGACCATTACAAGGCTGCCGGAGATATCCGCATTGGTTATGGCATCATGTTTATGATCTGCGCTACGGCCTACATTCTTGCATGGCTGGTGATGCATGCCCTGGTGCCTAAGTTCAAGAAGATTGAAATGGATTAAGGAAGTGTTCAGTAATCAGTGTTCAGTTGGCAGTATCTCTGGGTATGGATTACTGCCTACTGACCACTGACCAATGAACACTTCTTCACCGCGCTAACTCCTTCCCAGGTCATCTTCACCGGTTGGATGGTTCCGTCTGCATTGAAGTAGATACGGTCTACGCATACAACCCTGTGATCACGTCCTTCATTGGGAATAGGACGTCGGTGGTAAAAGATATACCAGTCGTCCGTCCCCGGGAGGTTTACCACTGAATGATGCCCTGCCCCTGTGGCTATGGCAGGATCGGCCTTCAATACCGTATTCAGCTTTTTAAATGGCCCAAAAGGCGAATCTGCTATTGCATATTCTACCTTATAGGTGTCATTGGTCCAGCCGCCTTCCGACCACATCAGGTAATACTTGTTATTTCGGATGAACATGATCGGCCCTTCCACATAACCTTCAGGAGTGATTTCTTTCACGGTATCCTCATCGGCAAAAGGAACAAGAGCAGTAAAATCTTCCTTTAACCGGCCAATGTTACAATGTCCCCATCCTCCATAGATGATGTAATACTGGCCGTCTTTATCATGAAAAACAAACTGGTCAATGGGTTGCGCCCTGTTATAGAATTTACTGATCAGCGGCTTTCCCAGGTAATCTTTAAAGGGGCCTTCCGGCTTGTCTGAAATGCCGATGCCAATGCCTCCCACCTGGTTGGCTTTATCCGTAGGGTCATATCCCTGCCGAAAAGGAGCTTGTATATCATTGGCTGAAAAGAACAAATAATAGTGCTTGTCTTTTTTTACAATGGCAGGAGCCCACATGGCTTTGATAGCCCACTTTACCCGGGCAGTGTCTATCACATGAGGATGTTTTTCCCAATTCACCATATCTTTGGAAGAGAAGGCATCAAGGAATACCTGGTCTTCATACCTGGCAGAAAAGGTGGGATATACCCAGAATTTACCATCCATATAGGTGCCTTCCGGGTCGGCATACCAACCTTTGAAAATAGGATTGCCTGAGATGGTTTTAACCTGCGCCTTCAGGGTAGCACCGCCTGCTATCAGACATGCTATAGCCAGCGATGTCAGTATCTTTAAATGTTTGTTAATCATTATAATTGTATCTACGTTTTAGGGAGTTTGATAAAAAATCTTTCAGCTTTATGTATAGAAGAAAATAACCAATTATGAATATTCAATAAGGAATAATAAATAAGGAAGTGCACCTTTTTACTTCCTTATTTATTATTCCTTATTTCTTATTTCTTATTTTTCTTAGACGATTACAAGTTAATTTACTCCTTTTACATTCATCACCAGTGTATACACCGACGTGCGTGCCGTGATAAACAGGATATTTCTCTTTTTACCTCCAAAGCAAACATTGGAAGGCATCTCCGGAACTTCGATAGCTGCTATCTTTTTGCCTGTTTTATCGAATACAGAAACGTATTTATTGCTCAGGTATACATTGCCCTTGTTGTCGATGGTCATGCCGTCAGAACCTTCAGGAGCAAAGAAAGTCTTGTTGCTCAGCGAGCCGTCTGCATTGATGGTATACTTCCAGATTTTGCTGTCGTTGATATCACTTACATACAGCGTCTTGCCATCCGGTGTGCCAATCAGTCCGTTGGGCTGCTTGTAATCATCAATCACGCGGGTTACTTTACCATCCGTGCTCAGGTAATAAACACCCCTTTTATCCTGCATTTCTTTTCTGCCTTTTTCCCAATAATCACGTGCATAATAAGGGTCAGTGAAATAGATACCCCCGTTTGGTGCAATCCACAAATCATTGGGAGCATTCAGCGGCTGTCCGTTGTAATTTTCGGCAAGGGTTCTCATCTTTTTATCCATGCTGATAGCCACCAGGCGGTTGTGTAAATCGGCACAAGCTACCAGTTCTCCTTTTTTGTTGAAATACATACCGTTTGAGCGCTCACAGGGCTGCATGAAGGTAGTGATGGTGTTCTCTTTTTCACTCCACACATCAATCTTGTCATTGGGCTGGTCGGTAAAATACACCTTTCCGTCCGGGGCAACAGCCGGACCTTCCGTGAAAGCATATCCGCCACCGACTTTGGTGACCTTGGCATCTTTGGCTACAATAGTGTTGTCCTGTGCATTTCCTGCAAGGGCAACAAAAAGAATCAACGTAAGGATGATCAGTTTATTCATAACTAAGTTGTTTTAGGTTGTTTTAGTGTTCATTTATTTGCATTATAAGGAAAAAGTGCTGCGTTAACCTTCTTGCAATAGCTTGATTGTCTGCAATGTGCAAAATAGTAAATTGTAAATAATCAAATAGTAAATTCTTGTTTACTTTTGCATTTTCTGAAAGGATAAAGATAAAGACTGAACCTAAATAATCACTTGTTGATGAGGATTAAATTAAAGGGATTGTTATTTCTGTTGTTTGCTGTTTGCTGTTCAGCCGGTTATGCCCAAATATCTACCGATGGTTCTTATATCTGGAATGTCTTCAACGTCAATTACAATATCAATGGTAAAACGGATCTGTATCTGAACACCAAGGAACATTATACCAATCAGGCTGACCTGATAGATTTTTACCATGCCGAACTTACCCTGTACCGTAAGCTGGGCCCTAAATTTTCATTGGGACTTGGTTACCGTCAAACCGGCAATTATAAGTTGGAACAATGGACCGGAGGCCACAATTACTTGTTTTACGGAGTCCATTATCTAAACCCGGGCAATGTGAAGATTAAAATTGCCAACCGCTTTGTATATAAAACCTTTCGCCATAGCGATACGCAGTATGCCCTGGACAATATCAGTAATGTTGATTTCTTTGCCCGTTCTCAAAATAAAATTCCCAAGCCTTTTCTGTGCGAGGAATTATTCACAGAGGTAAAGACGCGCAAGATTCAAAATATCCGTATGTACGGTGGACTGCATGCCATAAAAACCAAGTACATTGGGTTTGATTTATTCTATTGTTACTGGCTGACCCAATCCACAGATTGGAAAAAGTACAATGTGTTTGGATTGACGTCAAAAGTCAATATTTAAATTCCAATATTCTTTCAAAATAATTTTTGGCAATAGGTATTTCCAAAAATTGTATTTTGAAGCGGCCCGGCATATCTGCCCAATTGCTTTCTCTATCTATCATTCTCCTATTCCCTGCTGAAGTAACTTATCTGTAACTTATCTGTAACTTATCTGTAACCTCAGATACAGAAAGGTTACAGATAAGTTACAGAAAGGTTACAGAAAATGGCAATGTTCTGCAAATACACAATGGATGGTAAACATCATAAATGGAAACAATGAATGCATGGCTATCCCGGGTGTATTGCAAAAACAAAGCCAGCAATCAGTCAATCCGAAGACTGATCGCTGGCTTTTATCAATTTCACTTTATACCTGAAAGGTCTTTAGAAACGCGTCGGGTTCAAAGTTAAATGGTTCCCTCCTAGGTAATTGCTATTTTGAAATCCCATACAGATAACCGTACAAGGCCATCTTGCCCCTCATGGTTTGCTGTGGGGTGAATTCTGAATGGGCATAGACGTAACGGGTGTTGAAATAGCCTTCCGCTTTGGGCCATTTGCTGTTATAGTCGGGGTAACACTGGGCGGTCATCCAGCTGGGAGCGCTCATGATCATGCCTCCCTTGCCCCAGTCGTCCGTATTCTGATAGGGTGTCAGCCCGGGGTGAACACCCGGAGCCCCATCATTGCGGCCGGTGGCATAGATGTTTTCATAGCTTCTTTTATTTTGAAGATTGGTAGTGGCGGTAGTCATCTGTATCATGTTCAGCGGATTTCTTCCCAGTCCCCAGTCGGCTTCAAGGATCATGGCATTTTTAAACAGCTCTTTTTCTTTAGGATCAGTAGTCACCGCATGGGCAATGATGGTTCTTTGCACATTCTGGTTGGTCTTCCAGTAGCCGGTTTTATTGTCTGTAGCTCGTCTGGATGGCCTAGTTGACGACAGGTTGGCTTCCAGTGTTTTAGCCTCATTAATAATGGAAGCCTTCATGCGCTGCTGCAATTCGGGGTAGTTCACCTTTTGGCGGGTTACCAGGTAGGCAGCCGTAGCCCATGACTGGTTTATTCCAGAGGTGAGTATTTCGGAAGTGTTGGTTTTACAGGTACTCTCTTCATTGATTACTTTTTCCCATGCAACATCACCGGTTACATTGTAGAGGTAAGCAGCTGCCGTCATCTTAAGGTCCCTTCCCCGGATGCTTCCATCGCCAATGCCATGGTGGGTATCCAGTTGCTGGTCTTCCAATGTTCCTGCATAATTGTAAGCTACTATGGCTGAATCTTTATATAAGTTCATCAACTCCTTGTTGCCTGCAATCTGGAAACATTGTGCCATCATGGCGGCATTGGCGGCGTTCATCCAGGCGGAGATGGCCGTACAGCCAGCCTGGTAAAGCACATTGTCTTTGTTGGGGTTGGTCACCCCGTGGCTGTATCCTTTGCCATCGCGCAGGCGGAGCCAGAAGTCGACTTCATTGCGGGCCTCATCCAGGATATCGGGGATGTCGTTACCGCTTTCGTCAATACCAGTATTGTCATCCGAAATAGCCCCGTTGGTAAGAATGTAGGGTAACAGCATGTCGTAAATGATAGAGATGTGGCCCGAGTGTCGGTCCCAGTCCATGGCATCGGCATGACCGCCATACACATTTGGATTTTCGGGGTTACCCGGCTTGTTGTACTTGGCCCAAGCGTTAGGCGTATCCCATACATCGCCTCTGGAGAAAGTTCTCCACTCAGGATGATAGGGTTGCATGGTGGTGATGATCACTTTGGTATTCTCAGGGCTTTTACCGGGGATATACAATGGACGCCTTGGAACAGGAGTCCTGTTCATGTTATCCTGCCCCAGGCGCATGTAAAAGAATCCAAGGGTGGAAATATCGTAGGGCTGCTTATAGACGTCTTTGCTGATGATAAAATCTTCACTGCAACCCACTCCATCTACCGCAAGGCGATAGATGCCCGGCTGATAACTGCCTGTGAAATCAATATTCCATACCTTTGACTGGGTAAGGTTATAATTGCCCGCTTCCGGTCCATTGGCTTTCCATAGGGACACTTTGCCTACTTCCTGTGATTTCTTTTTCTTCACATCATAGAGAAATACTTTCCTGCCTTCAAAAGAAGTGTAATCCCTTGCACCACCATCTCCCATCCACTGGTACAGGTCGGCACTCTTGATACTTGCATCATTCAGATAGCCCACCAGGTTCACATGAATGGCTTCTGTTGGACTGTTGAAAATGTCAAAGGTGATACTCCTGGAAGCCACATCAGCATTGGTCTTCTTATCAACTTTAATGGTGTAGGTTTTCCCCCTGGTAAGCGATTTGGGAAGTTGCAGGTAGATGGAATGTTCCATCGGGCATTCATACTTGTAATCCTTGCCTTGCCATTCCAGTTCGGCCATTCCATGGATCTTTGACTTACGGTGGCAGGCTACTGGTTTAAGCCCTTCATTGCTATAATTAGGATCATCGGACGATATGATGATCCAGTTCAAAGGGTTGGCTGTTTCTTCTGTATTGAGCTTTTCGCCAAACCATACCACTTTGTTTTTAGGAAGGGTAGGGGTATCATTGGTATAAGCGGAAGGAAGATGGATGTTTTCATCAAACAGTACTTCTCCGTCTGTAAAATATGCCAGCAGGTAATCTTTGTCGACCACTTTTAGTTGCAGCAGCTTAGTGGCCTGTAAAGGTTGAAAATGGCTGATCAATGCCATGAAGATCAGCAGGGTGAGCAATCGTTTCATTGGTTTAGGCAGTTAGTTGGTTAATAAAGAATACTACTGTTCTTTGACAAGCAGTGTTTCTACTACAAAGATATAAATCCATCCTGTTATTTTGTGGTCATGCCATTACTCATTAAACTATTTACCTAACCAACCGTTTTCTTAAATAAGCTTAATTGAAAACAATGGACTTGTATGAACAGCAAATAGGTGCGAAACTGGCGCTGTGGCAAAAAGAAATGCTTCGCCGGCCCAGTATTATGAACTGGCTGTCAAAAGGCATGCAGACCAAAATTAACAGCTGGATACCCGAGAAAGTCCATAAGGCCATTACGGCTACCATTAAGCAAATGATTCGGGGGGTGTTGTTTGGCGCAAAACATACCACTGCCAGACCATTAGTTGGGCAGAACTTAAAGGAACGGGAAGCCGCGGTAGAAAAGAAAATAGATGTTTATAAAACCACTGCTGCCGTAGAAGGAGGTATCACCGGGGCTGGAGGAATACTGCTGGGACTGGCAGACTTTCCCATCCTGATAGGCATAAAGCTGAAGCTATTATTCGACATCGCTTCCCTGTATGGGTTTGATGTGAACGATTATAAGGAAAGGGTGTACCTGCTGCATATCTTCGAGCTGGCATTTTCCAGTCATGAACATCGCCGCAATGTGTACCTTAAAATGGTTGACTGGAAGCTGAAAATCAAAGAACTGCCCGAAGATATTCATCAATTCGACTGGCGCAACTTCCAGCAGGAATACCGCGATTACATCGATCTGGCTAAGATGGCACAGCTCATTCCCATCATTGGGGCTCCGGTAGGAGCGGTGGTAAATTCACGCTTGATCAGGAAATTAGGCCATACTGCCATGAATGCTTACAGGATGAGGCTGCTGGAAGAAAAAAAGACAGACATCCTTTCAAAAGTGATATAAGTAATTCCTGTTGCTGGCGATTGGCAGCTGCCCTCTTGGAAAAACAGGCTCCTTTATGGTCTGCCATTTGCACTCATTTTATTACTTGAGCAAAAGAACTTTACCGGGCTAACCAATTAATTACTGCTTATTATCAATGTCTTCATAAACTAACAATGAAATGCTCATGTAAAAGGTTGTCTTTTAATGATTAGTGCAGACTTTACGTGTTCAAACAAAAGGCTTATTATGACTGTTTAACTCCCAGGCACAGAAATATCGTTTAGGGTAATGTATTTATCCGGTAAGTGTTGCATCTGCAATCAAATCAATCAATTGTACTATGTTCATATTGAAATCAAGTTCAGGGTTTACCTGGAAAGAATTATTAATGGGCGGGGAGGAATGGAGCTTTTTGCCTGAAACAGTTCTGCGTACGCTCATCATGTTTGTTGTGATCATGGTGAGTTTGCGTATCCTGGGGAAACGTGGAGTAAAGCAGCTTTCCATCTTTGAACTGGTAGTAATCATTGGACTGGGTTCTGCTGCCGGTGATCCCATGTTTTACAATGATGTGGGTATATTGCCTGCCCTGATCGTCTTTGCCATGATAATAATCCTTTATACTTCCATCACCTATTTCATCAGTAAGAATCGTGATTTTGAAGCCATGGTGGAAGGCAAGCCTGTGCGTCTGATCAAAGATGGGTCGTTTGCCATTGACAATTTCAAGAAAGAACCTCTGGGCGAATATGAATTCTTTGCCGAGCTTAGGATACAGGGAGTGTCACAGCTTGGGCAGATTGAAGAAGCTATCCTGGAAAGCTCGGGTAATATCAGTATCTTTTATTTTCCGGATGAC
>DATGYU010000230.1:0-2159 GCA_035297625.1 Prolixibacteraceae bacterium
TTCCAAATTCCAAATTCCAAATTCCAAATTCCAAGTTGGGGCATGGAGAAAGTTTACATAGGAGATATTGGATCTATCAGAAATGCTGTGGGTAAACTAAATAAGGAATATCGAATATGAAACGAGCCACCCCGATAAATCGGGCACTGCAGGATCCCGAGTACTCGGGATAGGCGAGTCCTCCCGATAGCCATCGCATAGGCGTTAACTTCGCTTAATCTTTCATTTTTCCAGTGACTAAATACACTACTGGCAACGTCATAAATGAAGGGATATCTCTAACTTCAGGCAAAATCCCGAAGGGATTCAATATTCATCACCCCCGATGAAATCGGGGATGACAGCCAAACCTATCTTACGGTCTTCCAACTCCGAAGGAGTTGAATATTAGGTATTTGTTGAACCCCTTCGGGGTTCCGGAGCTGGAGAGTTTATGCTATCCTCCAGTTTCACTGGAGGTGATGAACATTCCATCCCTTTGGGATTTGCCCTGGAGTAAGCCGTATCCCTTAACTAAACTACATTTTTTCTTTATTGATTTAATTCCCCAACATTTCCGCTTGATCCATAGTTTTCTACCTTCAGAGATGTCCTGGAAATTGCCATCATCTGTAACTTCAGATAAAGAAAGGTTACAGATGAGTTACCAATGCGAATCAAGGGTAAAATCTGAAGGAATATGAGTTGTTTTGGGCAGGTTATTAACCCCCTTGCAAGGCGGATGGATGAATAGGAACAAACACCCTTAAAAGGATAATATCTACTTCCCTTCAAAGACTGAATCGAGCTGGACCAGGTATGGATATTACACTCTATTGATATACTATTGATATACTAAATTTAAGGTTTTAGTATAAGAATAGTATATAAATAGTATTTAAATACCAAACCTAGTCCATCTGTAAGGGGACTTTGTCTAAAGTCAGTTATTAAAACAAAGAATCATTTGTTGCAACAGAGGACAGCCAGAATACCAACCCGATTAAGTTTTTCGCCAATCCTTTTTAACCCTTGATCCGCATTACCAATAAGTATCAAAAGAAGCAAAAGCCAGGCAAGAGTCAAGGGTAGTAAGGTGGAAGAATTCTTTTGTCCTTGGCAATATCATTTTGATTCAGGCAAGTTTTTCATTCCTGAATTTGCCATTCAGAATTTACATCTTGTCGTTTTCCAGCTCAGGATAAACCACTTCCTTATCGGCCTCGGGGTCATTTTCAACGGCTCCTTTGCCGATGATCTTTTTCACAGGATGTGCCTCGAGCATCTCATCAGGAAAAGGGATTAGCAACTGGGTAAGCTCCTGCTCATCCTTGTTGGGACTGATCCATGCCTCAGCTTTTTCTTCGGTGAGCAAAGCAGGCATTCGGGAGCTGTCCGACAGCTTGGGATTGTTGTGTATCTTTGTTAAAAGCTCATTTCCATCGGTAGTGATGATGGTAAAAGTGCGCAGCTTCTCCTTGTTTTCACGGTCATACCATTCCGACCAAAGACCAGCTATCGGAATAGGTTCGCCATCTTTACGGCGGATATAGAAAGGGTAAGCCTTGTTTTTATAATAATGAAATTCAAAGAACCCATCGA
Organism: Prolixibacteraceae bacterium; assembly: GCA_035297625.1. Taxonomy (GTDB): domain Bacteria; phylum Bacteroidota; class Bacteroidia; order Bacteroidales; family Prolixibacteraceae; genus Aquipluma. The sequence continues at coordinate 1,582 of DATGYU010000230.1, forward strand.
CATATAACACGCAGCGGTGCGACTTTGCAGCATCCCTGAAAGAAGGCTTGTCAAATATCGAATCGCCCCTTGCATTGAGCGTCTGGTTCCATATCTTCAGGCGCTGCTCATTGTCTTTCACCCAGTGGGGCACTAACCCCCAAATGGCAGGAACAGGCGGAGCATCCGGTGAGGTATAAATCATCAGGGTAGGATGCGAAAACCCTGAGGTATGATTATAGCCTTTTACCCCAAACTCGGAAAGAGAGGTTTTTATCTCTTCGGCATCCTTATAATAACCGGCCTTTACAGCCCTTTTCAACTGGGATTCTACATTGGCTTTAACGTTGTAACACATAACTGTATAGTTTTCATAAAAAACAACTCTGGAAGGATAAAGGTTTAAAAGTTAGAGCCTTTAAGCACCTGGCAAAAAAAATATTGCCCTTGCAAGACCACGATTATGGAGATTAAGGAGCTTAAGAAGCTTAAGGCGCTCTGTGAGACATTCAACCATTCAACCCTTTAACCATTTTAACATTTAACCATTTTAACCATTTTTCTGTCCGTTGGCTAAAGCCAACGGCAAAGGATATTGC
>DATGYU010000231.1:0-24425 GCA_035297625.1 Prolixibacteraceae bacterium
AAGTACTTTATCCCTTTTAGGGATTAGTAATAAACATGTAGATAGAGACTTACAGAAAATTAAGAACGAAGAAAGCTTATCACCATTGCTTCTTGTAAGGAATATGTATAATCATACACTGATCATTGCTGACGGGTATCATAGACTATGCGCCGTTTATACCTTGGATGAAGACGCATTGATTCCTTGTAAAATTGTTTAAATTGGCTTACCCTATTATAAAGTGGAGAATATCGGAATCGAACCGATGACCTTCCCAATTACCAATCGGGGCGACCTAGCCAAATGAGCTATTCCCCAAATCACTTTTTATAATTTGTTCCAAACAAAAAAAAGAGTTACAAGTTTTAATGCTTGCAACTCTTCTAACGTGGAGAATATCGGAATCGAACCGATGACCTTTTGACTGCCAGTCAAACGCTCTAGCCAACTGAGCTAATCCCCCATTATTTCATTAAACTTTTAAAACGGAATAGAACCTGATGACCTTCCCGATTGCTATCGGGACGCTCTAGCCAACTGAGCTAATCCCCCGTTTGAGGTTGCAAATATATAAATATTTTTCATTGGCAACGCTGTAACAAAAACAAAATTTGGCAATATCAGTATTATCCATATCAGAAATCATCCTTCAAAATATCTATACGACCTTTTCTGCTCAGAAGCGGAATATCGCAACACATTTCCCTAAACTATTACCATTCAACTTTTGTTATAAGTACATCTTTTTCAACGTATAACTAATCCATAACACATAATATTCACAAACAATATACAAAATGAGGAAAACAGCAATAAACACAGAAATGGTAAAGGCGGACGGCGAATTCATTCAGCAATAAATCATTCCAATCCTTACAATTAAAAAAAACAACATGTTAACCACTAAAACACAAACAAAAACTAGATGGGGTATCGATCCTGTACACAGTGAAATCGGGTTTAAGGTAAAACACCTGATGATTACCAATGTAAGGGGAACCTTCAAAGAATTTGACGCAAGTATTTACACCACAGGGGAAGACTTCATGACTTCGGAAATAGACTTCTGGATGAACCCGGCCTCGGTAGACTCCGGTGGTGCAGATAGAGACGCCCATTTGAAAAGTGCAGATTTCTTTGATGTTGAAAATTACAAACAAATACATTTCATTGGAAATACCTATGAAAATATTGACAATGACGGAAGTTATGAATTGTATGGTGATCTGACCATTAAAGACATCACCAGGCAAATAAAGCTTGATGTCGAATTTGGCGGGGTTATGAAAGACCCTTACGGAAATCACAAAGCAGGGTTTACCATCAATGGAAAAATCAACCGCAAGGATTGGGGTTTGAATTGGAATACAGCTTTAGAAACCGGTAGAGTTTTAGTAAGTGAAGAAGTTTATATCAGTTGCGAAGTGCAATTGGTAAAGCAATCCTAACCTTCAATTCTTGAATATGGAAAACACAAATGAACTTAACGAGCACATGCGGATACTGGTTTTTTCAGCATCGCTAAGAGCAGATTCACTGAATAACAATTTAGCCAAATTGGCTGCATCTGTGATTGAAAAAAATGGAGGGGTGGTTGACTTTGCTTCTATGAGAGAGTTTGATTGTCCTTCCATGGATCAGGATTTGGAAATAAACAATTTTCATCCAAAGGGAGCAGAAGAATTAAGAAACCGGATATTGGACAATGATGCCTTTGTTATTTCATCACCTGAGTACAATGGTTCCATGCCTGGCTTTCTGAAAAACACCATAGATTGGGTTTCACGATTTCGACCACAACCGTTCAATGAGCGTCATGCTTTACTAATGTCAGCTTCGCCATCAATGGGAGGCGGCAATCATGGGCTTTGGTCTTTGAGAATGCCTTTGGAAAAACTGGGGGCCAATGTTTTTTCTGCCATGTTCTCATTGGCATCAGCGCACAAGGCTTTCACCCCGGAAGGCCAGTTGGCAGATGCAACCCTGGCAAAGCGTTTTGAAGATAATCTTATTGCCTTCATGAATTTAGTGGAAGCTGCAAAACATTACCCCTGCATGAAAAAAGCATGGGTGGAATTTTTAGGGGAGCATCCTGACCCTGTTACAGAAAGAGTGGAGTAAGCTTAGTTATGGGGAAGGATATTTTCTATTATCAGTGGATATAACAGATAAGGTCAGGAACAATGAAATTCAAATGCAATTTGAATTGAATGATGGCAATGACTTGGCTGCATTGGTTTATCGCTATTACAAAAAAGATATAGCCTTCATGCACACCTTTGTTCCTGATTTGATGAAAGGTAAAGGGGTGGCATCTGCTTTAGCGGAATATGCTTTCAAGTTTGCCAAAGAGAAAAACAAGCTGGTGATGGTTTACTGTCCGTTTGTTGCAAAGTATGTAAAAAGTCATCCCGAAGTAAAAGAGCAGTTAAACAAAGAATACCATCACTAAATAAACTAAACGATGATTAAAACTATTTTTAACCATGGCAGGTAAAAGAAACAGCTGAATCCAATAAATTAACGAACATGTCAAACATCCATTTAATCATTGAAGAACGGGCTGCAAGCATAGGTAAATTTATGGTAGGCCGACTGCTGCCTTTCCGTCAAAAAAGGATGATTGGTCCTTTTATTTACATTGATCATATGGGACCTGTTCATTTAAATGAACAGGAGAATTTCGATGTATTGCCTCATCCGCATATTGGTCTTTCAACCCTTACTTTTTTATTTGAAGGCAGTATCATGCACCGGGATACGTTGGGCAATGCAGTAGAAATAAAGCCTGGCGCGGTTAACTGGATGACAGCAGGAAAAGGTATCGTTCATTCAGAACGCACCCCTGAGTATTTAAGGCACTCCGGTAAAGATATGCATGGTTTACAAATCTGGGTAGCATTGCCTAAAGAATTGGAACAAATGGAGCCGGAGTTCTTTCATATTGAGGCAAATCAGCTACCAGAATGGACAGAAGACGAGCTGCAAATTAAATTGATCGCAGGGCAAGCATTGGGGCATTTGTCTGCCGTGCCTGTGTATAGTAAACTTTTTATGATAGAGTTAAAAAGCAGCAGAAGGCAAAGGGTAAATATCGGCAATGAATTATATGGAGAAGCAGGGCTGTACATCCTGGAAGGCAGTATTGAAAGTGACGGGAATATCTATCTGTCCAAACAATTATTGATAGCCATGGAAAGCAGTTTATGTGAATTTATCATTGAAGCCAACAGCATCATCTACATTTTTGGTGGTGAGCCATTTGCAGAAGAACGATTGATTGACTGGAACTTCGTGGCTTCACGCAAAGAACTCATTGATGAGGCAAAACAAAAATGGATCACACAATCATTTGATAAATTAAAAGGAGACGACACTGAATTTATTCCTTATCCTTCACTCCAAAAAAAATAGCAACCATGATAAAGGTTATAGCCAATAATGGCAATGAAAATTATTTGATTGAAACACAGTCGCCAACAGCAAATACAATTGTTGCTGATGAACCGGTAGAAAAAGGGGGCAAGCAATAAATGGCTTGACAATATGAAGGTATACTTTTAATTTCAATACATAATTTACACATAAATATATGGAAATCGCTAAAATTAAAGCCTTCAACAATAAAATGGACAGCTTTATTGATAAGTTGGTTCCTGAACTGGAAGAGATCTATAAAGATATTCATCGAAATCCCGAGTTATCGATGCAGGAATTTCGTACGGCTAAAATTGCTGCAGATTATTTAACCAAATATCAATATGAGGTTTTCACGGGCATAGGGGTAACCGGGGTGGTGGGCCTTATGAAGAATGGGAAAGGTCCTGTAGTGATGCTTCGTGCCGATATGGATGCACTTCCTGTTAAAGAGGCTACAGGACTGCCTTACGCAAGTACCAAAGTAGCAAGAGATGCGGAAGGGATGGAGGTCGGGGTGTCACATGTATGCGGGCATGATCTGCATGTAACGTGGTTAATGGGTGCTGCACGGTTATTTTCTGAACACCGGGATCTCTGGAAAGGAACTTTAATGATCGTTTTTCAACCTGGCGAAGAAGTTGGTCTTGGTGCACAAAGTATGTTGGATGATGGCATGATGGATCGTTTCCCGAAGCCGGAAATCATTCTGGGACAGCATGTAATGGTGGGCGAATCTGGCACGGTCGGCTATCGTGGCGGTGCCATACTATCTGCCGGCAACAGTCTTAAAGTTAAGCTTTTTGGACGTGGCGCACATGGTTCTCAACCACAAACATCTATTGATCCTGTAATTATGGCGGCGGCTACCACCATGCGATTACAAACCATTGTTTCGCGCGAGATAGCTCCAATAGAAAATGCGGTGCTCACCATAGGGGCCTTGCAGGCAGGCACCAAAGAGAATATTATTCCAGATGAAGCCACCCTAAAATTGAATATCCGCACTTTTGACGATGGAGTACGTGATCAAATAATTTCAGCGGTTAAACGGATCTGTTGTGCAGAATGCGCCGCATCCAATGCACCAAGAGACCCCGAATTTACCACCTTGGACAGCTATCCAGTAACGCAGAATGATGCAGTAGCTACATCGAAAGTAGCCGAAGCATTCAATGCTCAGTTTGGTGATAAATCGCAGGAAACGCAACCGGCTTCTGCCAGTGAAGATTTCAGTGTTTTCGGGAGGAATTGGAAAGTGCCTTATGTTTTTTGGTTTGTTGGTGGAACAGATCCAACAACATATTTGGAAGCAAAAAAACTCAATCAGCTAAATTCTATTCCCAGCAATCATTCTCCCAAGTTTGCACCGGTAATTAATCCAACCTTAAAGACTGGTTTGCAGGCTATGATGACAGCTGCCACAGTATGGCTGGATTAAATCACTCTAATGGCTGTTATAATGGATAAACTACATTCACTCTACAATTTTCTTGACCTGGCAGGAACTTTTGTATTTGCCATCAGCGGAGCGGTAGCAGCAAAGCAACGGGGTATGGATTTATTTGGGATTTGTGCCATTGCCTTCATCGTTGCTTGTGGTGGTGGAATTATCCGTGATCTTTGTATAGGAGCTATTCCGCCCGCTGGTTTAACCAACTGGAATTATCTGGCTGCGGCAATTGCAGCTGCAGGAATGACCATCGGTTTTTACTCTTTTGTAAAACGGTTTAACCAACCAGTCTTGCTCTTCGATGCATTGGGATTATCATTGTTCGCGGTCACCGGTGCACAAAAAAGCCTTGCCTATGGCCATAATGCCGAGGTTGCCGTTCTTTTGGGAATTACTACAGCTGTTGGTGGTGGCGTATTGCGCGACATTTTGGTAAATCGGGTCCCCGTAATATTAGAAAAAGAAATTTATGCTTCAGCAGCGCTTATAGGGGCTTTAATTGTGGTTTTAGGAAATTATTTAAACTTATTGTCAAGCGATTGGATTTCTCTCATTGCTTTAATGGTTTGCTTTGTACTACGTTTATTAGCCTTACGTTATCACTGGAACTTGCCTGTTTATTCAAATTTGTCCGGAGGTCAGACATCTTGAAACTCCTTCTTGTGCCGGTGACCATGGAAATAAAATAACTCTTAAAATTGGCGCCGGATTCTTCCATGGCGTCTGGATCCATTTGTTTGACTTTAAACATGTTATATTTGCAATTACACCTGTTTGGCGTGATTTTTGTACCTGTTGTATAGCAAAGATCCTCTTTATTATTCATGAACAGTGTTCATATTCATTCTTTAATTTTATTTACTTAAAAAAGCGCTTATTCAACCTAAGAACTGAAGTTTGAAGGGGTACTAAAAAAACTCTATTTAAAAAGTTGTGGCAATTGATGTAAAACAATAATTTCCAGTCACTTTTTATTGCATTATAAAGATTATTTTTTATCTTTAAAGTATTAATACTAAGCTGTAACTAAAATAAAACTAACACCATTCAATTATGGAACTTAAGAAGTCACCTAAAGCAGATCTTGAGAACAAAAAGAGTCTTTTTGTTCAAATAGGGCTGGTGATCGCTCTTGCCATCTGTTTGTATGGTTTTGAGTCATCCAAACGGGTTGTCCAGGTTAATTCCCTTGGATCAATGGAAGGCCAGGCAGTGGAAGAGGAGATTATCCCTGTTACCCGCCAGGATCAAACGCCGCCACCGCCGCCGCCGCCACCACCCAAAGTTGTTGACATGTTGGTTATCGTTGATGACAATACCGACATTAAAGAGGAACTTGAAATTGAGGATTCGGAAGTAGATGATAAAACAGCGATCAATGCTGTAATGCAGGTATCCAATGAAAAGGTAGAAGAAAAAGAAGAGGATGCCCCGGTATTTTTCATTGTGGAAGAAATGCCTGAATTTCCCGGAGGGGATGCTGCCCTGAGGGCATTTATTGCACAATCGGTAAAATATCCTCCCATTGCAGCAGAAAACGGCATACAGGGTAAAGTATATGTGAGCTTTGTGGTAGGAAAAGATGGGGGCATCACCCAAGCCAAGATCTTACGTGGCGTCGACCCTGCCCTTGACAAGGAGGCATTACGGGTAGTAAACAGCCTGCCCGCCTGGAAACCCGGCAAACAGGGTGGAAAACCTGTAAGAGTTTCTTATACGGTGCCTATTAGCTTTGTACTTCAATAAAAAGAATAATATCTTTGTGCGTCTCCTGGTTCCATGAATCAGGAGATTTTTATTTATTAAGATAAACCTATGATAGAATATTCACCTATTACAGAAACAGCTGTTCTTGTGGGCCTGATCACTAAAGATCAGGATGAAGCCAAGGCAAAAGAATATTTAGATGAATTGGAATTCCTGGCCGATACCGCTGGTGCTGAGGTGAGAAAGAAATTCCTTCAACGCCTGGAAATGCCTAACCACGCCACGTTTGTAGGCTCAGGTAAATTGGAAGAAATCAATGAATATATCAAAGCCCATGACATTGGCACGGTAATATTCGATGATGATCTTAGCCCAACCCAGTTAAGGAACATTGAAAAGGTACTGGAATGCAAGATACTGGATCGTACCTTTCTTATTCTGGATATCTTTGCCAGACGTGCCCAGACGGCCCATGCCAAAACACAGGTGGAGCTGGCACAGTACCAGTATATGCTTCCCCGTCTGACCAGGATGTGGACTCACCTTGAACGTCAACGAGGGGGTATTGGGATGCGTGGTCCCGGTGAATCACAAATTGAAACTGACCGCCGCATCATTCTGGATAAGATTGCCCTGCTAAAAGAACAATTGGTTAAGATTGACAAGCAAAAAGCCACCCAGCGAAAGAACCGCGGGCGCATGGTAAGGGTTGCCCTGGTAGGATATACCAACGTGGGAAAATCGACCATGATGAACCTTTTAAGTAAATCAGAAGTCTTTGCCGAAAATAAGCTGTTTGCTACTCTGGATACCACGGTACGAAAGATGGTGGTGGGTAACCTTCCCTTTTTGATCGCCGACACCGTTGGTTTTATCCGCAAGCTTCCTCACTCGCTGGTTGAATCGTTTAAATCGACCCTGGATGAGGTGCGAGAATCAGATATTCTGATGCATGTGGTAGATATCTCCCATCCCGGATTTGAAGAGCAGATAGAGGTTGTAAACCGCACTTTAAACGAGATTAAAGCAGGCGATAAGCCCATGATCTATGTCTTCAATAAAATCGATGCTTTTACCTATGTTGAAAAACACGAGGACGATTTAAGTCCCCGGACCAAAAGTAATATCTCCCTGGAGGAATGGGAAAGTAGCTGGATGGCAAAAAATAATACCCCATCGCTTTTTGTGTCAGCTCTTAAAAAGCAAAATATAGAAGATTTGAAAAGGACCCTATACGAAGAGGTCAAGAAAATTCATATTACCCGCTTCCCGTTCAATGACTTTCTGTATGATGAAAACTGGACGGTCAATGTACAAGAGTAGATTAGATTATACTGATAGTCTCACTTAAAGTGAGACTATCAGTATATAAGCATAGACCCTTACTTAACTTCCCCATTGGCAATCAGCCATTCGGCAATCTGCACAGCATTCAGTGCTGCACCTTTTTTGATCTGGTCGCCTACACACCAAAAAGTCATACTCATTGGGTTGGAGACATCCTTGCGGATACGTCCCACATACACATCATCCTTACCGGATACAAACAATGGCATGGGGTATTTCTTCTCTGCCGGGTTATCCAATACGGTCAGTCCTTCCATCTTTTCCATGGCAGCTTTCACTTCCTGAATATCCAAAGCTTCCCGGGTTTCTACCCAAACGGCCTCAGAATGAGCCCTTGCTACCGGGATACGGATGCAGGTAGCGCTGACTTCGGCATCGGTATGCATGATCTTTTTGGTTTCCCAGTTCATCTTCATCTCTTCCTTGGTGTAGTCGTTATCAAGAAAAACATCGATCTGGGGAATGATATTCATGGCCAGCTGATACGGGAATTTTTGTACGGTAGCTTCTTCTCCATGGGCTACCTGCTGAATCTGATTTTCCAGTTCGGCAATTCCCTGGGCACCTGCTCCGCTTGCTGCCTGGTAAGTAGCCACGTGCACCCTTACAATCTTTGACAGGTCATTGATGGGCTTTAAGGCCACTACCATCTGGATGGTCGAACAGTTTGGGTTGGCAATAATATTACGTGGACGGATGCGTGCATCTTCCGGATTCACCTCAGGCACTACCAGCGGGATGTCATTTTCGTAGCGGAAAGCACTGGAATTATCAATCATGATCGCCCCATACTTGGTGATTGTTTCAGCAAATTCTTTAGAAATGGAAGCGCCCGCCGATGTCAGGGCAATATCGATGTCCTTGAAATCATCGTTATGCTTCAGCTCTTTTACTACCAGCTTTTTACCTTTAAACTCATACTCCTGACCGGCCGAACGGGCTGATCCGAACAACACCAGTTCATCGAGCGGAAAATTCCTTTCGGCCAATACTTTCAGGAATTCCTGGCCTACCGCACCACTTGCACCAACTACTGCAACTTTCATTTCTATATCGATTTATGTTTTATTACTTAACAAATATAAATACCAAATTATTAGGATATGTAACCAAATTTAATTAACTTAATTCGATTTTACTTCCCTAAACTCCTTACGATGACCAAAAATAACTTATTACTTTTAATTTTTCCCAAAAGGGCACTATTTATTTTTATTTTCTCAATAATAGTTGTCAATTTTATAACAATTGTAAGCAAAAAGGCCTCAGCCGCCTGTTTATCTCCTTGTGAAAATACTAAAGAACTCATCGCCGAAAACCAGGATACCATTGGTTTACTTAAGGACGATTTTGAAAGTCAAAACCTCTCTGAATGGAAACAACACAGCGATTGGGAAGTTTCCTCTGTTGATAAAATATCAGGCGCTTTTTCCTTAAAGCATATTGCCAAAACGGAAGGAGGAATCAGTTCGCTGTTTCATACCTTAAAGGCCAATTGGAACAGCAGTGATATCGAGTGGACCTTCAAAATTAAGAATGGCAATTGGGATCCATCGGCCTCCAACAGGTTCTGGTTTTACCTGAGTGCCGATACCATTCAACCCACCCTGATCAATGGCTGGGCCGTGGGAGTAAATATATCAGGAAACGGAGATCTGTTGGAATTATGGCGCCTTCGAAAAGGCAGAGCCGACAGTATGGTTATTCAGACAGATTTTGACTGGAATGCATCCATTCTGGCCACCATCTATGTAAAGCGAAGTTCAAAGGGCAATTGGGAACTTACCTACCGCAAGGCAGGAGAAGCTGTTAGCCATGTTTTTAAAGGAACCGATATCAATACTGCCAGCTTTCAAAATATCGGGGCTTACTTTAATTACACCTATACCCGATCCGGAGAATTGTGGATTGATGATATTTGCGTTAATGCTGTTCAGGCAGGCCTTTGCATACAAAAGCTCTCAATAGTAAACGCTCATTCCCTTATATTGACTTTCAACAATCCCATCGATCCGTCCACTCTTCAGAACGATCATTTTCAGCTAAGCGATGAAAACAATGTAAAGATTCCCATCCTGCAAATTAACCCTATAAATGCATCTAACCAAACCCTTGAATTGCAGCTGGGTGAAACCTCAGGCATTCAGCTAACCCTTGTTGTCTCTGATATAAAAGACAGAATGGGCAATACCATGACCCCTGAAACCAAATCTTTTGCTTTTTCTTTTCCCCCGGAGCCCAGATCTGTTCTTATCAATGAAGTATTGTTTAACCCACTGACCGGAGGAGCTGACTTTGTGGAACTGGTCAATGTATCAAAAGTGGCTCTGGATATTCAACATCTAAAGCTGGCTACCCGTAACGATACACTGGCTTTAAAACAGGTATACTCTCTTGCATCTTCTGCCAGGTATTTATGGCCTTCTCATTATCTCACCTGTACAAAGGATTCGCAGGCAATCGTCCAGTTTTATCAGTCGAATGATGCGCAAACATTCTGTTCGATGACCGCTTTCCCAACTTATCCGGATGATGAAGGAATCGTGGTTCTGCTCAATGATTCCTTGAAGGTGATTGATGAATTCAGCTATACGGCCAAGATGCATTCCCCATTTCTTACCAATGTAAACGGGGTATCCCTGGAGCGAATTTCCCTCCTCAAACCTACGAACGACCGTAGCAACTGGACTTCAGCTGCCAGCACGGCAGGTTATGCCACTCCTGGATTGAAAAATTCACAGGTCTCGACAAGTATAGAGATTCCGGAAGATATTATACCTGAACCGGTTGTGTTTTCGCCAAATGGGGATGGGTATAACGATCAGGTGACCATCCGTTATAATTTAAGCAAACCTGGCTATGTGGCCAATGTCCGAATCTTTGATATTGCCGGCAGGGTAGTGAAATACCTCGTAAACAATGAATCCCTTGCCAGCCAGGGTGGCTGGATATGGAAAGGGGACAGTGATTCAGGCCAAAAGCTTAACCTTGGGGTGTATATCATTTGGGTGGAATTGTATGATCCCGAAGGTCACACTAAAACATTCAAGAAAACATGCACACTAAGCGACCGGCTGCATTAAAAAGAATATGAAATAATTATGATTGCCTTTGATTAATGTAAAATATAGTTCAACATTGCCTTTGATTAATGTATTTTTTTAACTATTATTGCCTTTGATTTCTGTAAAAATAGACTCGTTATTGCCTTTGATTAATGTACCTGAGAAGAAATATTGACAATGAACTTTTGTTATGGAGTAAAAATACTTCAAGAAAGCCCTTACTTATAAGAGGGGCCAGACAAGTTGGCAAATCATCCAGTGTAAGGACGCTTGCAGGACATTTTAAGCACTATTTGGAAATAAACTTTGAAGAACAAAGACAGGTACATAAGCTCTTTGAAGGCAATTTATCGCCCGACATCTTGTGTGAAAATCTTTCTGCTTTATTTAACGTCCCAATTGTACCAGGTCAAACCTTGATATTCTTTGACGAAATACAGACTTGTATTCCTGCCATTTCATCCCTTCGATTCTTTTATGAAAAGCTCCCTAATCTTCATATTATAGCTGCCGGGTCATTGCTTGAATTTGCTCTTTCAGAAATACCCTCATTTGGAGTTGGACGTATCCGATCAATGTTTATGTATCCTTTTTCATTTGATGAATTTCTGCTAGCCAATAACGAAGATCTTCTGTTAAATGTAAAACAGAATGCCTCACCTGCAAAACCATTAGCAGAGCCACTTCATGAAAAATTACTTAACTACCTGAAACGATTTCTTATAATTGGTGGCATGCCTGAAGTTGTTGCCAATTATATACAAGGAAAGAATATCAATGATTGTCAACGCGTTCTGGATGACCTTATTATTTCGTTCAGAGCTGATTTTGCCAAGTACAAGCATAACGTACCGGTATCCAGGATCTCGGAAGTTTTCGAATCTATTGTGCAACAGACAGGCGGTAAGTTTGTATATAATAAAGCTGCAACTGAGGCCAATCATAAACAGGTTAAAGAAGCTATTGATCTTTTGATAATGGCCGGTTTAGCTTACCCTGTTATTCAAACATCTGCCAACGGAATTCCTCTGGGAGCACAAAGCGATCTAAGAAAGCGAAAAATGCTATTATTCGATACAGGATTATTCCAAAGGCTGCTAGGTCTTAACATTGCAGATATCCTCATAGCTGAGGAGTTCAACCTGATCAACAAAGGTTCGCTGGCAGAACTATTTGTAGGACTCGAATTACTGAAATCGGCCTCATGTTACGAACAGCACAATCTTTATTACTGGCAGCGGGAAGCGCTGAACAGCAATGCAGAAGTTGATTACCTGATTCAGAAACAGCAAAATATCATTCCTTTGGAAGTTAAATCCGGAACCAAAGGCTCCATGCAAAGTCTTTATATATTTTTAAAAGAAAAAAACAGGCCATTTGGCATTCGTCTTTCCTTAGAAAACTTTTCAAATTATGAATCTATTTGTGTTTTTCCACTTTATGCTGTATCTAATATTGTGAACAATGAGGTGAGATGTTAAAACCATCCCGGTCCACAAGACACTTGTGTCTTTGCTTTAATCTCAATTTCCTACCCTTGCATCTCTGCAAAATACTTATAAAACAGAGGAATTGTCCTTATTCCATTGTAGAACTGCTCCAGTGCAAAGTTTTCGTTGGGTGAATGAATGGCATCAGATTCCAGTCCAAAGCCCATCAAAATGGTCTTGATGCCCAGCACCTGCTCGAAGGTGGAGATAATGGGTATGCTGCCCCCGCTTCTCACGGGCACGGGTCTTTTGCCGTATGTATCCACATACGCTTTTTCCGCAGCCCTGTAGGCTGGCAAATCAATGGGACAGACGTAACTTTGCCCACCGTGCAGGTAGGTTACCTCCACCTTGACCGATCTGGGCGCAATTCGCTCAAAATGATCTTTAAACAACGTGGCAATCTTCTCATGCTCCTGATTGGGTACCAAGCGACAGGAGATCTTGGCATATGCCTTGGAAGGAAGCACTGTCTTGGCGCCTTCGCCGGTATAGCCTCCCCAAATGCCGCATACATCAAATGTCGGCCGGATACCTGTTCTTTCGGTAGAAGCATAACCGGCTTCACCTGCTACTTCCTCCACCCCAAGCGATTGTTTATAAGCCTCCAGGTCAAAAGGAGCCTTTGCCAAAAGTTCCCGTTCTTCAGCCGAAACATCCTGCACATCATCATAAAAACCCGGGATGGTGATTCTTCCCTTCTCATCCACCATCTCGGTAATCATCCTGGCCAGCACGTTGATAGGATTGGCAACCGCCCCGCCAAATAAGCCTGAATGGAGATCTTTATTAGGCCCGGTAACTTCCACCTCCCAGTAGGCCAGTCCGCGCAAACCAGTAGTAATGGATGGCATATCAGGAGCTATCATGGAAGTATCGGAGACCAGGATAATATCCGCCTTTAACATATCCTTGTGCTGTTCACACCATTTTCCAAGGTTAGGCGAGCCGATTTCCTCTTCTCCTTCAATCATGAATTTCACATTGCACGGCAGCGTACCTGTTTTAACCATCAGCTCAAAAGCCTTGGCATGCATAAAACTTTGGCCTTTGTCATCATTGGCGCCACGGGCCCAGATCCTTCCTTCACGTATTTCAGGCTCAAAGGGTGGAGAAACCCACAGGTTCAAAGGGTCTACAGGCATCACATCCATATGGGCATAGATAAGGATGGTGGGCTTGGCAGGATCAATGATCTTTTCCCCATAAGTAACTGGGTTACCCTCTGACTCGTACACCCCGGCACGATCGGCACCTGCATTGAGCAGCAACTGTTTCCAGTATTCCGCTGCACGGTACATCTCCGGCTTGTTGGCTGCCTGTGAACTGATGGAAGGAATACGTATCAGTCCAAACAGCTCTTCTAAAAAACGATCTTTATTTTCTTCAATATAGGTTTCAATGAGTGTCATGGGGGTGATTGTTATTGATTATTTTATTTACAATTAGACAATTCCTGCCCGCCTCTAAAGTCCTTGAAAAGGCAGGCGGGTACAATGTACCATTGGTCGCTCTTATCGCTATTGACCTTTCTCCTATTTCATGGTTTAAATGCTTAAAAATACATTTAATTTTGGATATATCCTGCACGTTACACCCTCATAAAACAAGCATAAGCTTTTTTCGGTTTGGCATGCGGTAATCTATTTTATGCAATGTATATTTGGCATAACCAAATTCAATGCTTATGAACGCTCAACAATGGCAGGACCTGCTGAAGATAGTAGCAGGAGAAAAACCTTCGGCTCCACCCATCGGATTTATCATCGACAGTCCATGGCTGCCAGGGTGGTATGGCATCTCAACCCTTCAGTATTATACCTCTGATGAGCTGTGGTTTGATGCCAACAAAAAGGCCATTGACACTTTCCCGGAGGCCATGTTCCTGCCTGGCTTCTGGTCAGAATACGGCATGTGTTCCGAGCCCTCGGCTTTTGGTGCCAAACAGGTATGGAATGCCTATAATCTTCCGCATGCCGATCGGGTGATCCATCAGGTGGAAGATATCGCACAGTTGAAAAAGCCCAACCCGGCTACCGATGGTATGCTTCCTTTTATCCTGCAAAGGCTGGTCAGCAAGCAGCCTCAAATTCAGCAGATGGGCCATGAGATCAAGTTTGCCGTAGCCCGTGGCCCACTAAATATTGCTACCTTCCTGATGGGAACCACCGAGTTTATGATGGCCCTGATGATGTATCCCAAGGAAGTTCATCAGTTATTAAAAACCATAACGGAATTTACGGTTGACTGGCTGCGTTTGCAAAAAGAAACCTTCCCCAGTATCGAGGGCATCCTGCTATTGGACGATATCGTTGGTTTTGTGGGTGAAGAGGAGTGCCGGGAATTTGCCCTGCCTTACCTACACCAGGCTTTCGGGGCCTTTGAATCCAAAGTACGTTTCTTTCACAATGACGCGCAAGGACTGGTGAGTACTCCTTTTTTGAAAGAAGTGGGCGTCAACCTGTTTAACTTCAGTTTTGAACATTCCATTAATGAGATTGCCGGACTGGCCGGCCCGGGCATCGCATTGCTGGGTAATCTGCCCCCGCGGGATGTGATGGCCGCAGGCACCCCTGAAGATGTTAAGCGTGAAACCCGAAAGATGGTCAGTGAGGTAGAAGATAAAAGCAGGGTCCTTTGGTCTGTTGGAGGTGGAATGCCTCAGAACGTTTCCACAGAAAATATCCAGGCCTTTATTGATGCGATTAAGGAAACGATAAATGAATAAAAAAGATCACAAATAAACACTAATGAAAATCACAAATAAAAGGAATAACGATTTATAATTTATTTGTGTTGATTTTTTTTATTGGTGTTTATTTGTGATCCTTCTTCCCTGCTCCTTGGCATTGATCATTCAATATTTTACTATTTGAAGGTCATCAGCTTGCTTAGATATTTGCCAATGATATCGAATTCAAGGTTTACCGTTGTTCCCACTTCAAAGGTATGGAAGTTGGTCTCGTTATAGGTATAGGGAATGATGGCTACCTGGAATGAATTGTCTTTTGAATTGACTACCGTAAGGCTTACCCCGTTTACAGTTACCGAACCTTTTTCAACGGTCATATATCCCTGCAGCGCCTTTTCCTTATCGAAGGGATATTCAAAGGTAAAATACCAGCTGCCGTCAGCTTCCTGAATTTTGGTGCAAGTGGCAGTCTGATCTACATGGCCCTGCACAATATGCCCGTCCAGACGGCCATTCATCATCATGCTGCGTTCAAGGTTTACCTTGCTTCCGGGAACAAGTTTTCCCAGATTGGTCTTCAAAAGTGTTTCCTTGATAGCGGTAACGGTATAGGTTTTAGCCATGGAATCAATCTTTACAACTGTCAGACAAACCCCGTTGTGCGACAGGCTCTGGTCCACTTTCAGCTCATCCACAAACGAGCAGGTAAGGGTAAAGTGTACATTTTCCTGGTCTTTTACAATGGCAATTACCTTGCCGGCTTCTTCTACTATTCCTGAAAACATGATGAATGAGTTTAAATTTTCGCCTGCAAAGGTATAAGTTTAGCAGGAAGTTACCAAAAGGGAATATCTGCAATAGGTGATAATTGTTGAATGGTCAATGTTAATGGGCTGAATGGACGGATGGTTAAATGGATGGTATCTGTACTTAGAGTTCTAAAGGTCACAAAGTCCCTGAAACTTGCCAATGGTTATCTGTAAGGCATAATTCGTAAAATGTAAAATTATTCAATGACATGTTTTATGTAATATAATATTTTCTTATCTTTATCTTCACATTTATTAAAAGAATGCTGTCTGTCACCATTTATAAACAATACACCATGACCCAAGAAAAGCTCAATAAATTAATGAATAGCCTTTTATTGATTTCCACCATGGCCATTTTGGTTGGAGCCCTTATCAAACTTCAACATTATCCTTATGGGAACCTGATTTTTTGGCTTGGTATCTGGACAAATTTTGTGTTCAGCTCTTATGAGATTAACAGGCTTAAGAAAATAATCGCCAAATCAAATGGCATACCTTCACAAGAAGAAGTGTCCAGCTAATAACAAGGGGCTGTTTCGTATCTCTGGTAGATTGATTTCTTTTTATAATTTTATATCCCTAAATCCAAAGGAAAGATAATGGGTTTTGATAGGCTATTTACCGCCTTATTACAATATTTTAAGCTATAAGATATGAGCACACCTACTGTTAAAACCACTTACCTGGGCGATCTGCGCACAGAAAACATACATCTTCAGTCGGGAAGCAAAATCATTACCGATGCTCCCGTTGACAACCGCGGCAAGGGCGAAGCCTTCTCTCCCACCGACCTCCTGGCAACCGCCCTGGGCAATTGCATCATGACCATCATGGGCATTAAGGCCATGGACAACGGTATCGATATCACAGGCACTGAAATTGAAATTACCAAGATCATGGCCAATGATCCCCGCCGGGTAGGTGAAGTAATCATGGAATTTCACTTTCCAAAGAAAGGATACACGGAAGAAGAAAAACACCTGATCGAAAGTGTGGCAGGTACCAGCCCTGTGCCCTTAAGCGTTCATACCAACGTGAAACAAACCATCCGGTTTAACTGGTAAAAGGGTCTTAAATACAAACAATCTTACTGATTTCTATGAATTTCAATAGGTGAAAGCGGTTTTGCAAATTCCTTGTATAATGAATCGAGATCGTGTTGATATTTTCTATACTTTTTTTCTCCCAGGTTCATTTTAATTTGTTTTTCCATTTGCTGATTATAAATAGCAACACCTTTATCAGTTATGTTATTGATTAAAAACACTTTATCAAAGAGATCCATTTTAATATTATATCTTCGAGCCAAATATTCTTCCCTAAAAAAACCATCAGCATCTACATCCACTGATATTAATTGCACATTGCCTTTTTGAATATCTAATTTTGAAGTAAGATAGTTATACCGGGAAAAGAAGCCATAATGGTACAGGAATATAACAATAACTAAAGAAGATAGAATAAGTAGTATTACTTTTTTCTTTCGTGACATGGATTTAATCATAATACATTCAATATTTAAATTCATCTAAAAAGAAACACCCACGGGGAACCAATTCAGCATATATTAACGGATTCCCAGGCTCCACAAGATATGCATCCTATTGTTCAAAGCCGATGATGCAGGCATTTTTCTTATTGTCGATCCTTTCCCAATAAATCCAACAATTAAGATCGGTCGGCAAACCTTCCCAATTTACCATTTCCCCTTACAAATAACAAAGGCCCTAAAGTAGCAAAAGCAGGATAAGAACCCAGCCGAAAAGGTGACTTCATTTCTCTTCCAACAAAAAAGTTGAATACCCTTGTTCTGCCCCACTTCTAAAGAGATCATTCCTAAGGATCCATTTCAAAAGCCGGCAGTTGCGTATCCATCCAATCGTTAATTTCCTTTTAAAACAATGGATCAGTATCTCTGTTAGGCTTTATCGGGTTACCACTTTCTGATACCTTTCTGATACTTTTCTGATACCTTTCTGTAACCTTACATTACAGAAAGGTATCAGAAAGGTATCAGATGAGTATCTAAAATAGGGGCGCATTAAGAATCCGGCAACATAGGCAAAGTGGAAGACACTTAAAGTCGCTGCAAGTCCCGATTTTGGTGCAATGGGTCGCGATGTTGGCATTTAAAAACCAAAGCCACCTTAAGATTACAACCATTCAAAATGCCTGTAATCTCTGGCTTGTAATGTTATTTTTTCGCCATTCACCGACAAATACAGGCCATTCACTCCTTTGGTTTTTGCAGAGCGGTAAAAACAATCTTTCTTTGCAGCGCCATTAAGAAAACAATTAAACGCCACTATAGGGTGAAGTTTTTGGTATGCTCATTGCAACCCCAGCAAAAAAATTCACTCTATAGTTAGCGAAAACAATTAAGATGTTCAGAAAACAGAAAACCATGAGACAACTGAGTATTATTTTGCTGATTATTATTTTTACCCTTCCCGGCTTTGCAGGTACGGTAACTTTAAGCGGCTACCTGAAAGACAAAGCCAGTGGAGAAGCCCTGATCGGGGCCAATGTTTACGTTCCGCAGTTAAAAACAGGAGTGGTCACCAACCCATACGGATTTTATTCCCTGTCCATACCTCAAGGCTCCTATACCGTCAATTTTTCCTATATCGGCTACCAGGCCCAATCACCTGTTGTAGAATTGAAAGAAAACAAGCAGATGGATATCCACCTGGAAGAAGACTCCAAAGTTATTGAAGAGGTAGTCATCTCCAGTGAGAAGAAGGACCGCAACGTGGAAAACCTGCAGATGAGCATGGAAAAAGTGCAGGTGAAGATGATCAAAAAGCTGCCTGCCTTTATGGGGGAAGTGGATGTGCTTAAGAGCATCACTTTGCTGCCCGGCATCCAAAATGGGGGTGAAGGAAGCTCCGGATTATATGTCAGAGGCGGTGGCCCCGATGAAAACCTGATGATCCTGGACGAAGCACCCGTTTACAATGCCTCCCACCTGATGGGTTTCTTTTCGGTATTTAACTCCGATGCCATCAAGGATGTACAGGTTTACAAAGGGGGCATCCCTGCCGAATATGGTGGCAAAGCCTCGTCGGTAATTGATATCAGGATGAAAGATGGTAACTCGAAGCAACTGGGCGTTAGCGGTGGAATAGGCAACATCTCCAGCCGCCTGACCATGGAAGGTCCCATTATCAAGGACAAATGGAGCTTTATCGTTTCGGGGCGCAGAACTTATGCCGATTACCTTGGCAGACTGGCAGGGCTGGAAGCGCTGAAGGAAAACAAGCTTTATTTCTATGACCTGAACCTGAAGACCAATATCAAGATCAATGAAAAGAACAAGCTGTATTTCTCGGCCTATACAGGAGATGACTATTTCAAGGCAGGCGAATCCATTTATATGCGCTGGGGAAACCTTACCGGAACGGCACGATGGAATCATTTGTTCAGCAATAAGCTGTTTTCAAATACCTCCCTTATTTTCTCAAAGTATGACTATAACCTTGGAGTTCCCAAAGGCTCAGCCGATGAGTTTGACTGGACTTCACAGATCAGGGATTACAATTTCAAGCAGGATCTTAACTGGTACTTGAACAAAAATAATAGACTTACCCTAGGCTTTAATGTGATCTATCATCATTTTGAGCCCGGACAGATTGATGCAGGCGAAAAATCCTATTTCAGCGATATCAAGCTGACCAATTACAATGCCGTAGACAACTCGGTATATATTTCCAATGAACAGAGTATCGGGGCCAGGCTTACCTTAAGGTATGGATTGCGTTACTCTTATTTCCAGCAGATAGGAAAGGGAAAAGTAACCGAATATCAAAATCCTGAACAGCCCAATGAAGATGAGGTAACCGGTAACAAGGAATACGGGGCAGGCAAGCTAATTCCTCCACCCTATAACAACCTGGAACCTCGCTTAGGCATTAAATATCAGCTTACCACTGAAAGTTCGATCAAGGCATCGTATAACCGTATGGCCCAAAACCTGCACCTGATCTCCAATACCAATTCTCCGACACCACTGGACATTTGGCTGCCCAGCAATACATACATCGAACCTTTGATTGCCAACCAGGTAGGATTGGGCTATTTCAGGAACTTTAAAGAGAACATGTTTGAGACGTCCATAGAGACCTTTTACAAGAAGATGAACCATGTGATTGATTACAAGGACGGCGCAGAGCTTTTCCTGAAAGAGAACCTTGAAACAGAACTTTTGCACGGCAGTGGCTATGCCTACGGACTGGAATTGTACACCAAAAAGCAGGAAGGTAAACTGACCGGCTGGCTCAGCTATACCCTTTCAAGGTCGATGCGCAAAGTGCCGGGAATCAACGAAGGCAAGGAATACCCTTCCAGCTATGACCGTACGCACAATGTGTCGGTAGTAGCCAATTACGAGTTGAATAAACGCTGGAATTTTGCCTCCACATGGGTATTCTCAACCGGAAACCCTACCTCTTACCCGGTGGCAAAATATGATGTGCAGGGCAACACCATGTATTTCTACTCAGCACGCAACAGTGACCGCATACCGGATTATCACCGCCTGGATATTTCGGTAACCTACGACTTTAAGAAAAACGATCACAAGAAGGTAAAGCAATCCCTTAACTTTGCCGTATACAATGTCTATGCACGCAGAAATGCCTATTCGGTGACCTTCCGTCAGAATGAAGATAATCCAAACGTTTCGGAAGCTACCCGGTTGTCCATCATTGGAAGCGCAATCCCATCCATTACCTATAATTTTAACTTTTAATACTGAACAATGATGGAAAAGTATTTAATGAACAAAGCAATAGGTAAAGGAAAAGAAATTAAAGAAAAGAGCATTATGAAGACCATACAACAATTATTAGCCTTTGCAGGAATCATGATCCTGGCATCTGTATTACTTACCTCCTGTGAAGATGTAATCGAGGTGGAACTGAATAAAGGAAGTCTGAACCTGGTGGGCGTGGAAGCATATATCACCACCCGGGAGGAGCCGACTGTATTTTTATACCGGACCCTAAGAGTGGATGAAGATCAGGCCTACCCGGGCATCAGCGGGGCCATTGTAACGCTGGCAGATGATGCTGCTCCTTCCAACCAGATTACCCTGGTGGAAGATGCCACCAGAAAAGGACTTTACCGGGTGCCTCAAAACCAAAGCTACCTGGGCATTGCCGGGAGGGAGTATACCCTTACCATCCAGACCCCGGAGGCCACCCTTACGGCCAAGGATAAGCTGAACGCCGTAGAGCCCATTGATTCCATCCAGGTAGTTCCATCCATGCGTGGCGATAAACGTTTTTTAGGGATATTTACCTATGGTCAGGAACCCAAAGGTGTTGGCAATTATTACAAATGGGATATCTACGTCAATGACACCCTGCTATATAAAACAGAGCATCTGGCTGTTGCAAGTGATGAATTCGTGGATGGCAATTATATCAACAAGCTGGAGATATTTACCGATTTCTATGATGTCAATAAACCCGAAGACCGCCTGCTTAACCTCAATGACACCATACTGGTTAGACAAACCTCCATCTCGGAATTTGCCTATAACTTCTATTTCCAGATGATTAACCAGGGCAATACCGGATCCATGTTCAGTGTACCGCCTGCCAATATCAAAAGCAACTTTACCTCCACGGACGGGAAGCCCGTACTGGGACTCTTTGTGGCCCGGGATATCTCCATATCCAATAAGGTGGTGATAGATCAGACTATTGAAGACCAGCTGCATATAAGGCCATAATTCTATCCGGGAATAATGAATGATAAGGGTCCGTTCACTAAAGTGAACGGCAAAGGATATTGATTTGAATTAGCAGTGATGTTAATTCGAAGCATTATCCTTTGCCGTTGGCTTTAGCCAACGGATATAGTATCAATATTGATTATCAATTTTCGATATACCCGATTGGATGAGCTCTTATTGTGCCCATTTGATTAAGGAATCTTCTACTTTGCCTTCAGATTAAAAAAGCTATACTTTTCTGCTTGTCCTACCTTTATAAACCTTCTGCTGATAACAGGAGTTCCGCCCTCAGGGGTAAATTCTGCCACCATCAGATAGCCGCCAGCAGCTTCAGGCAATTTAATATTCACGGGGATCTCATTACGCAGAAAGGGCTGCAGTTTAACCCTGCTGCTTTGTTCCACCACTGATTTTCCAGAGCTGTCCAACAGTTTCAGGGTTACGTTACCTGATACCTCAGAAGCATAGTTGTTAACCCCGGCAAGGGTAAAGAGCAGTTGAGATCCCGGGAGATGGGGCTGCACCATCTTGATGTACCGCTCGTCGGTCAGGTTGATAAAAGTAGCTGTCGGTGCAAAGGCATGCTTAAACCATTCGAGTGTTGGGGTAGGCTTCAAATCTTTGATATTACCGGCAAACCAGTCGCCCGTGTAGCCATAGTTGTTGGCCAGGTAACAGAAGGCCAGCACGCCGGCTATGGAAGGTTCGCTTCTTAACCATTCTGTTTCCAGCTGCATCCAGTAGGCCTGCAATTCCCAGTTCTGCTCCGGAGTGGAGTTCTTGCCCAAGTAATACTCATAGGTATTCACCGTCAGTTTACTCGGGGTGCCATTGCGCCACAGCCATATCCAGCCATACTCGTTGACCAGCTGAGCAGAGCTTGACTCCTGAATATTTCTTAGAATACCCGGTTTGAATTCCAGGTTGCCCAAGGGATACACATCCCTGTTGGCCCCGGGTTGTATCCAGGAGATGACGCCCTGGTAAGGATGCGGCTCATCCATCTCATCGAGGGTCATCTGGTCACCGGTCATATAGCCTGAATCCCAGATGCGCGTATTGTCCAGTTTCTTTAATTCAGGAATCAGGCTGTTGCCAATGTAATCATCCCAGTTCTCGTTGATGGCATCCCAGATGGCAATGCTGGGGTGGTTGCCATCACTCCATACCCAGTCGGTATATTCCTTTCGGATCTGGTCGTCCCATCCATGGTTTTGCCAGTAGAGCCACTCATTTTGAAACATCAGCCCATACTCATCGGCAATGTCGTACCAGAAGTCGGGAGCGATGCCTACACAAATGCGCATCATGTTCCAGTGCAGATCTTTGGGAATATCCACCAGCAGCTTCTTAACCCACTGCTTGTCCCATACAAGGTTACTGCAGTCGGGATCTTCAAAAAAGCGCTGAAGGGTCACATTGGTGCCTCTCAGGATGATCTTCTCCCCGTTAAGGTAGAAGAACTTGCCTTTACGGGTAAAATCACGCATGCCGAATTGCTTGTTTATCTTATCCGAGATTTCCTTGTCAGTTTTCAAGGTAGCAGTAGCTACATATAAAAATGGCTGATCGGGTGTCCAGTTGGTAAAGGTTGAAAGGGGAAGTTCTACTTCACAAACAGAGATATTATCTCTTTTAGCAGCAACTCTTTGACTTTTAGTGGCGATAACCTTTCCTGAAAGCTTCTCAGCAATGGCAATATCCATGGTAACAGAATCAGTCATGGCATCGCCATAAAAGATCTGGGCAGGCTTAAAATTGCGTATCTGGGCCTTGATGGTTACTTTCTTTTTCTCCACCGAAGGTAGTACCAGTAGCCGGTTTACACGAACGCTGCCTGTAAAGGAAAGCAGCACATCGTCCCAGATGCCCGGCAAGTAATGTTCCTTTTCCTTGTCCGTTCCACCGGCCGCTTCCGAGGGGAGCCATACCCGGTCGCCCACCTTGATGAGAATCTCGTTTTCAAGACCGGGCCTCAGGGCACTTGTAACAGGGAATTCAACGGGTGTATAGCAGGCCATGGAAGTGCCCATGTCCATACCGTTGACATACACCTGGGTCACATACTGGCTTTTTTTGATGGTGATCACACCTTCACGGCCTTGCATCTCTTTGGGGATAAAGATCTTCTTGCGGTACCAGCTGTACCTTGGGGTGTAATCAATATTGTAAAGGTTGTGCTGTTCTTTGGCTTCCACCTTATCGGCCCGCTTAAAGAACTTGTCGTAATCATCTATCCTGGGTTCTGCCAGATGCACAAGGCCCGGAACAGGAATGGTGCGGGTAAATTTAGCAGGAGGAAAAGCAGTGGTGGTCTGGTCAAACTGCCAGGTGCCGTTAAGGTTGAGGATGGTACGGTCTTCACTAAAAACAGTAATGCACAAAAGGCAAAGCAGCAGGCTAAGGCTCAGGAATCGTTGTTTCATAATGCAGGTATTGATTAGTTAGGTATGGCAACCAAAGTTAAGGGAAATTGCAAATAATACACCTTAGCTTGTTATTCTTATCAATGGTTAAACCATTTTAGAGGTGAAGATAGACAAAATACCATATTTCTGAATCCATCCACACCGGGTTCAGTTATAAATAGACGATAGATATTGGGCAATTTCAAAATGTACCTGCCACGTTGAGTTATTCTTCAGGCACAGTGTAAAATAATGGAGGGTGCCCCCATGATGGAAGCACCCTCAATCAATATATAGTAACTTCTTATTTAA